>JBDHHX010000023.1:0-21082 GCA_039589155.1 Gemmatimonadota bacterium | reverse complement strand
AGCGCGCCGAAGTCGAAGCTACCGTCCTCTTGCGGCATCAAGAACTCGATACCCAACTCTCGTAGCCGCGCATTGACGTGCGGATTGTGGATGATCTCGCCGACCAACAAGAGCCGGCGTTCGGGAAACTTGTGGCGAGCTTCGTAGGCGTACTGCACGGCCCGGTCGACGCCGTAGCAATAGCCGAACTCCTCGGCCAGTCGGATGGTGACGCCGCCGGTCGAGGCGCGGTAGCCCCGCTCGCGAAGGCGCTCCACGACCTGCGAGTGGTACTCGCCCTCCAGGATGGGGAGCACGGCTTTCTTCAGGCCGAGCCCGGTGCGGAAATAGGTCTTTTCGTCCGACATGGGATGCGAAGCTTACCCGGGGGGCGCTTGCGGCGCAAGATCATGGTCCCGGAAGTCTTTGTATGTATTTGGGTTGCGCCGCCGGACAAACGGACGACCCGGCTTAGCGGAACCCACGCCGGTGCGTTAGTTTAGAGGTCCCCCCAACCTCGACCGCGGGAACTACCCCTCTCGGAGGCATACATGGTCCGCAAGAAGCAGTACACGCGTAAAGAGATCGGCGACCGCAAGCTGCGACCCGAGAGCTTGATGATGGGCTACGGCTACCGACCCGAGTGGTCTGAGGGATCCATCAAGTGTCCCATCTTTCAGACCTCGACCTTCGCATTCCGCAACGCTGAAGAAGGTAAGGCGTTCTTCGAGCTCGCCTACGGACTGCGCGAGCAGAGAGTCGGCGAAGGGATGGGACTCATCTACAGCCGCTTGAACAATCCGGACCTGGAGGTTCTCGAGGACCGGCTGACCTTGTGGGATGATGCGGAAGCCGGGGCCGTATGCACCAGCGGGATGGCGGCCATCGCCACCGTCACCTTTACTTTCCTGCGACCCGGCGACGTGCTGCTGCACAGCGAGCCGCTTTATGGCGGGACGGAGCACCTGTTCACGCAGATGCTACCCGAATTCGGCATCGATGTGATCGGCTTTCCGGCCGGACCGGATGGTGCGGCCGTCGCCGAAGCGGCGCTCGCCGATCAGTCGGTGGCGGACCGCGTCGGAATGATCTTCATCGAGACGCCGGCGAACCCGACCAACGATCTCGTCGACATCGCGCACGCCGCCAAACTTGCCAGCCGCTGTTGCGGCAAGCGGAACCCGGTAGTGGTGGTGGACAACACGTTTCTCGGGCCGCTGTTCCAGCACCCGCTCAAATTCGGTGCCGACCTGGTGCTCTACTCGGCCACCAAGTTCATCGGGGGGCACAGCGACCTCATCGCCGGCGCCGTGCTGGGCTCGGAGGACTTGATCGGTCAGATTCTGGGTACGCGTACGTTCTTGGGTACGATGTCCAGTCCGTGGACCGGCTGGCTGATGCTGCGCAGCCTCGAGACGCTCAAGATGCGGATGACCGCGCAGATGAAGAACGCGCAGTACGTGGCTGACTACCTTGCCGAGCACCCTAAGGTCGAGCGGGTCAACTATCTGGGTCACCTGACCGAGGACCATCCCCAGTTCGACGTCTACCGGAGCCAGTGCATGGCGCCGGGCTCCATGGTCGCGTTCGATGTGCGCGGCGGCGAGGCGGAGGCGTTTCGCTTTCTGAACGAACTGAAGCTAGTCCACCTGGCCGTGAGCCTGGGCGGCACGGAATCGCTAGCGGAGCATCCCGCTACGATGACGCACTCTGACATCCCGGCGGACGTGCAGCCGAGGATGGGGATCACTCCGTCGCTGGTGCGGCTGTCGATCGGCGTCGAGTATTACGAGGACGTTATCGCCGACATCGAGCAAGCGCTTGCAGCGGTTTGATCCACCCGTCACCCTGCTGAACGAAGGTACTTGACCGTCCGCCGCACGCCGTCCGCGTAGTCAACTTCGGGGGTCCAACCCAAATCGCGGCGCAGCCGGCCGCCGTCCATTAGGGTCGAGCACTCCATCAGGTAGGAAAGATCGCGCAGTGCCCGGCGCTCAGGGTGGAACAAGTCGAGGGTACGAATCAGCGAGACGGGGACCGATCGGATGCGCGGCTCCCTGGCCGTCGCTCTGTATATGAGCGAGATGAACTCTCTGGGTGTCGTGACGCGGTAGCCCGGTGCGGTGTAGTCCGCTCCCCGGGCCTGTCTCCTTCCCAGCGGTGCGATGAGTGCACGGGCGGCGTCGGCGGTATACAGCAGTTCGATCGGCCGATCGAGATCTCCCGGAAAGAAGCCGGTCTTACCGGCCAGCGCGCGGTGGAAGAGGCTGTGCGTTCTGCCGGTCCGTACGGTGGGCCCATAGACGTCGGGCAGGTGCACTACCGTACCACCTTCCGCCAACACCGCCTTCTCCAGGTCAGCCCGCACCGCGCCGATCCGCGCCGGGCTCGCCTTGGCGTGATCGGGTCCGACCCGGGCCGCCTGCGGAGGTCCGTAGACCCAGAGGTTGCCGGGATAGACGAAGTGGCCGCCCGAGCGGAGCCCCTCCAGCGCGTGGCGCACTGCGTCCCAGTTGCTTCCGAATTGGGTCGGCGGAAAGTCAACGCAGTGTATGACGGCGTCGCTCCCATCCAGCGCTTCGGCCACATCGGTCCGGTTGCAGATGTCGCCTTCCACCGCCTCCGCGCGCGGGTCTGCGTTGAGACTGCGGAACTTCAACTCGTCGCGCACTAACGCCCGTACCTCGTGACCAGCACGCAACAGCATCTCGACGCTGGCTAGCCCCAGGGTCCCTGTGGCGCCTGTGACCGTGACTCTCATGGGGCGCAACTTACCACGCGCCGCAGGGTACCGCACGGCGAGGGTTCCTGCCTGCCTGGCATTGGAACGCCTAAGTGGCTGGGAATCCATGGTGATCCATGCCAGCCTGGCGCGGATCGCCTGGCACGCGGAGTGCATTATTGCCGCCAAGCCCCTTAGATTGGTGTGGGAGCCGGGTCAGGCTTCCCTGCGTTCTGTACGAACAGGAGATAGAAACCTTGACGGATAAAGACACGGAGAGACTCGACGTGACCTCCGATAGACAGCAATTGCCAGTCTTACCTCTGCGCGAAACCGTGGTCTTCCCCGGCGTGACGGCGCCGATCGTTGCCGGTCGCGACAAGACGCTTCGCGCAATCGAGCACGCGCTCAGCGCCGACGGCGAGACCAAGCGGATCTTCGCCGTGGCGCAGCGAGAGAATATCGATGAGCCGAGCGCTGACATCCTCTACAGCATCGGCGTGATCTGTCGGATCGCTCAGGTCCAGCGGTTCCCCGGCGGTCTACAGCTGCTGCTTGAGGGCGAGCGACGGGCCACGGCGCTCAACTACAGCGAGGGGCCAGAGGGCTTCCTCGAGGGGATCGTGACGCCGCTCATCGATCAGGGCCCACTCAATACAGAAGATGCCGCGTTTCAGGGCCTGTTCCGCGAAGTCAGCGAGAAGGCGGCCGAGTTGGGCCGGCACCGCGGTGTACCGGAAGAGATCATCGAGCGGTTCATTCGTGCCGTGGAGGAGCCCGGCGCGCTGTCGGACCACGTGGCTTACTACATGGAGCTCGGCTCGTCCGATAAACAGGAGCTGCTCGAGACCACGTCGGTGGAACTGCGACTCAGACGCATCCTCGTCCATCTCTACCGCCAGATCGCCATGCTCGAAGCCCAGGAGCATATCCGCTCCCGGGTCCAGGAGGAGCTAGGCGAGCGGCAGCGCGAGATCTATCTGCGCGAGCAGTTGAAGGCGATCCGTCGAGAGCTGGGCGAAGAGGACACGGACGCCGAGATCGAGGAGCTGCGCGATCGACTCGAGGCGCTGGAGCTACCGGAGGAAGCGCGCGAGGAAGTGAACCGCGAGCTTCGCCGGCTGGAGCGAGTGAACCGCGAGTCGGCGGAGGCTCAGGTGATCCGCACCTACCTGGAGTGGATCGTCGACTTACCGTGGAACGAGCGCTCGGCCGACCGTCTCGACATCGAAGAGGCGCGCGTCATTCTAGACGAGGATCACTATGGTCTCGGCGATGTGAAGGAGCGCATACTCGAGTTCCTCGCCGTAGGCAAGATGCGGCGCGAGCGGGCGGAGGATGATGAGGAGCGAGCCAAGGCAATGGCCACCGGCCCGATCCTCTTGTTCCTTGGACCGCCCGGCACCGGCAAGACGTCGGTGGCGAAGTCGATCGCCCGGGCGTTGGGGCGCGAGTACGTCCGCGTTTCGCTGGGCGGCGCGCGTGACGAGGCTGACATTCGCGGCCACCGCCGTACCTACGTCGGCGCCATGCCGGGTCGAATCATCCAGGGGATGAAGCGAGCCGGCACGAAGAACCCGGTGTTCTTACTCGACGAGGTGGACAAGCTGGGAGTCTCATTCCAGGGCGACCCGTCGGCAGCATTGCTCGAGGTGCTCGACCCGGCGCAGAACAACAGCTTCACCGACCACTACCTTGGCGTGGGCTTCGATCTGTCCGAGGTGTTGTTCATCGCCACCGCTAACTTTGGCCACCAGATCCCGGCGCCCCTCTACGATCGCATGGAAGGGACCGAGTTCTCAGGCTACACCGAGTTGGAAAAGTTGGAGATCGCCAAGCGCTACCTTTTGCCGCGCCAACGCGAGGCTTCCGGCCTCACCGACGAGCAGCTGCAGGTCAGCGACGAAGCGATGCTACGCGTCGTCAACGAGTGGACCCGCGAAGCCGGCGTCAGACAGTTGGAGCGTGAGTTGGGCAGCCTGGCTCGCAAGGCGACGCGCGAGATCGCCGAAGGTAACTCGGAGACCATCGCGGTGGATCGCGACAATCTCCGCGATCTATTGGGCAAGCCGAAGGCGCACCCGGAGAAGATGCTGCCCGAGCCGCAGGTCGGTGTGGTCACCGGCATGACGTACACGCAGGTTGGCGGCGACATCATTTTCGTGGAGGCCAGCACGTTCCCGGGGAAGGGCCAGCTGGTGCTCACCGGGCAGCTTGGCGACGTGATGAAGGAGAGCGCGCGAGCCGGGCTCACCTACGCGACTACGCACTACCAGGATCTGGGCATCGCCGAGGATCGCTTCAGCGATATCGATGTCCACGTTCACGTGCCGGCGGGTGCTGTCCCCAAGGAAGGTCCGTCGGCCGGCGTCACCATGGCCACGGCTCTGGTCAGCGCCATGTCGGATCGCGCGGTGCGCAACGACGTGGCGATGACCGGAGAGCTTACGCTCACCGGTCGCGTGTTGCCGATCGGCGGCGTCAAGGAGAAGGTGCTGGGCGCCTGCCGGGCCGGGATCAGCGAGATCGTTCTGCCGAAGGAGAACGAGCGGGACATCGAGGATATTCCCGAGGAAGTGCGCTGCGAACTGCGCTTCCACTTGGTCGAGACGCTGGACGAAGTGTTGGCCGTCGTCCTCGAAGGCGTCGATCTGAAGGGCGGAAAACTGGTCTTTGACGACCCGCAGGGCTCGGACGTGCTACTTACGGATGCTCCTGATCAAGGAGGGCAGCCCGACGCGGTTAACTGATTGGGAAGTCGCCGGGTCGGATTTCGGGAATCGCTATTGGAGCACTCGGAGTCTGGGATTGCCGAAGTTGATTCGGTGAGTGAGGGATTCGGGGTACTAGAGAGCCGGGGAAGGCTGTTGTCCTTCCCCGGTTCGTTTTTCACTCAACCCCCGAGTCCCCGAATCGACTTCGGCAATCCGAGGTCGGAGTTCCCCAACTCCCACTAAAACACAGAGATCTTTATGTAGCGACCCGGATTCTGCATGATGTCCTGCGTCAGCGCATCGACGTTCTGCACCGCCGATCGCAAATCCTCGTACAGCCCCGGGTCGTTCACCATCAGTCCCAGCGTTCCGTCGCCGCGATCGATCTTCTCGGTGATCGACTTCAGCGATTCGGCCGATTCCTTGAACGCGTCGGCCGTCTCCGACAGCTTGGCCGCCGTTTCCTCCAGGTCCGAGATCAGTTGCTCCACGTTGGCGTCGCCCACCGCATCCCTCAGCGCGTCCGCCGTCTCTCGCAGGCTGCGGGAGAGCGCCTCGAACTCCGCCCCGCCGTTGCGGGCCAGCCGCTCCAGGCTACGCACCGTTCCCGGAAGCCCGGCAACGGCGCCGTGCACCTGATCGATGGTGGTGTCGGCCAGCAGCATGTTGACCTGGCGAAGCGCCTGCTCGGCCTGGTCGCCCAGGTCACCGGCGAGGTCGAACAGCGACGTCGCCGTGCCGAGTCCGATCGTGTCGCCGTCGACCGCGAAGTCGGGCGAGCTGCCGGGCCGCAGCTGGACGATGACGTCACCAAAAACGCCGACCGTCTGAAGCACAGCGCGTGAGTCGCGAGGCAGTTGCAGGCCGCGGTGCAGCCGCAGGCGGACGAGCACGCGCTCGGGTCCTTCGAGCTGGACTGCGCTCACCGCGCCGACCTCGACGCCGACCATGTGCACGCGGTCGCCCTTCCCGAGGCCGCCGGCGTCGGGCATGACGACGTGGACGTTGTAGGCCCGTTCGCCCAGCGGTAGGCCGGTGAGCCAGAAGTAGCCCCATAGCGTGATGATCGATGTAACGATCACCAGCAGCCCGATCCACAGCTCATATGTTGGTTTACGACGCGCCACTTTCCCCCCTAATAGACGCCCGTGATCTCTTCTTCTGGACTGACGAACCGGCGTACCACCGGATCGTCGCTGTTGCGAAACTCGTCGACCGTGCCCTCGAAGTGGACGCGCGTATCGTACAGGAGGGCGATGCGATCGGCCACCCGGCAGGCGTTGTCCAGATCGTGTGTGACCATGATGCTGGTTACACCGATCTCTGCCTGCAGGTGCATGATCAAGTTCGAGATGATGAAAGCGTTCTCCGGATCGAGCCCGGTCGTCGGCTCGTCATAGAGCAGGTACCGCTGGTGGCCGGCGAACGCCCTGGCGATGGCCACGCGCTTCTGCATGCCGCCCGACAGCTCGATCGGGTAGAGATCCGCCACTTCCGGGTCCAGGTTCACCAGCCGCAGGCACTCGGTGATCCGCGCCTCGCATTCTGACAGCGCGCGGCGGCACCCGTCCACATCGAGGCCGAGCTGAATGTTCTCAGCCACTGAAAGCGAATCGAACAGTGCCGCGCCCTGGAACACGTAGCCGACGCGCTGGCGTACCTCGTTGAGCTCGCGGCGGCTCGAATTTGGAATCGAGATGCCGTCGACGATCACGTCGCCGCCGTCCGGGTCGAGTAGGCCGATGATGTGTTTGATCAGAACGCTCTTACCGGTGCCGGAGGGCCCGAAGAGGGCCATGGTGCCGCCCTCGTGTACGCGCAGCGAGACGTCTCTGAGAATGACGTTGTCGCCGAAAGCCTTGCTGAGTCCGATGATGTCGATCATCAGCCGAACGCCTTCAGTAGCCGGGCCAGAACCGCGTCCCAGAACATGATCGCGACCGTCCCGCTAACAGCCACCGACATCGTCGTGCGCCCCACGCCCTCCGCTCCGCCCGATGTATTGAGACCGATGTAGCAGCCGATGAACGTGATTGTGGCGCCGAACACGGCTCCTTTGATCAGTCCGAACCAGAGCGCGAAGCCGTGAAAGTAGCTGTGCACGCCGTATACGAATTCGGCGCTGGTGATTGGAAGCGTGATCAAGGCGCCCAGCCAGCCCGCGCCGATCCCGACGAAGTCGGCCACCACCACCAGCGGCGGCAACATGAGCGTTCCCGCCAGGACCCGGGGCACCACAAGCTGCTCCACCGGGTCGCGGCCCACTGCTCGTAGCGCGTCCACCTGTTCCGTCACGACCATCGTTCCTAGCTCGGCACCGATCCGCGAGCCGATGCGGCCCACCAGCACCAGCGCCGTGACCAGGGGCCCCAGTTCCGTCAGCACGCTGGCCGCCACGACGCTACCGACGACCCAGATCGGGACCGTCCCCGTGAACTGGTAGCCGCTCTGCTGTGAGGTGACGACACCTGCCAACGCGGCAACCAGAATCACCACCGGCAGGCTCCTGACGCCCATGTCGTAGCACTGGGCCAGAAGGTCGCGGTAGTAATTCCGTGGGCGGGCCATCCCCAGCAGGATGTTCCATGCCAGCGCCGCGGAGCGGGTGGAATGGGTCAGCGCGACCGCGATGCCTGAGCCGATCGCCGTGGGGACCGCGCCTGCAAACTCCCCTAGCTTGCTGGATGTCTGGGTATCTGTGTCAGCCATTCAAGTCATCGCGGGCCTAGGCGCCCGCCCGGCGTTTCGACTCCGGGACTCGGAACTGCCGGCATACGGCAAGCGGCAGTATAAGCAATATGGTCGGGGCTAAAAAGAGCGAGCGACTCAGAGAAAATCGCCCAAGAACGGTTGTGGCGTAAGGCGTGAGCCCGTCGCCGCCTCGAGCAGCCGCTGCCAGTGCACGGAGGCGCCGGGCGCGAACCAGCGCTCGCGCAGAAAGGCGCCCATCTCGCTGCAGCTGACGTAGCCGTCTGTCTCCTTTCCCTTCAAGACGTCACGACGGAACGCGGCTCCCAGCTGCGAGGCGATCAGTTCGCCCAACAAGTAGTTGTGATAGTAGACCGGCGCGACGGTCAGGTGGATCTTCGCCGCCCAGTCCGGTGTCGCTCGGTCCTCGGGCCGCGGCAACAGCTGCAGCTCCTCCACCAGGTCCCACCAGTAGGAGTCCAGATCCGGCCGCCCCGGGTTCGCGTAGAGCTCACGCTCGAAGGTCGTCATCACCAGCACCCAGCGAGCGATGAGCAGCATCTCCAGGCGCAGGTGGCGAGATGCCTCACTCTGCATCCACGCTCTATCAGGCAGTGTGAGACCGGCCGCTTTCTCCAGCCAATCCACATCGTAGACCAGCCGGTCCATGAACATGGCGATCGCCTCGGTCGTCGCTATGTGTGCCGGCTGACGCAGCAGCCAGGGTAGCGACTCCGGGTAGCCCTTCTCGAACGCGGCGTGCCCCAGCTCGTGAAGCAAGATCCCCATCCAGCGCTCGTCGTCCTTCAGGTTGCACAGCGTTCGAACATCGCCCTCGCGGTCGATGTTGATGCAATAGGCGTGCTGGTCCTTCCCGTCGCGCTCGTACAGGTCGCTGCGATCCAGCACGTCTCTTATCGGCAAGCCGATTCCTGCATAGAAGCGTTCGGCGATTTCAAGCACGTCGCGGCCCTTGAAGAGGGCGCCCAGTCCGAGTTCCTCGGCCAGGGGCGGCTCCTGGAAGAACGGGTCTTCGTAGTGCCAGGGCCGCAGCGCTTCCGGCGTCGTGCCGTACCGCTTTGCGACCCGCTCATCGACGTCTGCTTTAGCCTCTCGGAACGGCGTCTCGGTCTCGCGTCTCAACGCATCGAAGACGTCAAACAGCTCGTCCTCGTCGATCTCTTGCAGCTCCAGCCGCATGCGGTAGTAGTCCCGGTACCCCAGCGACCGCGCCGCCTCGTTCCGTCGGCCCACCAGCTCCAGCAACGGACCGGCGACGCGCGGCGCGATTTGCTTTGACGCTTCCCATGCCGCGCGCCGACGGCCTTCGTCGGTCTCGACCCGCAACACATCCAGAATGTCGTTGTTTGTGACCTGGCGTCCATCCAGTTCGGCTCGATACGTGTAGAACTCCGCCTGGATGGCTTTGCTTCGTCGGACGAGATCGTCGATCACGTCTTCCGAGAGCTGGTTGGGTCGTTGTTCGAGGTAAAGCAGGCGTAGCTGCCGGCGCGTGATCGGGTCGTCAATCGCGCCCGACTCCAGTAGCTCGGCCGTCGTTTCGTGGCTGTCCTTTGAGCTCAGGAACAGTCGGAGTTTCGTCTCTTCCTCTGCGGACGCCTCCTGCGACTCGGGTGTGCCTGCCGTGCTTGCTTCCCAATCGGCGAGCGCCGAGGCGACGGCGAGCGGCTTGAGGCCACCTACCGTTTGCTCGAGAAAGCGCTCTGCCCGCTCCACGGCCGATTCTACTTTGCGTACTCGGCCGCGATCTCGTCGTAGAGACGCGCCACGATGTCGATCCCCTTGTGGTAGAGATCGAGCGAGATCCACTCGTTCGGCGAGTGGAGGTTGCACCCGGGCAACGCGAAGCCGATCAGCGCTACCGGCGTATTGAGCGTCGTCTCGATCATCGGCACGATAGGAATCGAGCCGCCCTCTCGGATGAACAGCGGGTCGCGGTCGAAGACCGAGCGGACCGCCGTGGAAGCAGCGCGGAACAGCGGCCCTTGTGGATCGGCACCCCATGCGAGTCCATCGGAGTGCATATCGATCTCCATGTCGACGCCATCAGGCTTGAGTGACTTCACGTAGCTCTCGAAGGCTGCGCGGATCTCTTTGGGGTCCTGGTCCGGTACCAGCCGCATCGAGATCTTGGCCATCGCTTTCGCCGGGATGATCGTTTTGGCGCCTTCGCCCGTGTAACCCGAGAGGAGTCCGTTGACGTCCAGGGTGGGGCGTGCCCAGACCCGTTCCAGCCAGTAGAAACCGTCTTCACCGTCGCCCGCTACAGAGACGCCGGCCTCTTCCTCGAACTCCTTCTCGGTTACGGGAACCTCGGCCAGCGCTTTCTTCTCCGCCGGGCTCAAGTCCCGCACCTTGTCATAGAATCCCGGGATCGTGATCCGGCCCTTGTCGTCTTTGAGCTGTGCGATGATGCTTGCCAGAGCGTTGGCCGGGTTGACCACGCCGCCGCCATACTGACCAGAATGGAGGTCCTGGCTCGGTCCGCTAAGCCGCATTTCCATGTAGACCATGCCGCGGAGGCCGACGCAGATGCTCGGCAGGTCGGGTGCCAACATCGGTGTGTCCGAGACAAGCGCGGCATCGCAGGCGAGCTTGTCGGCGTTCTTGACCACGAAATCATCGAGGTTGACGCTGCCTACTTCTTCTTCGCCCTCGAACAGAAACTTCAGGTTGATCGGTGGCGTCCCCTTGGCCTCGCGATAGGCTTCCAGCGCTTTCATGTGGATGTGGATCTGGCCTTTGTCGTCGGCTGTACCGCGGGCATACATGTTGCCGGCGCGCACCGACGCCTCGAAGGGCGGCGATTCCCATTCGTCCAGCGGCTCGACGGGCTGAACGTCGTAGTGTCCGTAGACCAGCACGGTGGGCGCCTTGGGGCCCGCCTCCATCAGCTCGCCGTAGACGATGGGGTGGCCGGGCGTCGACAAGACCTCGGCCTTCATCCCGAGCTCACCGAGCTTGGCCGATACCCACTCGGCGCACCTGATCATGTCATCCTTGTGTTCCGAGCGTGCGCTGACGCTAGGTATGGCGAGGAACTCGGCCAGTTCCGCCTCGAATCGGCCGCGGCTCTCTTTGAGTAAAGTCTCAAGCGACATGGTGCTTCCCCTCTCCAAGAAGTGTCACCGATCTCAGAACCTCTTGCTCTTGCTCGTGATCGTAATCGTGATCGTAATCGAGCGACGACGCCAACGATTACGATCACGATCACGAGCAGGAGGATATGTGCAGGGGCTAAGATAAGGAGGGTGGACGGGAGCGGCCATACGGTCGGCCTCCTGGAGCCATCCCTTGCCGGAGCGGGCGGATCTCCCAAGTTTGCCTCCACCCCGACCACGCATCGAATCACCAGTTCCAGACTGCCGGAGGACTTAATCATGCGGTCAGTACGCGGATTCCTTCTATTCGTTGGGGTTGCGGCGATATCCACCCTGATGGCCCCGGACCTGGCCTCCCAGGCGGCACCACCACCGCCGCAGATGAGCGATGTCGAGGTCGTCGAAGCAGCCGGCCTCGGAAAGATGTGGACCTTCGACAGGCTGCCTCTCGATTACCTGGACGAGCGCTACGATTTCAGTCCGGGTTCCGAGTGGTTCGACCACGTACGCCTCGCATCGCTGCGGACCGGCGGCTGTTCGGCCTCGTTCGTATCGCCGGCGGGCCTCGTGATGACGAATCACCACTGCGCCCGCGGCTGCATCGCGGCGAACTCGAACGAAGAGAGCGACCTGATGGTCGACGGCTTCTACGCCGGCCACCGGGAGAACGAGCCGGTCTGCCCCGGCATGTTCCTCGACCAGCTACTCGAGATCGAGGATGTGACGGACCAGGTGAAGGCGGCAGCGATGGGCGCTTCCGACGAGGACGCGGTGCGTCTCAAGAACGAGGCGGCCGACCGAATCGAGGAGGAATGCTCGGCGTCGGGGCTTCGCTGCCAGGTCGTGTCGCTCTACCATGGCGGCGTGTACGGACTCTACAAGTTCAATCGCTACACAGACGTACGGCTGGTGTTCGCACCAGAGGGCCAGGCGGCGTTCTTTGGCGGTGACCCGGACAACTTCACCTATCCACGTCACGACCTCGACGTGACATTCGTGCGAGCCTATGAGGACGGGCAGCCGGTCCAGCCGGAGCACTACTTCAAGTGGAGCGCCGCCGGCGCCGAGGAAGGCGAGCTCATCTTCGTCACCGGCAACCCGGGATCGACGGGCCGCCTGCTCACGGTGGCGCAGCTGGAGTACCTGCGCGACGCCTCCTACCCGCTTCGCATCCAGCAGTACCACGAGCGGGTCAACGTGATGCGCGAGCTGATCGAGATGCACCCGGAGCGGGAGCAGGGCTACCGCAACATGGTCTTCGGGCTCGAGAACTCCATCAAGGCGGTGGGCGGCTACCTGAGCGGTTTGCTCGATCCAACGCTGATGGATGCGAAGATCGAATGGGAGAAGGGCTTCCGTGCACAGGTCGAAGCGGATCCCGTGCTCAGCGAGCAGTACGGAGGAGCCTGGGACGAGATCGCGGAGGCCAACAGGAAGTTCGCGAAGCTGAACGACGAGCTAGTGTACAGCTCGTTCGCCCACTTCCGTACGCTGACCATCGCCCGCGACATCGTGCGGCTCACTGCGGAGCAGGGGCTGCCGGAAGGCGAGCGGACGATGAGTCCGCAAGCGATGGCGGCGGCAGAGCGGCGCATCGCCTCGGAGCGGTCCCTCGACATAGAATACGAAATCCACTTGCTCAGGCTGCGTCTTGCCGCGGCGAGCGAGGCGCTCGGGGAAGATCACGATTTCGTGGTGGCGGCGCTGAATGGGCAGGACGCCAACGAGGCGGCCCACCGGCTGATCCGCGACAGCGGCCTCGGCGATCTGGAGGCGCGCCAGGCGTTGCTGGACGGCGGCGTCTCGGCGGTCAACGCTTCCGACGACCCGGCCATCGTTTTCGCCCGAACAATCGACGGCTGGGCGGGCGAGCTAGCGGAACGGGTGTCGGATCTGCGGGCAATCGAGGGCGCGAACGAGGAGAAGGTGGCTGAGGCATTGTTCGCGATCTACGGTACGATGCTGCCTCCGGATGCCACGTTCACGCTGCGACTCTCCGACGGCGTAGTCTCACGTTATCCGCTGAATGGAACGCAGGCGCCGTACAAGACGACCATGTACGGGCTGTTCGATCGGGCGGAATCATTCGGCTACGTCGATCCGTGGTTCGTGGCGCCGAAATGGTTGGCGGCGCGGGACGCGCTCGACATGTCGACGCCGCTCAACTTCGTGTGCACCGCCGACATCATCGGCGGCAACTCGGGCAGCCCGGTGATCAACCGCAACGCCGAGGTCGTTGGACTGGTCTTCGATGGCAACATGGAGATGCTGCCGAACCGCTTCCTATATAGAGATGAAGTGGCACGTACCGTGTCGGTGCATTCGATGGCGATCATCGAGGCGCTGCGTAAGGTCTACGACGCGGGCGCGCTGGCCGACGAGATCCAGGGCGGCAACTAACCCAGACGAGCCGGGGCTATGGCTGATACGACGGAACCACGCAGACTCTCAGCGAAGGCGTACGAGGAGATACCCGGGGACGATTACCCGCCATACATACCGGCGGGAACGCGGATCCCCGAGTTCACGCTGCGCTCCGTCGTTATGGGCGCGCTCTTCGGCATCGTGTTCGGGGCGGCGAACGCCTACCTGGGCCTCCGGGTCGGATTGACGGTTTCCACTTCGATTCCCATCGCCGTAATGACGGTGGCCGTCTTCCGTGCCATGCAGGGCGTCTGGGGGAAGTCCACCATCCTGGAGCACAACATCTCGCAGACGGTGGGGTCTGCGTCGTCCAGTCAGGCCTCGGGCCTGATCTTCACCATCCCGGCGTTGTTTATCTGGGGTTTCAGCCCGGCGGTGACCAAGCTGCTGGTCATCGCGCTGGCCGGTGGCCTGCTGGGCGTGCTGTTCATGATCCCGCTCAGGCGGTTCCTGATCAAGAACGAGCACGGCAAGCTGCCGTACCCGGAGGGGACAGCCTGCGCCGAAGTACTGGTTGCCGCTGACGCGGGCGGCACGCATGCGCGCCCCGTCTTTTATGGCCTCGGGATCGGCATGGTCTACACGTGGCTGATGCGCGGCCTTACGCTGTGGCCGCGTGACGTATGGATCCCACTCAACAGGATCATTCCCAAGGGGCAGGTGGGCGTCGACGTGGCGCCGGCCCTCATCGGCGTCGGTTACATCCTGGGCGCCCGCATCGGGCTGGTCATGGTGGGCGGCAGTGCTATCGCCTGGCTGATTCTCATTCCGGTCATCGAGCTGATCGGTCGTGGGATGACCGAGCCGCTGTATCCGGAGACCGTGCAGCTGATCGTCAACATGGCTCCGGAGCAGATCTGGACGCGCTATATCCGTTACGTGGGTGCCGGCGCCGTGGCGACGGCGGGCATCGTCACACTGCTGCGCTCCACACCGATGATCATCGCGTCCTTCAAGGAAGGGATGCGCGGGCTCAAGGCGCGCGTCGGTGGGAGTGCCGGGACGACGGAAGTGAAGCGGACCGACAACGATTTGCCGCTCAATGTCGTGATGTGGGGTGTTCTGATCGTCGTCGTCTTCCTCGCCGTGATGCCGCACGTATTCGGGTTCGTTGAGTCGATCTCTATGCGGGTGCTGGCTTCGCTGTTGGTCGCCATATTCGCTTTCTTCTTCGTCACCGTCTCCAGCCGCATCGTCGGCCTGGTCGGCGTGACGTCGAATCCGACTTCGGGCATGACCATCGCCGCCCTGCTGGGGACCAGCCTCATTTTCGCCGGGCTCGGATGGACCGGCGACGCGGGCAGAGTGGCAGCGCTCTCGATCGGCGCCGTGGTCGCCATATCGGCCTCGATCGCTGGCGACACATCGCAGGATCTGAAGACCGGCTTCCTGCTCGGCGCTACGCCCAGGCGCCAGCAGGTCGGCGAGCTGATCGGTGTTCTGACGGCGGGCTTCTTCGTCTGCCTGAGCATCCTGGCCCTGGAGAATGCCTACGGGTTCGGCTCTACCGAGCTTCCGGCCCCCCAGGCCAACATGATGATGCTGGTGATCGACGGCGTGCTGCAGGCCGAGATCCCGTGGCGCCTGGTGGGGGTTGGGGTCGGACTCGCGATTCTGGCGGAGATCGCCCGCTTGCCTTCGCTGGCTTTCGCGGTCGGGGTCTACCTGCCGGTCACCACGATGATGCCGATCTTCATTGGCGGCATGATCCGCAAGATCCTCGAGGACAGGCAGCCCGATACCGAGTCCAAGAACCGTGTCCGCGAGCAGGGCGTGCTCTTCTCGTCCGGGCTGATTGGCGGCGACGGATTGATGGGTGTGGGAATAGCCTTCTGGGCTGGAGCGTTCGGGATACCGCGCGGCTTCGGCCACGACTGGATGGGCACGTTCGCTCATATCCTGGCGCTGGTGATGCTGACGCTGCTCGCCTTCCTGATCATAAGGATGGCGCGCCGCGACACCGGCCACACCGTCTAGGGGCGCTCGGTCTGCGTGCCCTTGCCCGGCGTGTCGGGATCCCCGTAACTTCTCGGTCATGAGCGGGCAGGAACAGGATCCATCCAACTCCGGTGCTTCGAGATCTGAGGATCTCGAGCAGGTCGGCGTTCTGACCCGTCTTTCGGACGGGAAGGAATTCCCGCTGGGCTTCGGCAGCATGCGGGTCGGGCGGCAGCGGCGGGCGGACCTGGTGATCACCGACAAGACGGTCTCTCGCCATCACTCCGATGTGATCTACGAGAGTGGCCGGTACGTTCTCTACGACCACAGCACGAACGGTACGTGGGTGAACGGCAACCTGGTTGCCGTCGCCCAGCCGTTACGCGACCGGGACACCGTGAAGTTCGGCAAGGCTGAATTCGTCTTCTCCACCAAGGCCGTGCCCACCGAGCAGGCGCTGCGCTCGGGCGAGATCACGGCGCCGAAGCGAGTCCCGGGATCGTCGACCGTCTTTATGAGGGGTGGCAAAGGGAGGGGAAGGACGGCGCGCCGCGTGAAGCGGCTGGGTATTGCGCTACTCGTTCTTGTGGTCGCGGCTCTCGTGATCTACTTCGCTCTTCCGGATGTGGCCGACAAGATCATCTCCGTACTGCCCGCTTTTCTTCAGGAGATGCTCGGCCGCGGTGGGCCATAGCCTATCCGCCACCCGGCGGCTCGTAGTCGACCGGCTCTTCCGTGATGTACGACCTGCCGTCCGTTCCGTAGGCGGTTAACTCCATCTCACCGTCCGTGGTCACCATCCTCACCATGCCGAACGGAACGTCGGCGATCCATATCTCCTCCATCCCATCCGGTGCACGGTAGTGTCGCGCGATGAACGCGCCCGCCGGTACGGTAACGCGCTCGTTGCCCAGATCGGCGGCGGTCTCGCACTGTTCCTTCCAGCCTGGCCCCGGCGTCGACTGGGCAAGCTGCGGTATCATGCTGTCCGGTATCCGCATGGGCGGCCCTCCCGGCATCTTGAAGACGTATCCCCTGATGTCGGTCTGTTCGAACGGGTAACCGGGGACCAGTATCTGCACGATGACCGTATCGCCGACCATCGGTGGCACGCTGACGAACTCGATCCAGTGATGCGCACGACCGAAGACCTCCTGCTCACCCACGATCGCAAAACGAACCGGCATGCTTCCCTGGTCGGGACTGTTGAACCGCAGCTCGGCGTAGTCGCCGATCGCGGGCGCGGGGTACATTCCGGGGCAGGGGCCCGGATTCTGCGCCCGCAGTCCATCGCCAGCTGCGAGGCCGCCCAGAACCATAGCGGCGTATATCGCCTTCGCTCTCATGTGTCCTCCCTGCGGCGCCCGCGGCGCCAGGTCGCACGTGCGGTGACATTGCCGATCACCGCCAAGGTAGATCCCCTCCGGCGCGACGGTCAACTTTGCCTGCGCCTCAAAGAAAAACGCGGGCGGCCATCTTGGCCGCCCGCGCTGATACTGCCGGCTGAAGCGTTGCTTAGATAACGCCCAGCAGGATGAGGATGAAAGTGAACTCGAACATCCCCATGAAGAATTCGAACACGTCGAAAGTCGCCTCGAGAAGGCCGGCCAGCGCTTCCAGCTCTGCCAGTGTGAGCGGATCGCCTTCGGCATTCGTGATGGTCGGGTTGTCGAACGAGCCCGAAATGATGGCGACGTCTGAACCGTTGAACGTGACGCCGCTACCTGTTCCGAAGTTGCCCAGGCCGTCGTCAATAAGGGTGAGGATGATTGTGTTCCCGTCGCTGTCAGCGAACGTCACGACGATGGTGCCGGCCTCGGCGTCAAGATCACCAGTTAGCGTGAAGCCGATCGTGAACCCGCCGTGCGATATGCCGAAACTGATCACCGCATCGGTCCCGGTGGCGGTGATGCTCATGGTGAAATTCAGGCGATCGACGCCATCGGACAGGAATCCGGCGGCCGTGATGCTGGCGCTCGTCTCGCCGAACGTCCCGCTAACCGTGTTGCTGATCAGCGTGTCGGTACCGACGACGGCGTGCATCGCGATGGCGATGGTCGGCAAGCTGCTCGTGTCGATGATGTCGATGAAGCCGATCTCCTCCAGCGGATCGATGGGCAGCTGGAGGATCGGGTTGACGGCGTAAAGGACGAAGCGTACGCCGTTGTCCGGAGCGTCGGTCCTCTGGAGGTCCGGAACGTACTCACTCAACTGAGTGTCCCAGACGAACGTCGTGCCCAGCACGGCGACCGGCAGTCGGGCCGGTTGCTCGTCAAGACCGGCGACGGCCGCCTGCACCCTGTAAACGCCGGCGAACGGGCCGGACGTGTCGAACGCGCCGAACAGGCCCGCCGTCGGGAAGCCGCCGCCCAGAGCAGCGGTGATGGCGTCGCCGAAGACCTCGAGATTCTGAACGGCATCGTTGCCCTCGAAGAAGTCGTTGACGACGTCGTCCATCAGCTGTGCGGTCTGTTCCGGATCGACGGCGTCCGGACTCAGCGGGTCGTCTTCGCAGGCGGCGACGAACGACAGACCTACCGCGAGCACGGCGATGCGCGTCAGCCAGATCGGTTTCCAATTCTTCACTGTTCTGCCTCCTTGGTCCCCTTGGTTGGGTGATGATGATGCGGGCTACAAGTAGAAATACTTATCCCTATTGAATTTGGGACAGGGGATCTCGCGCCGGGAAATGGCGCGTTGAGGGGAGCTGCAGATTCCAAGCTATCAGATATCCCGGTAAACGCAAGGTTTTTCTTGCGGCGCTGCAGCGTTGCAATCAGGCGGAAGGCTTGGAAGCCGACAAGCGGAAGGCGAGGTAAAGAGCGAGGGCGACGGATACGAGACTCACGGGGCCGAATTGACCTTGAACGACGGTGGGTAGATTGTTCACGCCGGACAGGATAGGCGTGATTCCGTCGATCCCGAGGCCGCCTTCCATCGCTGTGAGCGCCGTCGCCGCCAACACGGCGCCGATCGCGCTGCCGATCGCCGTGAAGATCAGTCCGACGATGCGGTAGGGTATCGTATGGCCGTTACCGCGGATGCGCACGCTGAACCCAACCATGAGGCCAACGGCCACGGCGAGCGGATGCGCGCCCTGACCGGCGGGCACGGCAAGCAGTCCCCAGACAACGCCGCCGGCGATAGCGGCGACGAACGCGGCGGCGATCGCTCGAAACAGGCTCGGTTTCTCGACCGGCGTCACCCCGGGGACCTCCGCGTCGCCATCTACTTCGAGTCGGAACTTCTGCCCGGCCTCCGTTTCGATGACGGCCGTATCAGCGTCAGCGTCCAGAAAATCGATCTCGTCGACTTCGTAGGGGGCACGCCCGAACTCTTCCTCGGGGAAAAACGGTGGGCGGGGCAAGTCTTCCTCGGTCGCCACCGCACCGAGTCCGCCTTGCGCCGGTCCCGACGGTTGAAGATCAATGAGTTCCATCTCTTCGCCGCCGGCGCCCTCCCCGTCGATGAAGCGCTCGAGTTCACTCGCTTCCTGGCCTAACGCCGATTCACCGTCACCGATAAAGTCGGGGAACGCCTCCTCGCCGTCCGCCTCGAAACCGAAAGCCGGTTCCACCGGTTCGGATCCAATCGACGGTAGCGACTCATCTTCTCGCATCCCCGGCTCGGGAATCAATTCGATAGGCTCGGGCTCGATCGCTTCCGTCGTGTCGTCGGTCCCGGACCATGGATCCACCGCTTCCACCTCCAGGGCCTCGAGCTCCAACCCGAGGGTCTCGGGCTCCAGCTCCGGGATCTCCTCACCCAAATCAAAGGTCTCCGGCTCGCTGCCGACCGGCTCAGGCCCGAACGGGTCAACGACCACGAGCGGCTCGTCCGCCGGTGGCGGCGGCTCGGGCGCCATGGGCGGCGGCTGTGGTGCCACGGGCGGCGGCTCGGCGGTCACGGGCGGCGGCTCGGCGGCCACAGGGGGTGGCTGCGGTGCCACGGGCGGCGGTTCGGGCGCCACGGGCGGAGTCACCGGCGCTTGAGCCGGAGGAGGCGCAGGCTCGACAATAGGCGGCGGTTGTTGAACCGGCGGTGGCGGCGGTTGGGGCGCCACTGGCGGAGGTGCAGCTATCGGTTGGCCGACTGGTGGCGCTGCAGTCGGCGGCGGTGCGATGGGAGCGTCGGCGTTCGGGGTCACGGCGACCGGGGTCCCGAACTCGCCGACCTGATGTTCGAAGGCGAGGCCGTGCTTGCTCAGCTCGTAGGCGACGCGAGCGAAGAAGTTGACGGAAAAGGCGGCCGGTTGCTGATCGGATATTAGGCGAACGATGGTTTGATCCGGCCGCTGGTTGTGTAGGCTGGAGAAGTCCGGGCTGCGAACGTAGCGGACGTAGTTCTTGACCTTGGCGGCGAGCTGTCTGTGCATGAGATCGGTCTCATGCCAGGCACGCTTCTCCTCGATGAGGAGGACAAGCTTACCTGTCAGCTCGTCGACCGTAGTCTTATCGACGGAGGAGGGATCGGACATCATCGTTCGGCGACGTCCTCTTCACCCACAGTCCAGTTCGAAGTCATGCGGAGCCCTGGGGCCTCACGCAACACCGGCGCCGCCCAGCGGGGAGACGATGCGGTACACGATCTCGCCCGACTCTCCGGGTTCCACAGCGGCTCGACCCTCGGCTACAAGCGACATCAGTGCAAGCTCCACTTCCATCGGCGGAAGCCCGGCATGGGCTGCGGCCTCCGCCGGCGTGATCCGCCCGTCTTGAGCGACCGCCTTCCAGACGATCTGCTCCTTGACTCCGGCCAGCCGCTCGGCCTCAGGGTCCTGGCTCTTCGATCCACTACGAAACCCAGACCACAGCACGGCAGCGCCGACCACCGCGGGCAAGATGCCCAACACGAACGTACCCGTGATTTGCAGGCCGTCCGGCAGTCTGACGACGAACATGAACATCGCCAGGATGACCAATCCCGCCGTAAGGAGCAGCCCGCCTAATGCGGTTTTTGACACGGTACCAAGCTAATATTGAAGGTTAGACGGGGCCAGTTAAAGCGCCAGCAGGGAAAGGAACAGGCTACTCAAATATCCCAGATTCCCTGCGGTTTCACAAGGGCGTAGACGCCAAAGGCCAGTGCATAGGCCAGGATGAACCAAGCGAGCCGCGCGGGCGCCACGATCGGCCGCCCGGCCTCCTGACGGCGCCAGATCTCCGGGAAGATCAGGGCGAACTGGATCGCCACGATCACGACTGTACCCGGCCGCAGGTGCTCGGCCCAGGGGTACCCCATCACCAGGCCCGCCCCCAGAAACCCGAGGTCCTCCCCGACGATCAGGTTGATTACAGCGGAGAACCCTCGCTCGCGCCGCGTCCGGAAGGCCAGGACGGCGTAGGCGGCACCGAGAACGAGCGACAGAAGGAACGCCGCCGGAATCAGCGGCATCCCCCGAAGCTCGCCGATCAACGGGTAGGCCAGGTGCACCGCGGCTATTATGGCTAGGGAGAGGGGTACGCCAATCGGCGCGCCTGTGGGAATGGGCTGTT
>JBDHHX010000022.1:0-25728 GCA_039589155.1 Gemmatimonadota bacterium | reverse complement strand
ACCCGGCACGCTGCATCTTCTCGGCGAGCTGTGCGGTTCGCAGACCGAGGTCGCAGTACAACACGTAGACCGAGTCGTGGTCGAGGGGCTTGAGGTCGCCGTACAGTTCCCAGAAGTCGTGGTTGACCGCGTCCGGGTAGTGCCAGAGCTCGAACTGCGACGCTGGCCGCGTGTCGATGACCTGGGCGCTCGCCGGAATCTCAGCAGTATAGAGGTAAGGCGTGACTAGCTCGCTGGGGTCGAGCTCTCGCAAGTCGAGGACCCGACGGCTGGCCACCGCGTCGTCGAGCACGGAGAGATCGAGCTTGGCTTCCTCGGCCGCTGCGTCACGAGGCGTGGCGGCGGTGACCGGGTACTCCTCGGTCAGGGCGCAGTACTCGCGAACCTTCTCCGAGAGGGCGTAGGTGCCGATCCCCCGACTGCGTTCGATGATCTCCGCCTTGTCGAACCCGATTAGTGGGCGCAGCACGGGTATCGCGACGCAGTCGTCGATGGCGCCCAGGTTGGCCAGGGTCTGCGACGAAACCTGTCCAACGGCTTCCCCGGTGACGATGGCATGGGCGCGGACCTGGCGCGCCACGCGCTCGCCGGCGCGGTACATGAGCCGCTTGAGAATGACCTGCCAGAAGCTCTCGCTGACCCGATCCTTGAGCTGGTGAACGGGCTGCTCGAAATCGACGACGTGGATTCGAGGGCTCGAGCCGTAGCTCCATTCATCGGCGAGCAACTTGGCCACGCCCAACACCGCTCGCTCGTAGGCGCTGCCTGCCAGGTTGCAGAACACGTAGTCGAGCGCGACGCCACGCTTGAGCAACATCCAGGCGGCCACCGCTGAATCGTAGCCGCCGGAGATGAGGGCGACGGCCCGGCCCTCTACGCCGAGCGGGACGCCACCGGCGCCCGGGATCTGGCGGCTAAAGAAGTAAGCGGCGTCCTGACGCACCTCTACGCGTACCGTCACATCGGGCGCGTCGAGGTTTACCTCAGCGTACTTGTTGAGCGCGGCGCCGAGATCGTAATTCACGTCCCTGGACGAGAACCCCTGGCGCCCGGCCCGCCGGGCCCTGACCGCAAAGGTGCCGCCTCTAACGCGATCGGCGTAGAGGCGCTCGCCCTCGTGGACGATGGCATCCAGCCGCGGCTCGGTAGTACCCTCGACCTCCGAGATGGAGGAGATACCGAAGACCCGTGGAATCACGTCGAGCGCCGCCCGACTGGATGACTCGACAAAGATCCGGGTCCACTCGTTGAGCACGCGGAACTCTACACCGGTCGAAGCGAGCGCGTCCTTGAGCGCGGCGATCAGGCCGCGCTGGAACTTGCGCCTCGTCTGCGTCGACTTGAGCGACAGCTCGCCGGTGGGGCGGACGAGGATGCGGTGCGCTAGTCGTGTTCGAGTCATGCTTCTAGTTATGGCGTCGTCGACCCATTGTGCGGTGGTGAGTGGTGCGGTAGTGGCGACATGAGTCGGAATCAGAAAGAACAGTGACCAGCGGCGGAAGTTCACCCCTGGTCACGTTATGAGGATAAGTCCACCACCGTACCACCGTACCACTGACCACCGCACTGCGAGAATGGAGGCGGCGGGAATTGAACCCGCGTCCGAGAGAAGATCCAGCAGAGCCGCTACGTGCGTAGCCTATCGTTTGTTGATTCGCCTTACGCTGGCCAATAGGCAGCCCTCGTGAGACTATCCGCAGTAGATCTCGCCGAACCACGCCGCGGCCACGTGGAACGGCCAGCCCGAATTATCGACGCCTCAAGACCGGCCTCGGGCCCAGTCGACCAGGAGACGGGCAGCCTGTTTAGGCTGCCAGTGCCAAGTTGTCGTTGGCAGTTGTAAAAGTGCCCAGTTGATTTGCGAGGGTCCAGGCGCCCTCGGCACGCTGCTCCACGTTCACCAAACCCGTCGAAGCCAGTTCGCCCCCACGTGCGTGGTAGCACGCTTCACACATTGAATATGACGCAGGTGGACTACAAGGGGAAGTCGGCTCAGGAACGGGACTCGGCAACGGAGACGGCGTTGCGGCCGCTTCGCTTGGCGGCGTAGAGGGCCGCGTCGGCGGAAGCCACGACCGCGGCGCCCACGGGGACGACCTCCGGACAGGCGGTGAGGCCGGCGCTGAGCGTGACACCCAGCTCCTTCCCTTCCCAATCGACGATGGTGAGCTCGACGCCGCGACGAACACGTTCCAGGACCCGGGCGCCGTCTTCCACTCCTGCACCGGGGAGCACGATGAGGAATTCTTCGCCGCCCCAGCGGCCGGCGTGGTCGCCCGGGCGCAGCTCCTCGCGGATGGCACGGGCGACGGTTTGCAGTACCAGATCGCCGGCGTCGTGGCCGTAGCGGTCGTTGAAGCGCTTGAAGTGATCCACATCGACAACCGCCACCGCGAAGGGTGCTCCAGTCCGCTCGGCAATGGCAGAGGCCGAGGCGACAGCCCGCTCGCTGGCACGCCGGTTGGGCAGGCCGGTGAGCGCGTCGGTGAGTGACAGGTCTTTGACTTGCCCGAACTTGACGGCGTTCCTGAACGCCGGCGCTACGGATAGCGCGATGGCTTTCAGGCGCTCGAGATCTTTCTCTGTGAACTGGCGCGGTCGTTCGTACTCGACGGCTAGCGCGCCTATCGGATGTGTGTGCACGATCATCGGGACGATGATCGCCGAGCCCGCCTGTGACTCGATACCCCTGACGTAGAGAGGGAGCTCTTTTCGACCGGTGAGATCGTCCTGGGGCAAGGTGGTACCGTTGCAGAGCGACAGTCCCAGGTACGAGTCGTCGCCCTGAACGCGAGCGGCCTTGAGCCCGCGAGGCAAGTCCCCATTCGTTGCGATGATGGTACCTACCTCGTCGTCGCCATCCCAGAGTACGACGATTGCCCCGCGTGCACCGGTAACCAATCGAGCGCGTGCTCCGCTGCACGCACATCGCCGATCAGCCGACCAGCCAGCGTCGCCGCCAGTTCCAGCGCCTGCGGCGCATCGGGACGCGGGACACCGGCGAACTCCATCACGACACAGCCCAAGCGGCCGCCGTGGGGTTCGCTGACCGGCGCCGCGACGATCCAGCCGTCGCCGCGGCGGCGGAAGATGTCCTTGCGTGGAGCACGCAGCGAGACGCCCTCGCTGACCACCCAACCGAGGGCGTGTCCCTGGACCGGGATCGTGTCGGTACCGACTTCGGAGTCTGGAGGTGACTGGAGCTCGACAGCCAGCCGATCTGCAGCAGGGCCGAGCGACCATAGGGAGGCGACATCGGCTCCCAACGCCAGGCGCATCGCTTCCAGCCAGGCACGTAGCTCATCGGCGACGCTGTCGAGGCCCGGGATTCGCTCGTCCATGAGAGAGCTCAGGCGCGCCTGTTGATACGTGTCGCCGCGACGGCGGCACCGTATCCGTTGTCGATGTTGACGACCGTGACCCCCGGCGCACAGCTGTTGAGCAGTCCGAGCAGCGCGGCGATGCCGCCAAACGAGGCGCCGTAGCCGACGCTGGTCGGCACGGCGATGACGGGAGCGCCAACCAGGCCGCCAACCACGGAAGCCAGCGCCGCCTCCATCCCGGCGACGACGATGAGTACCGCCGCATCCTTGAGCTCCTGGTGGTCGGCGAACAGCCGGTGGATGCCGGCGACGCCCACGTCGTCCAAGCGTCGAACCGGGTTCCCCATGGCGCGGGCGGAGACCGCCGCCTCTTCGGCGACCGGCAGGTCCGAGGTCCCGGCGGTGACGATCAAAACCGGCCCGCGGACATCCATCTGGATGGGCTCCGACGGCGGCAGGTAGGCCGTCCGAGCCAGTTCGTTGATCTCGATGCCCGGAAGCTCCTCAGTCAACCGCTGGAGCACGGCTTCGGAAGCCCGGGTCGCCAGCACTCCCGCCCCCGCGGCGGCCATGCGGGCGCAGATCTGCGACACCTGGTCCAGCGTCTTCCCTTCGCAGTAGACCGCCTCAGGAAAACCCTGCCGCACGGCGCGATGATGGTCCACGCGGGCAAAGCCCAGGTCCTCGAACGGCAAGCGCTCGAGCTCTTGCAGGGCTTCGCGGACCGACACATCTCCCCGCTGAAGCCGTTCCAGCAGGTTCTGCAAACGCTCAGGTCTCATAATCAGGAATCCGAACGACGGGACGGTGTTCTGGCGGCGGAATATACCGTCGCGCCGGTCGCAGTCAAACGTCGGCGGGCGGCGAGCGGCGACGCCCTTTGACACGGGGCCCGGCATACCATATTTCGTAGCTGTGCCGATTGAAAGGTGGGCGGACATTTGGGGGCACATTGGGCTCGGGTCTGGAATCGGAGGTCCAGATGGAATTGAGAGAGTTCTTCACTGAAGATGTCATCAACCTCGACCTCAAGGGCGAGAGCAAGGACGCGATCCTGAAGGAGTTGATCTCACAACTCAAGCTGGCCGACAAGTCAGAGGGGATCCTCTTCAAGATGCTGAAGAGGCGTGAGAATCTGGGGTCGACGGGGATCGGCAAGTCGATAGCGATTCCCCACTGCCGGTCACTGGTCGTCAATCGGCTGCGGGTCGCGTTCGGACGCAAGCTGCCGCCGATCGACTTCAAGGCCATAGACGACAAGCCGGTCTCGTACTTCTTCCTCATCGTGGCGCCGCCACTGGAGGTCTCTAACCAGTACCTGCCGGTCCTCGGGAAGATCGCCCAGCTCTGCCGCGAGGCCGACGTGCCCGAGCGGCTGGGCAAGATCGAAACGCCGGCCGAATACCTCAACCTGCTGGACGAGAAGCAGGTCTAAGCCGGAGGGCGCATGCACCACCAACTCGAAATCCTGCTGGAGCTCCAGGACCTGAAGGCGCAGAAACGCGACCTGGAAGAGGCCGCAGAAGAGCACAGCCACGACATCGAGCGCAAGGTATTCCGGGTGAAACCGAAGGATGCGGTCGCCCAGCTATCGGATAAGATCGAGGAGATGGAGGGCACGCTAGAACCCGAGGTCGAGAAGCGCTATCACAAGATCGCCGGTCGCCGGTCGCGGCCCGTCGTTCCCGTTCTCAACGGTATCTGTTACGGGTGCTTCATGGCCGTGCCCACGGCCACCGACAAGACGAACGCAGAGATCCGCTGGTGCGAGCAATGCGGATCGTTCATCTACTTCGTTGACTGAGGAAACGCCGCCGTCAGCGGCTGACGACTAACTTCAGAAGAGCCTGGGATCGACCGGCCGTGATCTGGCAGAAGTAGATCCCCGAGTTCACGCGCCGCCCGCTATCATCTGTGCCATCCCAATAAAGCAGATAACGACCGGGCCGGTCGTAGCGTAGCTGCCTTACCGGCTGGCCGGTGGCGCTGGGGTGATCGAGCGCAGTGGGCACGGCGACGGGCTGATGGAGGATGTTGTAAATCTGGACGTTAACAAGCGGACTCCGTCCTTCCTGGAACAAGTCAGCACCCAGGACGAACGGTATCCGTGTATCCCGCCGGAACGGGTTCGGATAGTTCTGCTCCAGCGCCACACCGCGGACTTCCTCTTCCTGAGCCTCCTGTTGGCCGGCCGCGGTCGTGTCGGTCTGTTGGGCGAATACCTCGGGGGAGCAAGGTATCCGAACCAGCATGAGGACGAGGAGCACAGCGAAGCTACTGTGCCTCAATTTCGCCCTTCCCCTCCTTGGATCTGTAGCGTTAGTGTCGGCTATAACCTCCCGAAAGGACAAGGTACACCGCGTCCAATTCTCCGTATTGCCAAGATAGGGACGGTTGAAGGAAGGGGCAAGAATCTGTTTATCTAGGCGCCCTCCCGCAGAACGCGTCCCTCCGCGGTACGGCGGGTGAAGCCCTCGGCGTCGAGGTACTCGAGAAGTGGGATAAGATACTTTCTGCTCACGCCCAGCGCCCCTCGGAGCTGGGACGGCGTAGCCGCCCCCGACTTGCCGAGTAGGCCGCGCATCAGCTCTTTCGCCTGACTGATGGCTCCAGGGTCGTAGTACAGATCCGGGGTGACGGGGACCAGTGAACCCTCGTCGGCCAGGAACTTGAGCGCAGCCAGAACGGCGTCTTCGCGGACCTCGAGATCCGCCGCCAGCTCCTTGAGTGTCGGAGGTGAGAGTGCCGCGGCGCGGATCGAAGCGGCGGCGGCGGCGGCAATCGCCTGCTGCCCGGCGTCGAGGCTGGGCACGTGGTCGGCGAGGGCGGCGACGGAGCCCTCGATCCTGATGGCGCCCTCACGCTGCAGATCGGCTATCACGGCGTTCACGAGCGCCGGCGCACCGATGGCGCTACGCAGCGACTGCAGGCTGACGCCCCTGGCGCCCGCTTGCCGGGCATGGCCGGCGGCAAGCTTCTCGAGTGTCGCCTCTCGTGCGGCCCGCAGCGATTCCTCCGGGTGCCAACGGCCATCCACCTGCCTTGCGACGCCATCGCGGGCCAGTTGCTCGAGCGCTGCGGCGACATCGGCCGGGCTCGCTCCAGCGAGCAAGGCGATCTCATCGGCGGTGGCGCCACCATCACGCGCGCGCAAGACGTGGGAAGTCCGCCGGGCGACGGAAGCTTCCTCGAACTCGCGGTACCCTTCTGTGCCGAGACCCTTGGCGCGGCTACGTCGGACGGCCCAGGGATCGACGACGACGCCGCCGCCGATGGTCGTAACCGGCGAGTAGAAGCGGACGACGAAACGGTCTCCGGCCCGGGCGACAACCGGTCGCTCGAGTCGGATTTGAACCATCGCCTGGCCGCCGGGCTGCACCCGTTCCGCGTCGTACAAGACGACTCGCGCCAGAGTCTCAGCGGTACCCAGGTGGAACCTCAGGCGCTGTTGATCCTTGAGCGCCCATGGCGCACCGGGCAACAGCTGCAACCGGGCGTCGAGGTAGCGGGTCTCGCGCCAGACCGGATCGCTGACCAGGAGATGGCCGCGTCCCAGCTGCACGCGATCGACGCCCACCAGGGCCAGGGCGGCACGCTGTCCGGCGCGGGCGCCTTCAACGTCCCGGTCATGGACCTGAACGCCGCGGACGCGAGCGGCTCGGTCGCCTGGCAGGATGCGAACTTCGTCGCCAGCGGCAATCCGCCCGCTCCAGACGGTCCCGGTGGCGACGGTCCCAACGCCGCGTACGCTGAACGAGCGATCGACGGGCATTCGGAAGAGATCGTCGTCGAGCCGGGCGTGGGCCTCGTCCGCCGCCCGGAGAATCGCGCTCTTCAACTCGTCGAGGCCGTCGCCGCTCACGGCGGACGCGTGAACGACTGGCCAGTCGACTGGCCCGAAGACGTTCACCAACTCCTCTCTGACCGAATCGGCAACCAGATCGCGCCACTCGCGATCCACCAGGTCCGACTTGCTGATCACGGCAACGCCGCGCTCAACGCCCAGCAGCCTGGCGATCCAGAGATGTTCGAGCGTCTGCGGCATGGGCCCTTCGTCAGCCGCTACGACCAGCAGAAGTAAGTCGATCCCGCTAGCGCCGGCGAGCATGTTCTTGACGAAGTCCTCGTGGCCCGGCACATCGACGACCGATAGCTCCAGTTCGTCAGACTCCGACGGGAAGGAGGCGAAGCCGAGGTCGATGGTGATGCCGCGCTCCCGCTCCTCTTCCCAACGGTCGGTGTCCACACCGGTGAGCGCTTTGACCAACGCGGTCTTGCCATGATCGACATGGCCGGCGGTACCGATGATGACCGACTTCATCCCAACCGTTCGTCGAGAAAGCGGAACGAGTTTAGCGGTCGGTGATCGGCAAGGTGGTGCGCGATGAAGTCGCGCAGCACATCACGCTGGATGCGCGAGGTGGCGAGCTTGCGGCCGTCGCCAGGCCCGCCCCGTAACAGGGAACCCAGATCGTTGCGCACATCCACCGCCATGCCGCGAAGGTCGAGGCCCGTCGCTTGCGCCCGGCAACGCTCGCAAACGATACCGCCTCCTGCGAGGTCGAAGTTGACCCGCTCGGAAGCATCCGGCACGGACCCGCAGGCGGAGCAGAACTCGATGCTCGGCCCAAAGCCCAGTCGATCGACGACAGCCCAGGTCTCTTCCAGAATAGCCGTTTCCACATCGCCCTTTTCATCGACCAGCCGGTCCAGCCCATGACGCAGCTGTTCGAAGAGCTCGGGGTCGCGGGCGGAAGAACCAAAGCGCAAGGCGATCTCGGTCAGCAGACCGGCGCCGGCGTAGCGAACCAGCTCGCCGCCGAGCGATTGTCGCTCGCGGCGCAACTCGAACGAGGAAAGCGTGTGCAAGTCCCTCCCCTCTTTCGCGTAGAAGGTGGCCACACCGTCGGTGAACGGCTCCAGGAGACCGCCAAAGCGGCTCTTGGGCCGGCGCGCCCCTTTGGCGATGACGGAGCAGAGCCCATGGTCTCGCGTGAAGAGACGGAGGATCTTGCTCGTTTCGCTGTACTCGTAGGTCTTTAGAACGGTAGCGAGAGTCGTAACCAGCGCCATGCAAGAAATATCGAGATTCGGGGCGTTCGCGGCCAGCACCCGGCAGTCGCCTGGGCTCAGGTCGCGAGCACTCGGGACGCGACGCGACGCCAGACTGCCAGGCCGGCGACGGCCGCTGCCAGGCCTGTGGCGATGAGGGCAGCGATCCGCTGCGGCCAGCTGACGCGGCTCGCGGTGAGACGCAGGTGAACCGCCTGTCCCGCATCGAGGTCCGCCGCCTCATAACCCAGCAAACGCCCGGTCTCGGATCCAAGCGGCGTCGCCGCGGCCAGCGAGCCATCGGGCCGCGCTTCGACCGTGGCCCGGTCGATCTCCACTAGCAAGTTCTCGACCGGCAACAGCGCCATGAGCTGCACGAGCGCTGCGTCGTCCGGCAGCGTGTAGGTCATGGCGATCTCGAAGACCCGGCGACCGACGGGCCCGACGATGGTCACGGCTGGTGGCTCGTAGACGATCTGGCCGGGCGGCAAATCGCCGCCGACGCTCTGGACGCCTGCCGCGCCGATCTGCAACTGCACGAGCGCCAGCGGCTCGGCGAGGGTGAAGTCGGCAGTGACTTCGCCGTCGAATTCGACGCGCATGGCGTCGACCAAGCGGTAGAGGCCCTCTTCGTTCCGCACCACCCTGACCTGGCGCTGCGAGATACGGGCTTCGGGAAGCTCTTGCGCCCGAAGCGCGCTCGCAGCCGCTGCGATCGTAGAGAGGAGCATCGCCGGCAATAGACAAAAGAAAAGCCGCCGACTCCGCAGGCGCCGACGGCGATCATGCAACGCGATACGTCCGATCATGGATTGAAGCGGCCGAAGTCCTCGGGGTTCATGTTCTTGAGATACTCCTTGAGCTGTTCCGCATCCATTCCCGTCTCTTCCTGGGCACCGATCTCCGGGATATCGCCTGGCTCGATCTCCGACGGCTGGATCTCTATCGAGGCTTGCTCCAGCAGGTCGTCGTGTGCGTAGATCGGTGCCTTGGCTCGGAGCGCTATGGCGATGCTGTCGCTAGGGCGCGCGTCGATGGAGACCACTTCGCCGTTGCATTTGATGATCAGCTCCGCGTGGTAAGTGTTGTCCACCACCTTGGTGATCAACACGCGGTGCAGCTCGCTGCCCAGACCCTGTAGCATCGAAGCGAACAGGTCGTGAGTGAGCGGACGCGAGAACTTCATCCCCGCCAGCTCCATGGCGATGGCGCTCGCCTCGCCCGGCCCGATCCAGATGGGCAACACCCGCTCCCCATCCATCTCCTGAAGGATGACGACGGGTGTATTGGAGGCTTTGTCGAGCCCGAGGCTCGCCACTTTGACCTGGTTCATAGAATCACCGGATGCTCGCCGGAGCGAGGGTGGACAATCGGGTCCCGGAAAATACCAGCCCGCTTGTCCCTGTAAACCCCAAGAAAACAGCTAAGTTCCGAGATCCCAGGAGGAAAGGTACTTCCTCTGCTCCTCCGTCAGTACGTCGATCTCGGCAGCCATCGAATCGAGCTTCAGCCGGGCGATCTCCCGGTCGATGGGCTCGGGGGTCCGGTGAACGGACTCGTCCAACTTGCTGCCGTCCTGCACAAGGAACTCGGCGGCCAGCGCCTGGTTGGCGAAGGACATGTCCATGACAGACGCGGGGTGGCCTTCAGCCGCGGTCAGGTTGATGAGTCGACCTTCACCCAGGACGTTGATGCGGCGGCCATCAATGAGGAACTCCTGAACGAATTCGCGGGCTGTACGAGGCGGTGCGTCTGCGATTTGCGCCAGTCGATCGAGGTCGATCTCGACGTTGAAGTGTCCGGAGTTCGACACGATCGCTCCGTCCTTCATGGCCCGGAAGTGCTCCTCGCGGATCACGCTGGTGTTGCCGGTGACCGTGATGAACAGATCACCGACTCTCGCAGCCTCGTCCATCGTCATCACCTCGAAGCCATCCATGACAGCTTCCAGCGCCTTCAACGGCTCGACCTCGGTGACGATCACTCGCGAGCCGGCTCCGCGGGCCCGATTGGCAACTCCGCGACCGCACCAACCGTAGCCCGCAACAACGACGCGAGCGCCGGCGAGCAGCATGTTGGTGGCGCGTAGGATTCCATCCAGCGTCGACTGGCCCGTACCATAACGGTTGTCGAACAGGTGCTTGGTCAGGCTGTCATTGACGGCGATCACTGGGAACTGCAGCACGCGATCGTTGGCCATAGCCCGCAGGCGGATGACACCTGTCGTCGTTTCCTCGGTCGACCCGATCACCCCGTCGAGCAGGCTCTGCCGTTCCTGCTTGGAGAGACCTTCCGCCCATCGACGGACAGGATCGGCCAAATCGGCGAACCTCTCCAGCGCGATCATATGCAGCGCGCCGACTACATCGGCGCCGTCGTCCATCGTGATGGTTGGCGCGTGCTCGAGGGCGGCCCGAATGTGCTCGTAATAGGTGTCGTGGTCCTCGCCCTTGATCGAGAAGACCTTGATGCCATGATCGCGCACCAGGTGAGCGGCCACGTCGTCCTGCGTCGAAAGCGGGTTGGAAGCGCAAAGCGCGATGTCTGCGCCGCCGGCCTTCAACGTGATCATCAGGTTGGCCGTCTCGGTCGTGACGTGAAGGCAGGCAGACAGTTTCTGCCCATCCAGCGGCCGCTCCTTGGCGAAGCGTTCGTGGATCATGCGGACGACCGGCATGGAGCGCTCGGCCCACTCGACACGGCGCTGCCCGGGCTCGGCGAGATTGATATCTTTGATGTCGTGGTCTACGGTCTTAGCCATCACAGTTCCTAGAGTCTACAGTTTTCGGTTTTCTGCCATCCATCACAGTCACTTCACAGCCTTCTTCAACTCCTCGACCTTGTCCGCCCGTTCCCACGAGAATCCGCCATCGCCATCCGGTTCGCGGCCGAAATGCCCGTAGGCGGCCGTACGCTGAAAGATCGGCCGGCGCAGCCCCAACGCCTCGATGATGCCGGCGGGCGTCAGGTCGAAGGTGTCGCGCACGGCCGCCTCAAGATCGGTCTCGGCGATACGTCCGCTTCCACGGGTATCCACGAGCACCGAGACCGGGTCTGGGACGCCGATAGCGTACGCGAGCTGGACTTCGCATTCGTCGGCTAGTTGAGCGGCGACGATGTTCTTGGCGATCCAACGAGCCGCGTAGCTGGCAGAGCGATCGACCTTGCTGGGGTCCTTACCACTGAACGCGCCACCGCCGTGACGACCCATTCCACCGTAGGTGTCGACGATGATCTTGCGGCCCGTGAGGCCAGCATCACCTTGCGGGCCGCCGGTAACGAAGCGGCCGGTGGGATTGATGTGAATTTGAGTTCTTTTGGCGTCGTACAACTCCGCCGGCAGAACCGGCTCGATGATCTCACTCCTGACCGCGTCGTGGATCAGTTTGTTATCGATCTCGTCGTCGTGTTGTGTCGAGACCACGACAGCCTGGATATGTGTCGGTCGATCGTCTTCGTACTCGACGGTGACCTGCGACTTGCCGTCGGGCCGCAGCCACTTGATTCCACCCGACTTCCGGACCTCGGCCAGTTGGCGAGTGAGGCGATGGGCCAGGGTGATGGGAAGCGGCATGAGCTCGGGGCTCTCGCGGGTGGCGTAGCCGAACATCATGCCCTGATCGCCGGCGCCGCCGGTATCGACGCCCATAGCGATGTCAGCCGACTGCTGATCGATGGACGTCACGACGGCGCAGGTCTCGGAGTCGAGCCCGAGCTGCGCATCGATATAGCCGATACCGTGAATCGTGCGTCGGACGATATCGGGTATCTCGACGTAGGTCTTTGTGCTGATTTCGCCGGCAACGAAGGCGAGGCCTGTCGTCACCAAACACTCGCAAGCGACACGAGCGGAGGGGTCATTCTCGATGATCGCATCGAGTATGGCGTCCGAGATCTGGTCGGCGACTTTGTCCGGGTGACCCTCGGTCACACTCTCGGACGTAAAGAGGCGCTTTCTCGACAAGTTTCCGGCTCCCAACTGGTGTCGGAGTTCAGGCCGGCGCGCGGCACCGGGATTCTTTGCCTAAGTAAAACTTCGGAAAGTACACACAGCCACAGGGTTTTACAAGCTGGCTTCAGCATCCAGATCGGACAGATCCACCATGTCGGCCAGCGCTTCCTTGACCCGGTGGCGGATCTCGCGACCCGTCTCGGCATTGGTCAGGTCCTGGACAACGGTGGATATCCGCTGCAGATCGATCGAGCGAATGAGTTTCTTCTGCTCCAGGATGGCGCTGGGCGTGCAGCTGAGGCTGCGCGCACCGAGGCCAAGCAGCAGTACCGCACCCAAGGTATCGGATGCGGCTTCGCCGCAAACGCAGAGCGGGCGGCCCAGCTTGCGGGCGGCTTCGGCGGCATCGCGGATGTACCTGAGCAGCGCCGGGTGGTAGAGGTCGAAGAATTGCGAGAGCTGCGCGTTCCCCCGGTCGACGGCCAGCATGTACTGGATGAGGTCGTTGGTCCCGAGGCTGAAGAAGTCGGCGTGGCGCGCCAGCATCTCGACGATGACCACGGCGGCCGGCGTTTCCAGCATCAGACCGAACATCGGGTCGCCGTGCTCGACGCCCTGTTCCTGCAGCTCGCGCTTGACGTCGTCAATCACGGCGCGGACCCGGCGGACGTCGTCGATGCTGTTCACCATGGGGATGAGCAACCGGACCGGTCCGTGGGCGGCGGCCCGCAAGATGGCGCGGGTCTGGTTGCGGAACATCTCGGGCATCATCTCGTAGATCCGCAGACCGCGCCAGCCGAGGAACGGGTTCTCCTCGTTGATAGGCGGCAGGAACATGGGGAACTTGTCGCCGCCGAGGTCGAAAGTGCGGATAGTGACCGGTCGAGGCGCCATGACATCGACGACGCTCCTGAACGCCTCGTATTGCTCTTCCTCTTCGGGTACGGTGGACTTGCCGACCACGAGGAACTCGGTACGGAATAGCCCGATGCCGTCGACGTTCGCCGCCAGCGCCCGCTCGGCGTCTGCCGGGAGGTCGAGGTTGGCGTGGAGCCCGATTCGAGTACCGTCCAGCGTCACTGGCTCGAGGCCGGCCAACTGCTCCAATTCCTGCTCGGTCTCCCGGACTTTGACATCGCGGTGGTGATACCAGCTCTTCTCTGTCTGAGTAGGCAGAATGATGACCTGGCCGCGGTGGCCGTCGAGGATGATCTCCTGCCCCGTCTCGACTCGCTGCGAGAGGTCGCCGAGCCCGACCACGGTGGGAATCCCAAGCGACCGAGCCAGGATCGATGCGTGGGCCGTTCGCGTGCCGGCGTCGGTGGCGACGCCGAGGACGGCCTGCGGATCCAACTCGATCATGCGGCTGGGCGTCAGCTCGTGGGCGACGAGGACGACCGGATCGGATGATCCGTACTGCGTGAGGTCGAAACCCTGTAGATCGATAAGCTCGGCCAGGACCCTGAGCTCCACATCGTTGAGGTCGGCGACGCGGTCCATGATCCGGGCATGCGTCGCATCCAGCCACTGAGAGCGGAACTCGAGAACACGCAGGCTAAAGGCGCGTTCTGCAGTGAGGAAGCTCTCGGAAATATAGGTTACGGTTCCGTCGACGAGATCGGGGTCATCGAGCATGAGGAGTTGCGGATCGAAAATCTTGGCCTGAACCGAGCCGAGTCGGCCCTCGACGGCTTCGCGTAGCTGGCGGGTTCTCTGGCTGGCGCCGGCGCGAGCCTTCTGAAAACGAGCGACCTCGATCTCGACCTGGTCGTTGCTAACGGTGGCATGGGGTACGTCGAGCTTCGGCCAGCGGGCGACGTAAGCGGGCCCGACGACGATACCTGGTGAAGCAGGGTTACCCATCACCGTCTCACTCAAGCGATCTACTCCTCCCCGAATCCGCGTGCGACCAGGGAGCAAAGGCCTTCGACCGCTTCCTGAGCGTCGACGCCAATGGCCCGGATCTGCAGCGACGTGCCTTTTTCGGCCGCAAGCATCATCACGCCCATGATGCTCTTGCCGTTCACCTCGAGTCCGTCCTTGGAGACAAGGATCTCTGACTTGAAGGTATTCGCCAGCTTGACGAACTCGGCCGCTGGCCTGGCGTGCAGGCCGTACGCGTTCGCGACGGTGACGTCTTTCACGAATTCTTGATTCACGCTCACCATGCGGTCTTCCCGAGAACGATGAACAGCAGCGAGAGCAGTAACATCCCGAAAGCCGCGACTCGCCCGGCAACGGCTGGGCGCCATGCGCCGAGAGCGGCTACGGATATCGCGATACCAATGGCGGGGGCTGGCCCGATCCCGGAGGCGCCGCTCACGTTTACGGCTAACAGCGGCAACAGGGCTCCGCTGACAATGGCCAGAGGTATCGTAAGGCGATCGGGCAGCCGCCGCAAAGGCGATCCCATGAGCGCTCGCCCAACCCTGCGTCCTTCACGCCAACCCAGCTGCACGCCCCAACCGCGCAACCCCAGGTGCACGGCGTTGTAGAGAACCAGGAACACTCCGCTCGCCACCCACCAGGGGGCGCCAGCCAGGTAGATCAGTATGCCGAGCAGCAGACAGAGCGGCCGCCAACGCGCCCAGACGAGGCGGTCACCGAGGCTGCCCAGCGGGCTCACCAAGGCCCGCTTGAACCGCTCGATCTGCTCGACGTCGGCTTTCTCCGTCTCCATGCGCGCCAATGCGGCGATGGCCACGGTAGAGAGGTACGGGTGCGCGTTGAAGAAACCCGTGTGCCGGCCGACCGACTCGGCCAAAGCGTCGCGATCCCCACCGTGCAGCCGCCTGAGAACCGGGATGAGGGCGAAACCGATCCCGGCCCCCTGCATGGTCCGATAGTTCCAGGATCCCTGGACCGCGAAGCTCCTCAGGAAGATGGTGAGGCCCAACCGCTGCTTCAGCTTAGCCATAGCCAAAGAGCCGCGCTGACCGCAGCGCTGGCACCGAATGCCGTCCATACTCTGCGGCCGCCCGCCATCATCCGGAGGTCTGCGCCCAGGGTCAGACTAGCCAGGCCGAGGGCGGCCAACGCTGCAGCCAACACGGCGGCACCAGGTGCGGCGTTCGCCCCTGCGAAGAGGCCAACAACGGCCAACACGGCCAGCAGCGTTAGCGTCGTTGCCCGTAGCAGGTCGAGGCCCATGGCCGACAGGTGCCTTACCGATAGCTCCGCCGGCATCATGTGACGACCCATTTCGCCGACCACCAGCCGAGCGTTTATCCGTCGCAACCCGTGTACCGTCCAACTCCCCACCCAACCGACCAGCACACCGAAGCCCACGGCCGTCACCAACCCGACGACTCCGGCCGACAGCGTCATGCCGGCTGCCGCCGAAACCGCGGCCGGTCCAGTGTCCCAGTGCCGGTTTGCACCGATAGGCAGCTGGTGGAGGCTCAGGATCTCGAGCAACGCGCCAGCGGTCATCCCGGCTTGCGGGTCGCCCAGCAGGAGCCCGGCCAGCGGTCCCGCAACGATGGGCCGCGAGATCATCGCCTGAACGAACGATACGCCGTCCAGCCCGACGACCCCGCCCAGCAGAGCGAGCGCGAGTAAGGTTGTGGTGTCCAGAGGTCAGTCCGGCCTCAGTCTGAGAAGCTCGTCCAGCCCCACCTTGCGGGCGCTGGGCACATCTTGCGCAGTCACGCGGACTCCGCTGCCGCGCAAACGCTCGAGCTCCTTGCGATCGTCCTTCGCCAAGAACAGGTAGGACAACACGGGTCGGCGGCCCGGTGCATCGTGCAGGCCACCCAGGTTGACTTCGATTCCGTCCAGTGCTCCGACCTCTGCCAAGCGCCGCATGGTCTCCAGGTCGCGGGTAAGGATGAAGCAGCTGGCCTCGGAATTCGTCAACGCCGGGATCTCTGTGGCCGCGTTCTCGGCTCCGATGAAGCGAGCCTCGATCCTATCCGGCAGACCGGCCCGATAGAGGTCCTGCTCCCAGTCGCTGTCCGACAATTCGTCATCCACCACCAGGATGACGTCGAGTCCGAGTTGCGCGCCCCACCCCACGACAACCTGTCCGTGGATCAGGCGATCATCGACCCGGCACAGAAGAATCGGCATCTGTCGTGTATTCTATCGAGACGCCCACGCGCGATCGCAGCCGTTCGACGATCTCGTCGAGCGGCAGCGTCCGGTGGAAGATGAAGTCGAGCAGAAGCGGCAGATTGACGCCGCAGATCACCGCCGTGTCGTCACGCTGGAATTTCAGCCGGCGCGCCGCGAACGCACAGCTGCCGCTGGGCAAATCGACGAAGATCGCCGCCGGGCCGGTACCGGCAAGCTGGTCGAGCCGCTCCTCCAGCGCCTCCGGAGTCAGCCCCTCGTTATCGACCGGGAAGATGCCTTCGCGCGAACCGGTGATCCCCTCGATGGCATCGAGCAGGCCCTCGGCAAGCTTGCCATGCCCAACCAGAATCCCGATCACGTCTTCACTCATAATCCTCTTCCAGGTACTCGCGAACCGGCGCCATCGCGTCCTTCAACCTGCGGTTGAATGCCGCCGCCGAATCTACCCCCGCGTACCTGAGCAGATGGTTCATCGCCACAACCTCGGCTACGACGGTGATGTTCTTGCCCGGGTTCAGCGGGATCGTGACCCTGCGGATCGGTACGTTGAGAATATCGACGTAGTCGGCGTCCAATCCTGTTCGCTCGTAGGCGCCCTGCTGCTTCCATTGCACGAGTTGTACTACCACTTCGAGGCGCTTCTGCTGCCGGATCGCACGAATCCCAAACAGCGCCCGCACATCGATGATGCCGACGCCACGGATCTCCATGTGGTGGCCCGCCAACTCGTGCCCTCGCCCGATCAGCACGTCGTGCCCCTGGCGGCTGACGTTGACGACGTCATCGGCCACGAGTCGATGACCTCGCTCGACCAGGTCGAGCACGCACTCGCTCTTGCCGATACCGCTGCGGCCGACGAACAGCAGGCCGACGCCATAGACGTCGGCGAGCGACCCGTGCAGATGAGTGTGCGGCGCGAAGTGGTCGTTGATGAACGGTATGATGCGGCGGAAGAACTCGGCGGTCTTGAGCTGGCTGACCACGACGGCAATACCGCGGTCCTCGGCCACCTCGATCAGCACATTGGGCGCTTCCTGGTCCTTTGTGACGATCACGCATGGCACATCGAAGGCCATTAGGGTCTCGAGGGAATGACGCCGCTCGTCATCGCTAAGCGAGCCAAGGTAAGACACCTCAGTCTCGCCGAAGACCTGTACGCGACCGTTGACAAAGCGCTCCGTGAAGCCGGCGAGGACAAGACCGGGACTCGAGATCTCGGACCGCTTGATGACACGATCCAGCGCTTTATCGCTGGTCGTCGCCATGCGCAGCTGCAAACTCTCGCCGCGCAGCTCCAGAAGCTCCCCAACGGTTAAGGTCACGACTCGCTTTCCTCTGTGTCCTCCTCGGCGGTTATCTCTTCGTTCAGCCTGGGCGCTTTGTGGTCGACGCGCCGGTCACGGCGCCGCTTCAGCTGGCGGGCCAGTTTCTCGGACAGCTTGTTGACCGCGGTACGGAAGTCTCCGGCGGCGGCCTCAGCGTGGATGTCATAGTCTCCATCGACGAAGGCGCGGGCCTCGACACGTTTCTCGCGTTTTTCCTCGGTAAGCTTGACCTCGATCCTCGAGGTGCGCAGGTGATAACGATCTAAACCGGCGAGGCGGCTTTCCACGTGCTGCCGCAGGGCATCGCTCAGCTCGAAGTGTCGAGCGGTCATCGAAATTTTCATTGCACCTCCACCACCGAAGCGTTGACGCGTGATGGGCCCCGGACGGGACCGTCGGAAAGGACTTCGAAAAGGTGGGCTTCCGTTTCATCCGCCGTGCGATCCCAGCTGAATTCGGCGGCGAACCTGGTGGAGCCGACGTGCAGTCGCTCACGCAGCTCCGAGTCCAGTGCGATCCGTCGCATGGCATCCACCCAAGCACTGACATCCCCGTGGGGCACCAGCAGCCCGCTGAGCTCGTGGGCCACCGACTCGCGAAGGCCTGGCGAGTCGGAGGCCAGCGCGGGCGTCCCGGAGGCGGCCGCCTCGACGTTTGTGATGCCCCAGCCCTCCTTAGGGGATGGGTACACCGTCGCCCAGGCTTTGCGCAATAGCTCGGTCTTCTCGTCCTCAGAAACGTAGCCCAAAAACTCGACTATGTCGGGGGCTGTATCGGCGGCGTAGGCCCGGAGCGCCGCCTCGTGGTCGCCTTTGCCGGCCACGAGGAACTTCGTGACGACGCCTTCGGCCGCCAATCTGCCCACCGCATCGATGACCGTCTCCAGCCCCTTGTAGCGCTTGAGACGGCCGACGTAGACAAAGGTAGGTACGTCGAAGCGATTCGTACCCGGGTCGGGACGGAACCTCGAATGATCGATGCCGGGCCAGATCACTCTTACGTCCGAACGGCGGAGCCCGCGGTCGGCCAGGTCATCGGCGGTTGACCCGGAGATGGCCTGGAACGGCACGTTCTCATAGAAGAACGGCAGTGGCCGCTCGGCCAGCCAGACGGCGGTAGCGAACGGAAGCGGCGCCTCCTGGAAGGCGGTGGCGCCGAAGAGGTGCGGTATGAGGCCCACCACCGGCGCCCGCGCCCACAGCGGGCTGTACAACGGAATCTTGTTGATGTCTTCGACGACCAGGTCGAAGTCGATGTTCCGCAAGTACCGCATGTAGTACGGCGCGGCTCGCAGGGTGAAAGTGTGGCGACCGGCGACACGGTGAACGCTCATGCCATCGACGCTCTCGCGGGCAGGGGCGCCCGGCCAACCGGAGCACAACAGCGTCACCTCGTGGCCGCGCTTTGTGAGGCGGCCGAAGATCTCGTGCAGGTGCACCTCCGCCCCCCCGGCCTGCGGGTTCTTGATGTCCTGCCAATTGACGAGGAGAAGCTTGAGGCGGTCGCCGCTCATCGGGCGTCGGAGGCCTGTTCGGGTTCCAGCTCGCGGAGAAGCGCGTCGAGCACGCCGTTGACGAAGCGCCGACTCTCCTCGGTACCAAACCATTCGGCGAGGCGAATGGCCTCCTGGAGAGAGACGCGGAGAGGGATATCGTCAATGTGGATCATCTCGGCGGCGGCGAGGCGAAGGATGTTGCGGTCGATCGTGGTCATGCGAGAGAGTCGCCAGTTGTCCGCGAGAGCTTCGATTCGGGCATCGATCTGGACGCGCCGCCGCTCGACGACATCGATCAGGCGATCGACGTATTCCTGGACCGGCGGGTCCGGCCGCCGCCGGTCGGGTGCCGTCAGCTCCCGGTCAACCACGCGGAGCGGTTCAGCGCCACCCCGCATCTCCCACGCGTAAAGGACCTGCAGCGCCCGGGCCCTGGCTTTAGTGCGACTCCCCATCCAGTTGGTCCAAAAGGTCGGCCATCTCGATCGCCGCCATGACCGCCTTGGCGCCGGCGTTGCCGGCCTTGCTGCCCGCCCGCTCGAGTGCCTGCTCCATCGTGTCAGCGGTCAGCAGGCCCAACGAGACATAACAATCCGAGTGGGTCGCCACGTTGGCCAGTCTCTGCGTGGCCGCCCCGGCCAGGTAGTCGAAATGAGGCGTGGCCCCTCTTATCAGTGCGCCGAGCGCGACGATGGCCGCGTATCCATGGCCCTGCGCCAGACGGGCGACCAGCGGAGCCAGCTCCCACGCACCCGGCACCCAGTACACATCGATCTGGTCGTCGTCGGCCCCGTGTTGGCGCAGGCAGTCGACGGCGCCCGCCAGCAACTGACGGGTAACCAATTCGTTGGTCCGGCTGACGACCAATCCGAAGCGGCGTCCTTCAGTCTGAAAACGTCCGTATCTTTCGCGCATTGTAATCAGTGAGCGGCCTGGTCGACCGGGATCATGTGGCCGAGCTTGTCGCGCTTCGCCTGCAAGTACTCCTCGTTGTGACGGTTGGGAGTGACGATGATCGGCACCTGTTCCGTCACCGAGAGTCCGTAACCCTGGAGGCCGATGATCTTCTTCGGGTTGTTCGTCATCAGCCGCATCGACTTGATCCCGAGGTCGAGCAGCACCTGAACGCCGATCCCGTAGTCGCGCAGATCGGCGGGAAAGCCGAGGGCTTCGTTCGCTTCTACCGTGTCCAGCCCCTTCTCCTGCAAATGGTAGGCGCGGATCTTGTTCATCAGGCCAATCCCGCGCCCTTCCTGCTTCATGTAGACCATCACGCCGCAGCCGTCTTCCTCGATCTGCTGCAAACTGGCGACCAGCTGCTCGCCGCAATCACAGCGCTGAGAATGGAACACATCACCGGTCAGGCACTCTGAGTGCATGCGGACCAGCACGTCTTCCTGGTCCTTAACGTCGCCTTTCACGAGCGCCACGTGCTCGCGCCGGTCGACGTCGTTGGCGTAGGCGACGACGCGGAAGTCACCGTACTCGGTGGGCAGCTGCGCCTCGGCGACCCGGTGGACGAGTCGCTCTGTCTTGAGGCGGTGGGCGATGATCTGAGCGACGGTCACGAACTTGAGGCGGTGCTGCCGCGCGAAGGCCTCCAGCTCGGGGCGGCGGGCCATCGTGCCGTCCTCGTTCAGGATCTCGCAGATGACGCCAGCGGCCGTGAGCCCAGCCATGCGGGCGATGTCGACGGATGCTTCGGTCTGACCGACCCGCTGGAGGACGCCGCCGGGCTTGGCCCGCAATGGGAAGATATGGCCCGGCCGTCGCAGATCCTCCGGCTTCGCCTCCGGGTCAATGGCTACGAGGATCGTGTTCGCCCTGTCCGCCGCGCTGATACCGGTGGTCACACCGTGCTTCGGAGTCGCATCGATCGAGACCATGAAAGCGGTGTGATCGGCCATCGAGCTGAGCACCAGCTGCTCGACCCGTTCCGCCGTAAGGCTGAGGCAGATCAGGCCGCGGCCGTGCGTCGCCATGAAGTTGATGGTCTCGGGTGTCACCATCTCGGCCGCACAGACCAGGTCACCCTCGTTCTCTCGATCCTCATCATCAGCAATGATCACCATCTCGCCGCGGCGGATGGCGTCGATCGCATCTTCTACCTTGTCGAAATCGATTTCGCTCATTCCTTGACTCTCGGTTGTCGCGTTATTCAGCCCTGCTCGCCAAAGCCCCACTCTGACATGCGCTCGCGCAGATCACGAGGCGATTCGCCATCCCCGAACCCCACCAGGGCGCGGGCGACGTACTTTCCGATCATGTCCGCCTCGAGATTCACGCGTCCCCCGGGAGCAAGACGCGACAGATTAGTGTGTTCATAAGTATAAGGTATCAGGGCCACCTCCGCAGTCCCGGTATCCGGGAGCGCGTTGATGGTAAGAGAAACGCCATCAATTGTGATGGAGCCGTGGAGAATTGTATAAGGACCTACCGTGTCGGGCAAGCTGAATCGGAGCAACCACATCTCGCCTTCCCGCTTCATTGACCGCACGGTTCCGACGCCGTCCACATGACCCTGGACGAAGTGGCCGCCAAAGCGGCCGCCGGCCGCGATGGGCCGCTCGAGGTTCACCTGGCGGCCGGGCCGGAACTCACCGAACGTGGTCCGTGACAGGGTAGTGGCGATGGCCTGCACCCTGAAGGTCCCGGCGCTCAACTCGACCACGGTTTGGCAAACGCCGTCGACGTTGATGCTGTCACTGGTCTTGAGGTCATCGAAAACGGTTTCGGCGCGGATAACCAGGTCACGTCCGTTCCCCGTCTCGGTCACCCCCTCGACCACCCCTATCTCTTCGACGATGCCACTGAACATGGTATACTCTACACTCGTACTCGTGATCGTGATCGTACTCGCGATCCTACTCGTACTCGTACTCGTCCCGCTCCGGTCCCAAGACCAACAGCGTCACTTCACCTAGTTCCTTCCGGCCCACCATTCGCCAGCTGAGCGGCGCCAAACCCCGCGCGCCCTGGAAGGCCAGCACGCCCGGCTCGCCGAAGAAGACCGGAGCGACGAAAGCATAGAGCCGGTCAACGAGTCCGGCAGCCAGCATGGCTGATCCCAGCTGCCCTCCACCCTCGCACATGACAGAGCGAATTCCACTATCCCACAGCTTTGCAAAAACAGCGCCAAGATCAAGGCCGCGGCGGGGATCCGTGGGCACGCGAACGATCTCCACGCCCCTCTCCTCCAGTGCAGCCGCCCGCTCTTCCGGGGCTTGGGGGCCGGTGAAAACACGGACGGGACACTCGCGCGCGCTGGCGGCGAGCCGCCCAGCGGGCGACAAGCGAAGGTTCGAGTCGAGGACGACGCGAAGTGGAGCTGTCCGTGGCGCCGCCCACTCCCGCACGGTCAGCTGCGGATCATCGGCCAGCGCCGTACCGATGCCAATCAGGAGGGCATCGTGCCCGGCGCGGAGGCGATGCGCCTCCTCGACGGCGACCCCGGAGGTGACCTGGGTGGGCGCGCCGGGCCGCTCGGACAGCCGCCCGTCCAGGGAGAGCGCGTACTTGAGCGCCAGGAACGGACGCTTGCTCCGGTGCATGTTCAGGTGCACGGCGTTCAAGTCGCGGGCCTCGGCTTCGCAGGTGCCGGACTCGACTTCGATGCCTTGCTGGCTCAGCCAGGCTGCACCACCACTAGCTTCCGCGTTCTCTTCCGAGACAGCGAAGACGACGCGGGCGACGCCGGCGTCGGCGATGGCTCGCGTGCAGGGGCCGGTCTTTCCGCTGTGGTGGCAGGGCTCGAGGGTCACATAAAGGGTGGCGCCTTCGGCGCTGGCGGCCGCCTCGCTCAAGGCCTCGACTTCAGCGTGGGGCGCGCCGAACTCGGTGTGGAATCCTTCGCCCACAACCTGGCCGTCGCAGACCAGCACCGCACCCACCATGGGGTTGGGCGCTACGCGACCCCAGCCCTGCTCGGCCAACTCCAGGGCACGGCGCATGTGCTGTTCATCGGGCTCGCGCCCGCCGGGACCCGTGTTTGCGCTCAAAGCGTGAACCGCATCCCGAGCGCAGCGAAGAATCCGCCCGATGACCACTCGTTCCCGCGCGAGTTGCTGACCGTTTCCTGCTCCTGCCAACCGGCTTCCGCCACGATGTTGAAGAAGAGAACGATATACGAAAGGTCGAGGAAGGCGGACCAGCGGTCTGACGTGTAGTCTATGGGGTCGCTCTGGGGGACCACCGGGACGAGCGTGCCGCCTGGTCCCGCGATGCCGTAATCGACCTGGCTCGAGTAACGATCCCAGCCCACGGTGAAGGCGAGCCCGATGGCGACGAAGCTCTTGCTGACGCCGGCCCGGAAGCTCCAGAGACTCATGTCCATGCCGAGCTGGGCGTCGTGGCTCCTGTCGACGCTGCCGAACTGGATGCGACCGAACCACTTATAATAGCCGGAAACCGAAATCCCCGGCGCGCTGAACGACTCACGTAGTATACCGACCCGTACGCCGAGGCCGACGCCGGTCGCATCGTTCTGGAACCCGTCGCCGGCGGGAAGGACCAGCGCGCCCAGCGATCCCATGAGCTCCACGGCAGCGAAGCCGCCCAACGTCGTCGCCAGGTTCAAGCCGTCGAACACACCGACCGAGACGTCGATCTGTGGCATGTAGACCGTCGACCCGATCGTTCCGACCTGGCCGCTGATGTCGTCAGGGTAGTCGAGAATGTCCGGCACCTCGAGCCAGGCGAAGCTGATCCGTCCGCCGATGTTGAACCTCGGCATCCAGCGAAACTTAGTGCCCAGCGGGCTCGCTGTACCCAGCACCGGGTTGCCGCCCGCCAGGGTCAGGCCCAGCTCGGGTTGCAGCAGCTGGATGGCCGCGACCACGTCGTGACACAGCGGCAGGTTCTGCGACGCCTGGCAACGGCCGCTGAGATCTTCGTCCAGCACGTTCTGTGCGTGAAGCGCACCGGCCGACAGCCATGCGATTGCGGCGATCAACGCCGACATCCTCGGTATCTGCAATCGACCCACCACCTACATGCTCTCCGGCGCCTCGATGCCGAGCAGCTCGAGCCCGTTACGCAGAACAGTCTCCGCCCCACGCACCAGCACGAGGCGGGCGTTGGTTACCTGCTCCTCTTGCCCCAGCACGCGCAGTGACGCGTCACGGGTGCCGGCGTGATACCAGCTGTTGAGCTGGTTGGCCAGTCCTTCGAGGTATGCCGTCACACGGTGCGGCTCGCGGCTCGCCGCCGCCGCTTCGACCACTTCGGGGAAATCGAGAAGCGTCTTGATCATCTCGTGGGCCGGGCCCTCGACGACCGGCGACAGATCAGCGTCTATATCGATCGCGCCGGGATCAATCTCACCGCGGCGGTAGACGCTGCGCAGCCGAGCGTGCGCGTACTGGACCTTGTAGACCGGGTTCTTCTCGGAGCGCTCCTTGGCCAGGTCCAGATCAAACACCATCTGCTGCTGGGGGCCGCGTTCGAGGAAGAAGTAGCGGGTCACATCGATACCGACTTCATCGATCAGGTCGCGCAGCGTGACGAACTCGCCGGCGCGCTTGCTGAACTTCACCTCTTCGCCACCGCGTTCCACCCGAACGAGCTGGACGATGACGGCCTCGAAGTAAGCGCGTCCCAATCCAAGCGCTTCCATGGCGGCCGTCATCCGAGGAACGTAGCCGTGGTGGTCGGCGCCCCAAATGTCGATAGCGGTGCCGAACCCGCGCTCAGCCTTGTCGTGGTGATATGCGATATCAGGCAGAAAGTAGGTGAAGCTTCCATCGCTCTTCACCAAGACGCGGTCCTTGTCGTCACCGAAGTCCGTGGTCCGGAGCCAACGGGCGCCATCGAGCTCGTAGATGAACCCTCGATCGGCAAGGTCGTCGAGGGTAGCCTCGATCGCGCCGGACTCACGCACCGCGGATTCGGAGCGGAACTCGTCGAACTCGACGCGAAACGCCTTCATCGTCTCGCGCTGCTCTTCGATCATGCGTGCCAGTGTATAGTCGCGAACCATGTCGCGCTGCGTCGAGTCCCACTGTCCGCGCAGGCTCTCGCCGTGTTCCGCTTCCAGCTCGCGGGCGAACTCGACGACATACTCACCGTGGTAGCCACCCTCGGGGATGGGTGCCTGCTGGCCATCGAGTTGACGATAGCGAGCCTCGATGGAATCGATGAGCTTGTCGACCTGGGCACCGGCATCGTTGACGTAGAACTCACGCTGGACGGTGTGGCCGCCATACTCGAGCAGACGGGCGATGGCATCGCCCAGCGCGGCGCCGCGGCCGTGACCGACGTGGAGTGGTCCGGTGGGGTTGGCAGAAACGAACTCGACGTTGACGCTGGCGCCCTCTCCCCATGAACCGCGGCCGTAGTCCTCACCTTTGCGGCAGACCTGGCGCAACGCTTCGAACAGAAACTCGCGACTGACCCTGAAGTTGATGAAGCCGGGGCCGGCGATCTCTGAAGCCTCGATGTGAAGTGAGGGCAGATCCAGAGCGGCGATCAGGTCCTGGGCCACGTCGCGCGGTTTGCGACCCAAAC
>JBDHHX010000021.1:0-21193 GCA_039589155.1 Gemmatimonadota bacterium | reverse complement strand
GGTCCGCGACATCGCTCAGCCGGTCCTGCTGGTCCCGGCGACTTTCTTGGCCTCCGCTTTTGTGGCGTTCGCCACCGGCACCAGCTGGGGGACATTCGCGATCATGATCCCCATCGCGGTGCCGGCTGCCGATGCGTTGGGCCTGCCGCTCGCGCCATTCCTGGCCGCTTCCTTGTCCGGCGGCATTTTTGGCGACCACGCCAGCCCGATCAGCGATACGACCATTGTCGCCTCGCTGGCGTCCGCCACCGACGTCATCGACCACGTTCGAACGCAGTTGCCCTACGCGATGATCGCCGGCGGCGTGTCGATCATCGGCTACGCCGTGGTCGGTGCGCTGCTCTGAGCACTTCCCCAGGCACCCGGGAGCGTGTAGCTTCACGCGCGACGGATCACTACGAGCGATGGTAACTCAGGGGTAGACATGGCGAGAAGCGAGCTGGTCTATCTAAACGGAGAACTGGTACCCTCCGATGCGGCTGTGGTCTCGGTCGAGGACAGGGGGTTCAACTTCGCAGATGGCATCTACGAGGTGCTCCGTGTCGTTGGCGGCAGGCCGTTCCGCCTCGAGGCCCACCTCGACCGGTTCGAGAGCGGCGCCCGCGCCCTGGAGATCGATTTGTCTCTCGACCGGGACGGGGTGAGAGACGCGGTTCTCGACGTATCCCGCGCCAACTCGATAGATGAAGGCACGGTCTACGTGCAGCTTACCCGCGGGGCGGCGCCCCGCGGCCATGCCTTCCCGGAAGCCGCCACGCCCACCCTGGTCATGATCGCCCGCCCGTTTGCGGGTCAGGCACCGGAAACGGTGGAAGAAGGGGTCGCCGTCGTCACGGCGCCCGATCTGCGTTTTGGCTACTGCGAAGTGAAGACTATAGGGCTCCTGCCCAACGTTATGGCATACCAGCACGCGCGTTCGGAGGGTTGCTTCGAGGCGCTCATGGTTCGCGACGGCGTCGTGACCGAGGGTGCCCACACCAGTGCGTTCTGCGTGCGCGGCGGCATCGTCTACACGCACCCGATCGACAACCTGCTACCGGCGATAACGCGCAAGTACGCGATCGAAGCGTTTCGCTCGCAGGGTGTCGAAGTGAAAGAGATCGGAGTGGCGCTCGAGGAGTTCAGGTCGGCAGACGAGGTCTTCCTGACCGGGACAACCACCGAAGTTCTCGGCGTCATCTCTATCGACGGTGAGCCGGTGGGTTCGGGTACGCCGGGCGAGCTGACTCGACTTGGCTACGAGTTGTACCGGCGCGAACTCGAGGCCGCGCGGTCGGTAGGCGACAGCTGATCGGCCGCGCGCAGCGAAAAGAACTGGAACGGACAATCACGAGGTAGATGAAGATGGGGCGTACCGAGGATCTGATTCGCGAAGTCGACAAGTGGAGCGCGCACAATTACCACCCACTGCCGGTCGTGCTCGATCGTGGCGAAGGATGCTGGGTCTGGGATGTGGATGGGAACCGTTACTTGGACATGCTCAGCGCCTACTCGGCGGTCAACCAGGGCCACCGGCACCCGAAGATCATCGCAGCGCTGACCGAGCAAGCTTCGCGCCTCACTCTGACATCACGAGCCTTCCACAACGACCAGATGGGCGGTTTCCTCCATCAGCTCTGCGACTTGGTGGGCTACCCGAAGGCACTGCCGATGAACACGGGCGCCGAGGCCGTCGAGACGGCCATCAAGGCAGTCCGCAAGTGGGGCTACACGGTGAAAGGGGTCGCGCCCGAGGCGGCCGAGATCATCGTCTGTGAGAACAACTTCCACGGCCGCACCACCACCGTCGTCGGCTTCTCCAGCGAAGAACAGTACCGTTCCGGCTTCGGACCGTTCACGCCCGGCTTCAAGCTGATCCCCTATGGCGACATCGATGCGCTGGCAGCCGCCGTCACCGACAACACCGTGGGCTTCCTTGTCGAGCCGCTGCAGGGCGAGGGCGGAGTCGTTGTGCTTCCCGACGGTTACATGACTAAGGCGGCCGAGATCTGCCGCGACGCCAACGTCAAGCTGATGGCCGACGAAATCCAAACCGGGCTGGGTCGTACCGGCCGGATGCTATGCAGCGACTGGGAGAACGTGCGCCCGGACGTTGTGATGTTGGGCAAAGCGCTGGGCGGCGGTATCTATCCCGTTTCGGCCTGCGTCGCTGACGAGGATGTCATGGACGTATTCGATCCTGGCGACCATGGCTCGACCTTTGGCGGTAATCCGCTGGGCGCTGCCGTTGGCCGTGCTTCGTTGGATGTGATCGTCGATGAGAAGCTAGCGGAGCGCGCCGCAGAGCTCGGGTCTTGGTTTATGAACGAGCTCACCGGCATCGGCTCGCCGCATGTCGAAGAAATTCGCGGCAAAGGCATGATGATCGGTGTAGTGATCAAAGAGTCCTCTGGCACCGCGCGGCCGTTCTGCGAGGCCCTGATGCAGAAGAGCATCTTGGCCAAGGAGACGCATCACCAGGTCATCCGCTTCGCGCCGCCCCTGGTCATCACTCGCGAGATTCTGGAAGAAGCGCTCGAGTCGATCAGCCAGGTGCTGCGCTAGCCCGCTACGACGCGGGCGTCGTCGTGCCAGCGAAGACGGGCCCGGGGATAGATGAACATCCGCCCGTCCCGCAGGTCCTCCAGGAGTAGCGCGCACACGGTCGCACGGCCGCTCCAGAATGCGCGCTGGCCGAACAGGTGTCCATTCGAACAGCGTTGCCGACCGAAGAAGTCGCACAGCGTGTGAGCGCCGCAAACGGGGCAGGGGACTTCGATCGGATAGGGTCGGCGGACGGGCCAGAACTCGGCATCACGCCAGCGCAACTCGGTCAACTCTTCCGGGAAGACCGAGGAGTCAAAATTCTCCGGGCGACGCGTGAGTGAATCCATAAGCCACCATTATAGCCGGACGCGAACGGCGCGGAAGACCCTGGCCTCTGACGTCTAACCGTCAGCCGCCAGCTTTTCACTCTCCTTTCCGATCAGTTCCCAGGCGGTCGCCACGTGCTTCTCCGTCGTTCTGATGTTTCCGATCGCCAGGCGAAGCGTGTAGCGGCCATTCAGTTTTGTGTGCGACAGGTAGATCGCGCCTCCAGCGTTCAGGCGGCTCAGCAGATCCTCGTTGAACTCGTCCAACGCGGCCTCGCGTTCGCCTTCGCTCAACGCAGCGAACCGCGCTGGACGGGCCCGGAAGCAGACGACGCTCAGCGGTGTTGGCGCCAGGCGCTCGAATTCTGGGTGCTCGTCAACCCAGCCCGCGAACAGATGCGCCAGTCGGATGTGTTCCTTCAGCCGCTGTGCGATCCCGTCCGCACCGAACGCCCGCAGCACCATCCACAGCTTCAGTGCGCGGAATCGTCGGCCGAGCGACACCCCCCAGTCCATGTAGTTCTTTGTCGCGCTCGACTGGGACGTTCGCAGGTACTCCGGTACGAGGCTGAACGCCTCGGTCAAGGTCTCGGGGTCGCGAACGTAGAGCACGCTGCAGTCGATTGGCGTGAACAGCCACTTGTGTGGGTTGACGACGATCGACGCGGCGCCACCGCAGCCATCCAGTACGTGACGGTACTCGGGGATGACTGCCGCCGAACCGGCGTAGGCCGCATCGACGTGAAGCCACAGCCCTTCCCGCTTACATACGGCGGCGATCGCCGGCACCGGGTCGACGCTCGTGGTCGAGGTCGTTCCGACGGTGGCGACGACGCAGAATGGTCGGAATCCGGCGGCACGGTCCTCCTTGATCGCGGCTTCCAGCGCGACAACATCCATGCGGAACGATTCGTCGCTAGCGATGTGCCGTACGCCTTGCTTGCCTAAACCCAGGACGATGGCTGCCTTGTCTATCGATGAATGGGCCTGGTCCGACGTGTAGAGCCGCAGCAGCGGCAGGTCCGGGCGTCCCGACATGCCGCGCTCACGGATCTCCAGGTCGCTCAGCGAGTGGCGGGCCGCAGCTACGGCACACAAGCTTGAGACCGAGGCGGTGTCCATGATCACGCCTTCGAATACCGCCGGTAGCCCCAGCAGCTTGCGCAACCACTCCAGCGTGACCTCCTCCAGCTCCGTGGCCGCCGGCGACGTCTGCCACAGCATTCCGTTCACGTTCAGGGTGGCAGACAGCAGTTCGCCCAGGATCCCGGGCACGGAGCCAGAGACGCTGAAGTAGGCAAAGAAGCAGGGATGATTCCAGTGCGTGTTGTGAGGGACGATGATCTTCTCGAAGTCATCCAGGATAGCATCGAGCGATTCGCCCTCGAGCGGCGCGCTGTCAGCTAGCGCAGCTTTCAGCTCCCCCGGCTCAGACTGCGCCCGCACCGGGTACCGCTCCGGATCGGTCAGGTAGGATGAGATCCACTCCATCGCGCGAGCGCCGGCTCGCTGGAAGTCCTCGATCGGGATGTCCCGGGCATCGCTCATCTGCTTTGTCTCCCTATCAGGAGCCCGTGCTCCTGTTTGCGTCGATCGGGCCGTTGACGCTAGCTTGCCTCTTCTGTAACAACCCAATACGGTCGCTGCGGCCGATCAGCAAGAGTAGAAAGGACAAGTCTTCTAGTGGCCAGTTCTTCATCGGCGAAGGGGCGTCTTCTGGTACTGCTCCTCGCATTGGCAGCCGTTTTGTCTTGCACGCGCTCGGAAGACGTTGGTTGGTCGGATCGGGAGATGCCGGACAACGTGGAGCAGGACTCAACTGCGGGCATGGCGCCATACTACGCCACGAACGAGCAAGAGTACGAAGCGCTTAATAATGACCTCTCGGCTGTGATGCAGGCGGCGATGGCGAGCGAAGACATGCAGGCCCGCTACCAGGATCTCATCGCCGATGTTGACGACTGGATCGCGGAGCAGTCGTATTTCTACCGTGGCCTGATCTCCCGCAGAGAGGAAATCGAGGCGCGCTTCGCCGAAGCTGAAGAGACGGGCGAGCAGATCGCGGAGGCAGAGCGCGGTCAGCTGCTTTTTAATTATCAGAACATCCAGTACGACTTGGGCCGGGCCCGCGAGTGGGAGCTAGTGGCGGGCGAGTTCACCGAGCGCTTCTGGGCTTTCAAAATGGTGCTGTTCGATAGAATGCGCGAGCTGGCTCCCACTCGTAGTGGTGATATCGACAGGTTGCAGGAGCTGGAGCGCGATCGCCCGGTCGCCGTCACGCCCCCGATCTATGCCCAGATGCCACCGCCTCAGGTGGAGCAGTAAGGGTCACCGCCAGGGAGGCTAGTGATGCCCAGGGCACTGTTCGCGGGAATTCTGCTGCTGCTGGTTGTGGGGGAGACCGGGGCTCAGCAGGTGGCGGACACGATGTTTGCCCCGGAGATCACCGCGCCGGCGTTCCAGTCCGGTCGTGGACCGACGGTCTTCGTCGATGAGGCCCACCATAACTTCCACACTGCAGGCGGCCGATACCTGGCGTTTGCCCGCCTGTTGCGGCGCGACGGCTACGTGGTCGAGCCGTCCGCCCGGCAGTTCACGCCGGAGATGCTGAGAGAGGCCGACGTCCTGGTCATCTCGAACGCGCTGGCGGAACGGAACGTCGAAGACTGGTCGCTACCCACGCCGTCTGCGTTCGACGAGGACGAGATCATCGCCGTGCGTGACTGGGTCAGCGAAGGCGGCTCGCTGTTGCTGATCGCCGATCACATGCCCATACCCGGTGCCGCGGAGAAGCTGGCAGCTGCGTTTGGCCTCCTCTTCATCAACGGCTTCGCCTTCGATAGCGCCCAACAGACTGGTACGTTCGTGTTCCGTCGCTCCGACGAATCACTTGCCGATCACCCGATCATCGATGGGCGCAGCCCGGCGGAGCGCGTTGATTCGGTTGTGTCTTTCATGGGACAGGCGTTTCGTGCTGTTGCGACGGTGGAACCGCTCATGGTCGTAGCGCCCGGCACCGTCCTCTTGATGCCCGAAGTCGCCTGGGAGTTCTCCGAGAAGACTCCTCGACTCTCCGCTGCCGGTATGTTCCAGGGCGTTGCCCTCCACTTCGGGCGTGGGCGCGTCGCCGCCTTTGGCGAAGCTGCCATGTTCAGCGCCCAGGTCGCCGGTCCCGAGGAGTCCAAGATGGGAATGAACCGGCCCGAGGCTGCGCAGAATCCGCAGTTCCTGCTCAACGTGATGCATTGGCTTTCCGGCCTTCTAGAAGACTGATATGACGCTCTACTTCGCCTATGGATCTCTGGTGAACCCGGACCAGCTCGCCGGCGAAGTGAAGGACTTCGAGCGCCGCCGGCCGCCGAACGAGTACCTGAACGTATTGAAGGCGGGCTGGGAGCATTGGGGCCTGGATGGCGAGCGCATGTTGCAGGACGTTCCTCCTACCGTTTAGCTTGCTGCTGCGTCCCGACGGCTTGATTGTATCCCTCTGAACTTCCACGTGGATAGCGAATGCTCGGTCTCGGTCTCTCGCGGCAAACAGTTCGGTTCTTGATTGTTGGGTTGGGGATTTCGGCTCTGGGCCCGACCGCGGCGCACGCTCAATCGCTTTCCTACTCGCTCACGGTTCCCACCGGCTTCAACGCTGAGCCGTTCGCTGAAGGTCTCGACGAGCCGTGGGGGCTCGCCTTCGGTCCGGACGGCCGACTTTACGTCTCGCTCCGCGCCGCCGGCCGTCTGGCACGGTTGACTGATAGCGATGGTGACGGGTGGGCGGAAGACACGGTCACGATTCTCGATGGCCTGGACGCGCCCTCCGGCATCGCCTTTCGCGGTGACGAGCTTTGGGTTGTCGAGGCCCGGCGCGTCAGCCGTGTGGATGGTGTCGTCGACAACGACTTTGCCACCGGTCTGCGCGTCGTGGTTGACGACCTGCCGGAGGGCGGAACCCTGGCGTCGCCGATTCTCTTCGCGTCGTCCGGCGATGCCTTCTTTGTAGCTGTCGCGACGACCTGCGACGCGTGCAACGTGGACGACCCTCGCAGCGCGACGATCGTACGCTACACCGTCGATGGGAGTGAAGCCCGCGTCTGGGCGCGCGGGCTTCGCCATGCCGCCGGTATGGCACGGAATCCCCTAACTGGCGAGGTCTGGGCGACGGACGTCGGCCGCGGCGGCCTGGCCGCCGACGTGCCCACCGACGAGCTCAACGCGCTTCACCCTGGAGGCCATTACGGTTGGCCTTATTGCTTCGGTGTCCGCGTGCCGGCCCCCGAGTTCGCCGACCCGCAGCGCTGTGATCGCAGCGAGGAACCGGCGTTTCAGTTCCCCGCCGGCTCCAGCCCGGCCGGTATCGTCTTCTACTCTGGCGACTCCTTCCCGGCCGACTACTCGGGCAGCGCTCTCGTAGTCTTGCAGAGGCCAGCCAGCGCGGCGGGGTCCGTCGTCGCTCGTTTGATCGTGGCCGCCGGACGCCCCGTCGCGCTGGAGAGATTCGTCAGCGGCTGGCCCAACGGCCTCGACTCCGAGGGCCTGCCGGTGGGCCTCGCCGTTGGCCCTGACGGATCGCTTTACGTGAGCGACGGGCCGGGCGGCCGTGTCTGGCGGGTCAGTTATAGCGGCGCCGATACGGTTGATTCGGCTCGTTAACCGGGGCTGCAGGGCAGCCGCCCTTTCCCGGGCGGCTGAGATGCGGTATGTTTGTCGCAACCGTCCGTACCGCATGACTTTGGAGTGATGATGGGAATCGGCAATTTCGGTTGGACCGAAGGCGTGCTGATCGCCTTCCTCTTCCTGTTGCTGTTTGGCGCTCGCCGGCTGCCGGAAATCGGCCAGTCACTAGGGAAGGGCATCCGCGAGTTCAAGAAGTCGCTGACCTCCCCCGACGAGGAGCCACAGATCGATTCCGCGGACAAGGATCCGGCTCAGGTCGAGGCGCCGCGCCAGCACGAAGAAACCCACTAAGGACTCAATTTCGGTTACAATGCCGGCGCCGTTCCGTCACCCGTATACAGAAGCGGCGCCGATCTGGTTCAAGGCACTTCTCTCGAAACGGTAGATGCAAGCTGCCGCGTACCTCAATTCGGGCGAGGCCTGCACGCGCTTGCAGACGGCGCTGCAGGGCCATTACGATCTGACCTTCGCCACTAGTTGGTCGGATCTCGACCATCTCATCCGCCGCGTGGCGACCGAGGTGATCATCGTAGATCCGGCGCACCCGCAAGAGGTAGAGGTCGCCGCGGTCGAACGCCTGCGCGCTTACTACCCTTCGCTTCCCGTCGTTCTCTACATGCCCTTCGGGCCCGAGCTCGCCGATGCGCTGCTCCGGCTCGGTAGCGTCGGAGTGCATCGCGCCGTCTTCTTCGACCATGGGGATACCAAGAAGGAACTGCAGCGGGCCGTGGATGAAGCGGTAGACTCCTCTGTTCCAGAGCACATCCTGACTCGCATCTTCGATGGGCTCGAGATCGAGTCGCGCGAGATCAAGGAGGCTATCCGCGCGGCGCTCAGAAACGTCGACAACATCCGCTCCGCCCTGGAGTGGAGTCGCTACCTCGACCTTCCGCACCGCTCATTCTACCGGAGCTTTCGGTCCTACGGGTTCCCGACGCCCAAGACTTGCTTGCTCTGGCTTCGACTGATGTACGCCGCCAAGCTTCTGGAAGACCCCGGCTACAGCCCATACGACGTGGTTCACCGGCTGGGCTATAGCGCGCCTTCCAACTTCTGGCAGCACGTCCAGGACACGCTCGGCCTGCGTGCCTCGGAGCTCAGGTACGCCGCCACATTCGAGACGCTGCTGAGGCGCTTCCTGTCCGACCAGGTACAGGCGCGCGAAGCCCACAGCGTCTCGGGATAGAGGTCTAGCGGACCTGCAGTGCCTTATTGCCCTTCGCCGAAGTGTCCAACCACCGGGTGCACTATCCGCTCGAAATCGGAGTAGTGCAGCCGGACCGCGTCCCGATGGTCCCCGGCGTTGAAGACGATTTCGTCGTCCTCCGCCAGCCGATCGTCAACGAAGACTCTCTGCCCGTATAGGTTCCCCAGGGGCGGCATCGCCCCCGGCTCGCAGTTCGGGTAGAGACCGGAGAAATCTGATTCCTCCGCCAACCTCAGCTTGCCCGACCCGACGATGTCCTCGAGCAACTCCGCGTTCACGTGGTACGATGCGGGCAGCACGGCCATGATCGGCTCGTCGTCGCCGGTGAAGAAGATCACCGTCTTTGCCCACTCGTAGCCCGAAACGTGAGTCACGGCCGCCTCTTCTGCCGCCGTGTACGCGGTGGGGTGCTTGATGACCTCGTACTCCACCCCCTCCTCCTTCAGCAGCTTCGTTACTTCCGGAGCGAGTGACATGGGTCACCTCCATGTGTCTTGTCGTCTACTACATAGTGTTACGGAAGACCTATTTCTCCAAGAACTTCAAGAACTTGCCGACAGGGTAGGTATTGGCGACGTCCGATTTCTCCAGCCAGCCGCGCCGCGCTTCGTCTATGCCATAGCTGACGTAGTCGAGCTCCTCGGTCCGGTGCGCGTCCGTGCTGATCACAATCTTGACGCCGGCCTCGCGCGCCATCTGCAGATGAAAGTCACGAAGGTCGAGGCGGTCCGGCTGGGCGTTCAGCTCGAGCATCACTCCGCAGTCGCTGGCTACTCTGACCAGTTGCTCCATGTCAACAGGGTAGGGCTCGCGTCGGTTGATCAGCCGGCCGGTGGGGTGGGCGAGTATGTTGACCCTGGGATGCTGCATGGCGCGTGTGATGCGGCGCGTCATCTCTTCTCTGGTCATGTTGAACCTGGAATGGACCGAGATGACCACGATGTCCATCTCGCCGAGCAACTCGTCGTCCAGGTCCAACGACCCGTCATCCAGTATGTCCACTTCCGCGGATTTCAGGATCCTAATGTCGTCGTACTTCTTCTGAAGTACTTCCAGCTCACGGTACTGCTTGCGAAAGTCCGATGGCTGCAGCCCGGCCATCGCCAACGCCGGCCCATGATCCGTGATCGCCATGTACTTGTAGCGCAGCTTCCTGCAGGCCTGCACCATTTCCTCGGCTGTGTTCTTGCCGTCGCTGTACTGCGTGTGCATCTGCAGGTCGCCGCGGATCTGTTTACGTTCGACGAGCTTCGGCAGGCGGTCCTCCGCCGCCGCCTTCACCTCTCCCCGGTCTTCACGAAGCTCCGGCGTGATCCATGGCAGGTCGATGGCCGCGTAAACGTCCTCCTCCGTAAGCCCGGCGAGCAGGCGATCTCCTTTGAAAACGCCGTACTCGTTGATCTTGAGTCCGCGTTCCCGGCTGATTCCGCGGATCACTATGTTGTGGGCCTTCGAGCCGGTGAAGTAGACCATGGCTGCACCGTAGCTCTCTCGGTCTACCAGGCGCAGGTCGACCTGCAACCTTGACTGCAGGCGGATCGAGCTCTTCGTCGATCCGTGGACCAGCACCTCGCGGGCGTCGGCATACTCGACGAAATCATCCATGATCGACGAGCCTTCGTCCGTCGTCGCCAGGATGTCGATGTCACCGACGGTCTCGCACCGCCGCCTGTAGCTGCCCGCCACCTCCAGGTCCACCAGGCCGCTGGATTTCTTCAGGTATTCCATCAGCGGCTTCACGTAGATGTCTGCATCGGACAGCTTGAACCGGCCGGCTCGCGCCTTTAGGTCCGTGATACCTTTGAGGGCGCGCGCTTGCAGCGTCTTCCCGAACCCCGGCAGCTCCGCCAAGCGGCCGTCGCGGGCGACCTGCTCCAACTCATCGACGGTGGTGACCTCGAGGCCCTCCCAGAGTTGGCGGGCGCGCTTCGGCCCCAGTCCCGGGATGTGCATGATCTCGATCAGCGTGCCGGGGACTTCCTTGCGTAGCTCGATCAGGTACTCGACTTCGCCGGTCTCGAACAGTTCGCGGATCTTGGCCGCCGCGCCTTTCCCGATGCCCGGCAGATCCTCGATCTTCGCCGCTTCATCCTTCAGGATCGATTCGAGCGGCTGTGACAGCGTCTCGATGGTCCGCGCGCCGTTGCGGTAGGCCCGTATGCGGAAGGGATTCGCGTCCTGAATCTCCAGAAGGTCGGCGATCTCCTCGAAGACGCGGGCGTAGTCGATGTTTTCCACTTCAGCTCTTCTTGGCGGGAATCATCTTCAGGAAGTCGTCCTCGGAGAGTATTGTGACTTCCAGCTCTATTGCCTTCTCGTATTTGCTGCCCGGGTCGCTGCCGGCAACGACGTAGTCGGTCTTCTTGCTTACGCTCGAAACAGTCTTGCCGCCTAGCGAGCGTACCAGCTCCTGCGCCTCGCTTCGCGAGAGTTTCTCCATGCCGCCGGTGAAGACGAAGGTGAGTCCGGCCAGATCGGCAGCGCGCCGGGACGGGGCCTCCTCCAGCTTCAGGCCCCGTTTCAGCAGCAGGTCGATCTCCGCGCGCGTCGCCCGGTTCGACAAGAAGTCATGCACGGCCTCCGCCACCTTGGGGCCGATCCCGGGTACGGCCTCCAACTCTTCGCGTGACGACCCGATCACCGCGGCCAGCGAGCCGAACCGATCGGCCAGGTCACGCGCCGTCTGTGTGCCCACCTCGGGGACGCCAAGGGCGTGAAGGAAGCGGTCCAGTGTCGTGCGCTTGGCCGCATCGATGGCTTCGACCAGGTTGAGTGCCGACTGCTCTGCGAAGCCCTCCAGCTTCGTGAGGTCGGCGGCATTCAATGAGAGCAGGTCCGCTACGCTGCCCACCAGCCCGGCAGCCAATAGCTGTTCCACCGTCCGCTCGCCGAGGCCGCGGATGTCGAGCGCGTCGCGCGTCGCGAAATGCAGGATCCGTCGTTTCAGCTGGGCGGGGCAGGCGAGCCCGTTGGGGCAGTAGTCGAGAGGGCCCCCCGGGCTGACGACCTTCGCACCACACGAAGGGCAGCGCGCCGGCATCCTGAAGCGCCGGCCACGCTTTGCACCCGGCTGCCCGATTCGCTCTAGGACTTGCGGGATGACGTCTCCGGCGCGTTGGATGCGGACGCGGTCACCGATTCGGACATCGAGGCGCTCGATCTCCTCGCGATTGTGCAGCGAGGCGCGCGACACGGTGACGCCTCCGACGTCCACAGGCCTCAGCATCGCGACGGGCGTCAGCTTGCCAGTCCGGCCCACCTGTACGGCGATTTCCATGATCTCGGAGATCTCGCGGCGCGGCTCGAACTTGTAGGCGAAGGCCCAGCGTGGATGATGCGCGGTAGCGCCGAGGCTGTCGCGCGCTGCGAGGTCATTGACCTTGATGACGACGCCGTCAATCTCATATTCGAGGTTGTCGCGCTCAGCTTCCATCTCGTGGTGCCGCGCAACCGCCTCGTCGATGCCGGCGACTCGCTCCAGGTGGCGGCTTACTTTGAAGCCCCAGTCGCGCAAAGCGGCCAACACCGACCACTGCGTATCGAACGAGGAACCGTCGATGCGCATCACCTCGTAGGCGTAGACCGCCAGTGGTCGCTGGGCGGTCACGGCGGGATCCAGCTGGCGCATCGAACCCGCGGCGGCGTTCCTCGGGTTCGCGAACGCGGGCCGGTCATCCTCCGTCAGCCGTGCGTTCAACCGCTCGAAATCGTCGATCAGCATGATCGCTTCGCCGCGAAGCGCCAGCAGCGCTGGCGCCGGAAGTCCGTCTTCTCTCAAGCGCAGCGGCACCGACGCGATCGTCCGGATGTTGGGTGTGATGTCCTCGCCGACCCGCCCGTCCCCGCGCGTTGCGGCTCGAACCAGCTCTCCGTTTTCGTAAACGAGCTCCACCGACAAGCCATCCAGCTTCGGCTCCACCACGTAGTCGATCTCGCTCTCGTCCAGGCTTGCGCCGACCCGCGAATCGAAGCGGCGAACGCCCGCCTCCTCGTCATCGGAATCCAGGCTCAGCATCGGCGCTGTGTGAGCCAGTTCGCTGAAGCCAGGCCGTGGATGTCCGGAGACGCGTTGCGTGGGTGAGTCGGAACTCACGAGCTCGGGGTGTGCCTCCTCGAGCTCTCTCAACTCCCTGTACAACTTGTCGTAGGCGGTGTCGGAGATCTCCGGGGAATCGAGGGCGTGATAGAGATAATCGTGATGGCGGATCTGCTGGCGCAGCGCCTCGACCCGTTTGCGCACCCGTTCCGGAGCCGCCGCCTTCGCTGCCACGCGTCGCTAGCCCTCCGCTTCTCCCTGCTCCGGTTCCTCGACCGGCGCGTCCTCGGATGTCGCCTCTTCCTCGGGCTGCCGGCCCCGGCGTACCGGTTTCCCGAAGTTGCGCGATCCCTCGGCCCACTCCAACAATCGAGCGGCTGCCCGGCCATAGACGGAGTCCGGCGGGAACTTACCATCGGCGCCGCGCGCGCCGGCCGGCAGGCCGGCCAGGATCTCCCAGCCCTCTTCGACCTGGCGGATCGGCCAGACGTGGAAGACACCCTCGCGGACAGCGTCGATCACCTCGTCATTCAGCACCAGGTTCGAAATGTTTCGTGCCGGGATGATTACGCCCTGCTCGCCGGTGAGGCCGCGTCGCTTGCAGGCGCGGAAGAAGCCCTCGATCTTCGTCGTCACGCCGCCGATCGGCTGGATGTCGCCCTTCTGGTTCACCGCGCCGGTGATCGCGATTCCCTGGTTGAGCGGAACTTCCGCCACGGCCGAGACCAGCCCGAAAAGCTCGGCCGCAGAAGCGCTGTCGCCTTCCACTTCTTCGTACAACTGATCGAAGGAGAGGCTGGCTGACATGATGAGCGGATGGTCCTGGGCGAAGAGGTCGCCGAGGTACCCGGACAGAACGAGCACACCCTTGTTGTGGAGTGGTCCGCCGAGACGCACCTCGCGCTCGATGTCGACGACGCCGCTGGTCCCCATGAAGGCGCTGCACTCTACCTTTATCGGGCGGGCGAAGGCGTGCTCGGCGGCCGATAGCACCGCCAGGCCGTACAACTGGCCGACCTTTTGGCCTCTCGGTTCGACGGCCAACGTGTCGTTCTCAATGAGGCGGAGTAACTCCCGCTCTGGCCGGTTCACGCGCTGCTCGCGCTCCAGGATTGCGAATTTCACATCCTCCAGCGTGACCGCCATGCGCCCCTCGCTTTTGGCGAAGAAGCCCGCTTCGCGCACCAGGTCGCCAATCGCGCCGAACCGCGTCGACAGGTGGTCCTGGTGGTCGGCTAGCCGCGAGCCGAACTCGACCACCCGCGCTACGGCGGTGGCCTCGAACGGCGGCAGCGATTCCTCCTCGCCGCGCGCAGCGATGAACTCGCCGTAGCCGCGCTCGGCATCCGTATCACGCTCCATGTAGGGACTGAAATCCGCTCTCACCTTGAACAGCTCGCGGAACCCGTCGTCATATGCGTGGAGCATGTAGTACGTGTACGGGTCGCCGATAAGGATGACCCGGCAGTCGAGCGGGATCGGCTGCGGCTTCAGCGTCGTTGTGGCGATCAGGCTCGTGTACTCGATGATCTCTTCCAGCCGGACCGACTGCGTGCGCAACGCGTTCTTGAGCGCCGTCCAGGCGATGGGCCTCTGCAGCAGGTCTTCCGCGTCGAGGATCAGGTAGCCGCCGTTGGCCCGGTGGATGGCGCCCGCCGTTATCTGCGTATAGTCGGCGACCATCGTCCCGTACTGCACGCGGTGTTCGATGCGGCCGATCAGGTTGTGGTAGGTGGGGTTCTCCTCGCGGAGCACGGGCGCACCGCTCCCCGGCTGGTTGCTGACGATCACGTTGACCGCGTACCTGGCCATGGGATCTTCAGCTTCACCCGGCGGCATCTCCGGAGTCGGTTCCTCGCTCAGCCCGGCGAATTCCTCAGCGTTCTGTACTATGTCCTCGGCCATCTTATTCACGTGCTTGATGACCCCGGGCACTGTCTCCCAACGCGCTTTCAGCTCGCCGACGCAATGCGCCACGACGCTGTGCGCCACCGACGCTTGCAGATCGATCACACGGCGCTGTGCACTGCGCTCCATGTCGCGTGCCTGGCGCTGAACTTCGGCGAACGCCTTCTCCATCTCCCGGCGCTTCGACAGGATCTCTTCACGCTGCTGCTCCGGCAACTCCTGAAAGCGCTTGTCGTCAATGGGCTCGTTGCCGAGCGCGGGCGCGACCACGTAGCCGGCCGGCGTCTGGACGAGGGCGACGCTACTCTCCGCTTCGACTCTGCGCTGGAAACCTTCTATTACATCGCGCTGCGTCTCCATCGCCCGTTCGGCGATCTCGTCGCGTTCCTTGCGGAACTCCTCGCTCTGCAGCGCCTTCGGCAGGGAAGCCTTGAGCTCCACGAGCATGTTCTTGATGTCGTCGCGCAGCTCGGTCCCGCGACCGGTTGGAATCTCCAGGGCACTGGGCTCGCGGGGGGAGTCGAAGTTGTACACGTAGCACCAGTCGGACGGCGTGGGCTCTGCCGCCGCACGTGCTTGCAGAAGGTGCCTGATCATGGTGGCGCGGCCCGAGCCCGGCGAGCCGGTCGCGAAGACGTTGTAGCCGAGGTGCCCGACTTCGAGGCCGAAGCGGACGGCTCGCATGGCGAGGTCCTGGCCGATGCTCTCACGCAGGGGCTCGAGCTCGACCGTCGTCTTGAAACCAAGAATCGACGGGTCGCAGGCTCTCCTCAACTGCTCGGGTTTCAGGAAGCTCGGCTTCGAGCGGCTCACGAGGTTCATCCTTCCGGTTGGGCTGCTGGCGGTACGCTGTCCGTGGCTAGCCTTTGAGCATGCCGTCCGCTACGGCGCGGACTATGTCGGTAGTCGTCACTATGCCTTTCAGTTCGCCGTCGTCGATGACCAGAACACGATGGATCCCTCTCTCGAGCATGAACTTCGCCACTTCCTCTACCGAGGAGTCCGAGGCTCGGCTCATCACGTCGCGAGTCATCACGTCGGCTACGGTGTACTCGTCGAGCAAGTCCCAATCACGCTCGTGGGTCGTCTTCATCCACAGCAGGGCATCGATTTCGGCCGGCTCGGCGCTGTCCGCGAAATACTCCGACGGTGAACCGGCTCTGCGCCGCGGCGCGCCCTCTGAATCATCCAGCACGCCACCGGGGCGCAGCGTCACGTCGGGTGCGTCCTCACGGAACTGGAAGATATCGGTCATCGAGATGACCCCGACGACAACGCCACCCGTCACAACCGGCGCGCCGCTGACCTCCTGCTCGGTGATGACCTCGGTCAGCTCACGCAGAGTGAGGTCGGGTGACACCGAGACGACGGTCCGCTGCATCAAGTCTTTCAAACGCATGATGCTGCAAATACTAACCCCATAGCAAAGCCCGCGTCCATTCCAACCCACCGCTACCTACAGCTACGTCTCGGTGTCCTCCTCGAGCTTCAGGGCGGCCGAGTTGATGCAGAACCTCTGGCCGCTCGGCTGCGGTCCGTCCTCGAAGACGTGTCCCAGATGGGCGTCGCAGGCGCTGCACAATACCTCGGTGCGGCGCATGGCGAGGCTCTCGTCAGCTGCCGTGCTCACAGCGTCCTGCTCGGCGGCTTCCCAAAAGCTCGGCCAGCCCGTTCCCGAGTCGTACTTGCTGGCGGACTTGAAGAGGGCGTTGCCACAACAGACGCAGCGGTATGTCCCCTCTTCCTTGCTGTCCCAGTACTCGCCCGAAAAGGCCCGCTCGGTACCCTTCTGGCGAGTGATTCGGTACTGCTCAGGCGTCAGGCGCTCTTTCCAGTCTTCTTCGCTCCGCTTCACCTTTGGCTTGTCCAATTGTAGGCTCCTATCGTCACTTTGATGGCCCCTCCAGCCTGAACATACCGCCACTTCGCGGTTCCCCAAAACCCCGAATGCCGTAATCCCCGAATCGCCTTCGCCAATCCAAGGAAGTCCGACTCCGACAATCCGATTCCCAATGTCCTAACGTCCCATAACGTACGACCCGTTGCGCGCCCCAACACAGTCGGCCTAGTATCAGGCCCTCACCCAATCCCGAAAGGATGGAGAACTTCGATGAAGTCTATCGCGCGCCTCCTGCTTTGCGTGTTCGCCCTGTCGGCCGGACTGGCTTCCCCTACAGTGGTCGCGGCCCAGGACTGGGCGGCAGTCGAGATCGAGACCACGATGGTTGGCTCTGGCCTCTACATGCTCACCGGTCGCGGTGGCAACATGGCAGTATCCGTAGGCGTCGATGGCATCTTCCTGGTCGATGACCAGTACGCGCCGCTGACCGACACGATCGTTGCGGCGATCCGCGCGATAAGCGATGGGCCAATCCGTTTCGTGCTCAACACGCACTGGCACGGCGACCACACCGGCGGCAATGAGAACCTCGGCGCGACCGGTACGCTGGTCTTTGCGCACGACAACGTTCGCCGGCGGATGAGTGTCGAGCAGTATATTGAAGCGTACGACATGCATGTCGATCCGTCTCCTGAAGCCGCGCTTCCCGTGGTCACGTTCGGTGCGGACCTCACATTCCATTTCAACGGCGAGGAGATTCACGGCTTCCACGTCGAGCGTGCGCATACCGATGGCGATGTGGCCGTGTTCTTCCGCAACGCCAACGTCGTGCACATGGGCGACGTTTATTTCGGCGGGATCTACCCGTTCGTTGACGTGTCGTCGGGCGGATCCGTCGACGGGATCATCCAGGCGACACGCCACGTGCTGGAACTGATCGGCGATGAGACCACGGTCATTCCCGGGCACGGCGCGCTATCTCGCAAGGCAGGACTCGCCGATTACCTCGCAATGTTGGAGGAAGTGCGAGCCCGGATCGCCACGATGATCGCTGCAGGGAAATCCAGAGAAGAAGTGGTCGCCGCGAAGCCTACCGCTGAATGGGATGAAGAGTGGGGCGGCGGCTGGATCGGTCCCGATCGCTTCGTTGAGATTCTCTACGACGACCTCGCGCGAAACTTCGACTGATACGGTAGCCGAGCATCAAGGTCAGGATCGCGGCGAATATCGCCGGCTCGCGGAGATCGGCCTTCACCAACCAGAAGAAGTGGATCACGCCCAGCACGGCAGAGCCATAGATCAGCTTGTGCAGTCGGCTCCAACGCTTCCCTCCCAGCCGCTTCACCATTGTCTTCGTTGAAGTCAGTGCCAGTGGAAGCATGATCAGCAGCGCAGTGAAGCCAAGTGTGATATACGGACGCTCGGCGATATCCTCGACGATGTACTCCCAGGCGAAGAACTGGTCGATTCCTATGTAGACGGAGAAGTGAAGCGTCGCATAGAAGAAGGCGTACAGACCCAGGGTGCGGCGCAGCTTGACCAGCCAGCCGATCCCGGTCAACTGGCGTAGCGGCGTTACGGCCAGGGTCAACATCAGAAACGTCAGCCCCCACCACCCGGTCCGATGGAGCAGAGTTTCGATCGGGTTCGCGCCCAGCCGGCCCATGGCCGAATCGACGGCCAGCCAGGTGACTGGGACAAGCGCCGCGACGATGACGGCGGCGTGCAGAACCCGCTGGTTTATCTTCGCCATCAGTAGAAAGTTCGCAGGTCCATGCCCGAGTAGAGGCCGGCGACCTGTTCGGCGTACCCGTTGAACGCTAGGGTCGGCCGCTTTCTGAACTCACCGATCCGTCGCTCTCGCGCCTGGCTCCAACGCGGGTGATCGACCTCCGGATTCACGTTGGCGTAGAACCCGTATTCTCTCGAAATCGCAGCCGCCCACGAGGTCATCGGCTGCTCGCGTACGAACCGCAGGCTGACGATCGACTTGATGCTCTTGAAGCCGTACTTCCAGGGAACCACCAGGCGGATCGGTGCTCCGTTCTGGTTGGGCAGCTCCTTGCCGTAGAGACCGACCGAGAGGATCGCCAGCGGATGCATGGCTTCGTCCATACGCAGGCCCTCGATGTAGGGCCAATCGAGCACGTTGCGGTTTTGACCGGGCATCTGCACCGGGTCATGCAGCGTCCTGAACTCGACGTACTTCGCCTGCGAGGTCGGTTCCAGGTTCTTGATGAAGTCGCCCAGCGGGAAGCCCAACCAGGGTATCACCATCGACCAGGCCTCGACGCAGCGAAGCCGGTAGATGCGCTCCTCCGCCGGGTAGCGCATCAGGATGTCTTCTATGTCATAGATACCCGGCTTATTGCACTCGCCCTCGACGGCCACCGTCCAGGGCCGCGTGCGCAGCGTGTGTGCGTTCCGGGCCGGGTCGTCCTTGCCGGTGCCGAATTCGTAGAAGTTGTTGTAGCCGCTCACGTCCTCGTAAGGCGTCAACTCGTCTTGCTGAACCGCTTCGTCGCCGGCGCGCATGTCTTCGCCGCACGCCAGAAGCGGCGAAACGGACCCGGCCAGCCCCAGCCCGACGCCAATCCGCGCCGTCCGCCCGATGAACTGCCGGCGGTTCAGGTAGAGCTGCTCGTCTGTCACTTCCGACTCTTTGATGTCGGGCGGTCTTCTGATCAGCATCGCCTTCTTCCTCTAGTTGGCCGTAGGGGAGCCCTGCAGCCGTGTGCCCGGTTTTCATGAGGTCGAACACCTCAATATAGCGGGCGGTTCCCGGGCTGCTTGACGTTTGCCGGACGGAGGGCCAGCTTACCAAGCTTCCAACCAACCGCTCACGAGAAGCACCGGAAGGACAGAGGCTGATGATGAGAAACCGCGCATCGTGGTTGCCCGCGCTCGTCCTCGCCGTTGTACTGGCGTGGCCGGGATCGCTGGCGGCCCAGTACACCGAACCACCGGGCCCGGCGGCGTACGCGCTGCAGAACGTCACCGTAGTACAGGCCGATGGCTCCCGGATGGACAGCGTGACCCTGGTGATCCGCGGCGGCATGATCGAGTCGATGGGACCGGGCGTTCCGGTCCCGGGTGACGCCAAGCTGTTGGAGGGGGATTCGCTCTACGTCTATCCCGGGCTGATCGACGCCCAGGGCGTGGAGGTATACGAATTCCCGGAGATCGAGATCGATCGCAGCGAGATCAGGTCCTGGGATCCGCCCCGCAACGCTCAGACCTTTATGCCGCACCGCCGGGTGGTCGACTATCTGACGGCTAGCGGCGCCGATCTCGCCGATCAGCGGACCAAGGGCGTCGTCGCCGCGGCGATGGTCCCCGGTGACCGGTTGATGCCGGGGAGCGGCGCCGTTCTGGCGTTCAGGGCGGATGCGGCCACCCCTGAGGAGCTGGTCGTTCACCCCGTGACGGGTCCCGCCATGTATTTCCGGGGCGCGCAGGGCGCCTATCCGGCCACGCTGTTTGCGGTGATCGCGTTCTATCGCCAGACCTTCGAGGATGCGCGTCACTATCAGGCGCATGCACAGGCGTACGAGCGCGGCACGAGCGGCGTCAAGCCGGCGGGCATCGACCCGGACCTCGACGTCATGCTCAAACTGATGGCGGGGGAAGAGACAGCGTTCTTCGTGGTCGACTTCGGGCGCGATATCCAGCGCGTTCTGGGGCTGTCCGAGGAGTACGGGTTTCGTCCTATCATCGTCGGCGGTGATGAAGCTTGGAAAGTCGCCGACGAGCTGAGCGCGGCTCGCGTTCCGGTCCTGGTTTCACTCGACTTCCCCGAACCCGAACGCTGGGAGCCGAGCGATGAAGAGGACAACGGCGACGGCGAGATGGACGCAACGGCTCAGCGCGAGAAGATCCGGATCGAGAACATCTACGCCAACGCCGGCAAACTCGAAGCGGCCGAAGTCACGTTCGCGCTGACCAGCGGCGGCGGCGACGCCGACCTGCTCGAGGGCGCTCGCAAGGCCATCGAGTACGGCCTCTCGGAGGCGGCGGCGCTACGCGCGCTCACGTCGACGCCCGCAGCGATCCTCGGCCTGGAGCGAATGACCGGCATCGAGCGCGGCTCAGCGGCCACGTTCATCGTCACGGACGGCCCGCTCTTCGCCGAAGAGACGAACATCCGCTACACCTTCGTCGAAGGCGGCATGGAGAAGGGCAAGGAGGCGCGCGGCGGCGGCGAAGCCCCGACCGTAGACGTCAGCGGCTCCTGGGACCTGACCATCGAGGCGGAAGGTGAGGCCATCCAGGCCAAGCTCGAGTTGGAGCAGGAAGGCGCCGATGTGACGGGAACGATGGTCAGCCCGTTCGGCGAGGCCACGGTCTCACGCGGTACCGTCTCCGGTTACGACATGGAGCTCACCATCGTGCTCAACATGGGTGGCGAGAGTATGGAGATCGAAATCACCGGCACCGTCGAGGGCGATTCCGCTTCCGGCTCCGGTGATTCACCGATGGCTTCGTTCACGTGGACCGCGAAACGGGCCGGTGGTCCGGGAGAGGAGACTGACCGATGAGACGGCTCGGCGTTTTCTTAGCGCTCGTCCTCCTCGCGGCCGGGCCGCTGGAGGCACAGCAGGACAACTGGAGGCCGCAGATCCCGCACGGCGCGAACGAGTACCCGCGTGGTACGATGGTCATCCAGAACCTCGACGCCC
>JBDHHX010000020.1:0-21275 GCA_039589155.1 Gemmatimonadota bacterium | reverse complement strand
CGAACATCGCACACCCCACTTCGGAGTTCGGAGTCCGGTGTTCGATGTTGAAGTGAATCTCGAGAGGAACGATCAGAGCATGTCCAACACGGATCTAATGGAAAAGCTCGTCTCGCTGTGCAAGCGGCGCGGCTTCGTCTTTCAGTCGTCGGAGATCTATGGCGGACTGGGCTCGGTCTGGGACTACGGCCCGCTGGGCGTCGAGCTCAAGCGGAACGTCAAGGACCACTGGTGGCGCGACATGGTCACGGCGCGGTCCGACATCGAGGGACTGGACGCCGGCATACTCATGCACCCCGACGTCTGGGTGGCCAGCGGGCACGTCGAAGGGTTTACCGATCCGCTGATCGAGTGCAAGAACTGCCACCGCCGGTTCCGCGAGGACTTCGTCGAAGGCGATCAGTGCCCGGTCTGCGGTACCAAGGGCCAGTTCACGCCGCCTCGCATGTTCAACCTGATGTTCAAGACCTTCATGGGCCCGGTTGAGGACGAGGCGGCCCAGATCTATCTGCGCCCCGAGACGGCGCAGGGTATCTATGTGAACTTCCTCAACGTCCTCAACGCCTCGCGTCAGAAGATCCCGTTCGGTATCGCGCAGATCGGCAAAGCGTTCCGAAACGAGATCACGCCCGGCAACTTCATCTTTCGCACGCGCGAGTTCGAGCAGATGGAGATGCAGTTCTTCGTCAAGCCGGGGAGCGACACCGAATGGTTCGACTACTGGCGCAACGAGCGTTTGGAGTGGGTGAAGTCTCTCGGCATCAGCCCGGACAAGCTGCGTCTCGAGCAGCATACCCGTGAGGAACTCGCTCACTACGCCTACGATGCGTACGACATCCAGTATGAGTTCGCTTTCGGTTGGCAAGAGTTCGAGGGTATCCACAATCGGACCGACTACGACCTGAACGCGCACCAGAAGCGATCGGGCAAGAAGCTCGAGTATTTCGATCAGCCGACCAACGAGCGTTACACGCCGTACATCGTCGAAACGTCGGGCGGCGTTGACCGTCTGATGCTCGTGCTGCTGGCCGACGCCTACAGGGAGGAAGAAGTTGAGGGCGAGACGAGGGTCTTGCTCAGCCTGCAGCCGCAGCTGGCGCCCATCAAAGCTGCGATCTTCCCGCTGGTCAAGAAAGACGGAATGCCGGAAGTGGGGCGGAAGATCTACGACGATCTGCGCGGCCGCTACCCGGTCTTCTACGATGAAGCGGGCTCGATCGGCCGACGCTACCGTCGCCAGGATGAGGCGGGTACACCGTTTTGCATCACAGTGGATGGCCAGACGCTGGAGGACGAGACGGTGACGGTTCGGGATCGGGATACGCTAGAACAGGAGAGGGTTTCTACGGGCAAGCTGGGGGAGTACCTGGCAGCTCGGTTGGGCGATTGAACATTGAACATTGGACATCCGACATTGAACATTGATGTCACTGCCGAACGTTTGGCGTTGAACATTGGACATCGAACGTTGAGGCTTCGCCCAATGTTCAGAGTTCGATGTCCAACCCCCAACGTTCGGCAGTGCCTTCGATGTTGGATGTCCAATGTCGAATGTTCAATGTTCACTTCAATTATATGATTGGCCGCCTACTCGCCTTTGGCGCCGGCGCCCTTGCCAGCGCCTACCTGGTGCATCGCCAGCAGCGCAACCAGGCGATCGAGCCGCCGGCTTTGCGTGACGGTCGCGGCCGGGCGCTGGAGCCGTCCTTCGTCGAGCTCGAAGGCGGTGCGTGCGTGCCGGTCATCGATGTGGGCGCGGGGCCGGCGATCGTGCTGATACCGGGACTGAACGGCGACAGCCAGGTGTTCCGTCACCAGATCGCGGCGTTCGCCCGCAGCCACCGAGTCGTCGCGCCGAACCTGCGCGCCGAGTTCGACGGAGTGGAACGGCGCTTCGACCAGTTCGCCAGCGACGTGGCTGCGGTGCTCGACACGCTGGAGATCCCGTCGGCCACTCTGCTAGGGCTCTCGTTCGGTGGCGCCATCTGCATGCGCTTCGCGACTCGCTACCCGGACCGCACGGACGGTCTCATCCTGACCAACACGCTGGCACGGCTCGACCTTTCGCACGTCGGGCTGAACCGCACGCTGCTCATCCCGGTGGCGCGCTGGACGTCGCGTTTTCTGCCGGTGCCGCTGATGCGGAAGGTCTCGGATGTTTGGGGGAAGTGGGGCGTCTGGGTGTACGACCCGTCGCCGGGCAACGACCGGATCGTCGATTACGAGCTGGAGGTTCCGGTTCGAGTTCCGATGTCGGTGGGCGGTTTGAGGCTAGAGACGTTCAGGGAGTGCGATCTGCGGCCCGAGCTGGGGCGGATCGAAAAGCCGGCTCTTGTCATCGCTGGCGCGTCCGATACCTACACGCCGAACGCCTGGCAGCGCGAGATCGCCGAGCTGCTGCCCAACGCTACCTACATGGAGATCGCCTACGGCGGCCACCTGTCGCTGATCTCACACGCAGAGACGTTCAACGAGGCGGTGCTGGAGTGGCTGGGACGGCCCGCCGAAACAGCATGAGGTCCTGAATTGGCTTCGCGTTCTGAAGTCTTCACCTCCCGTTGGGGGATGATGCTGGCCATGCTGGGCATGGCGGTGGGGACCGGCAACATCTGGCGTTTCCCGCGCATCGTGGCATCGAACGGCGGCGGCAGTTTCCTGTTCGCCTGGGTCGTCTTCCTGCTCCTCTGGTCCGTTCCGCTCATCATCGTCGAATTCACCATCGGCAAGGCGACGCGCTCGGGCACGGTGGGAGCGTTCGGCAAGCTGATCGGCAGGAAGTTCGCCTGGATGGGCACCTGGGTCGGCTTTTGCGCCACGGCGATCATGTTCTACTACAGCGTCGTGATGGGCTGGTGCATCCGGCATTTCGCCGCGGCTGTGACAGGTGAGATACCGGGCGCCACACCGGAGGCGTTCTGGAACGGCTTCAACAGTTCGGGTGGCGCGTTACTCACGCACGCCATCGCGATGTCGTTGGGGGTTCTCGTCGTCGCCCGCGGCGTGCGCGGCATCGAGAAGGTGGCGCGTGTACTGATACCCAGCCTGGTGGTCCTGGTCATCGTGCTGGCGGTGCGTGCCGTGACGCTGCCGGGCGCGATGGCGGGCCTGGAATTTCTGTTCACGCCCAACTGGAGCCAGCTGGCAAACTACCGGGTGTGGCTGGAAGCGCTGACGCAGAACGCTTGGGACACGGGCGCCGGCTGGGGCTTGATCCTGACCTACGCGATCTACATGCGGCGTAACGAGGACACGACACTGAACGCGTTCGCGCTGGGCTTTGGTAACAACTCGATGTCGCTGTTGGCCGGCATCATGGTTCTGTGCACGGCGTTCGCGCTGCAGCCCGACATCGCGACCGAGATCATGGGTCAGGGAAATGAGGGACTGACTTTCATCTGGATGCCGCAGCTGTTCGCGCAGATGCCGGCCGGTCGCTTCTTCATGGCGTTCTTCTTCCTGGCGCTGGTGTTCGCCGCCTGGACCAGTCTCATCTCAATGATCGAGCTGGCCACCCGCGTTCTGGTGGACGCGGGGATTCGGCGCGGTCGCGCTATCTGGTGGGTCGGCGGCGTCGGCTTCCTGGCGGGTGCGCCTGCCGCGCTGTCGCTCGGCTACTTCCACAACCAGGATTTCGTTTGGAGCGTCGGGCTGATGTTGTCGGGCCTCTTCTTCGCCTTCGCGGTTCTGAAGTTTGGCGTTCGCCGGTTCCGCACGCAGTTGGTCAACCACCCGGGCTCGGACATCAAGATCGGGCGTTGGTGGGAGTGGGCGATCGTGCTTTGCCTGGTCGAGGCCGTGGTGCTGATGGGCTGGTGGTTCTACCAGGCGGGCGCCGAAGGTTGGCGCAAAGCGCTGAATCCAATCAGCGACTTCAGCATCGGCACGGTCCTGGTGCAGTTCGCTATCGTTCTGGTCGCATTCTGGCTGCTCAATCCATGGCTGGCGAAGCGTTCCGGCGTGCCGGAGCAGCCGGCGCTGGAAGAAGGCGGGTCGGCGTAGGCGGCGCGATCCGATGACCCGAGATGCTGATACCGGTCGCTTCACACCGTACGAGATGGTGTTCGGCGTGAGCGGCCTGGCGGCAGAGCTGTTCCCGGCCATCAGCGAAGAGATCGAACGGCGCGGTCCGGGGGCGATGCTTCGCGATGAGTTCGCGCGCCTCGACAGCGTGGCGGCGCTGGTCGGGCGGCTGGTCCCCGACGAGGCCGAGGCGGCAGCCATCGACCGCTCTCTCGACCTGTTGTTCCACTGCTTTCACTTCTGGCGGTCCGGCTGCCGGCTCTACGCCTTCGAGGAGCCGGCGATCCGCGATCTGATCGAGGCCGCGCCCGATCTCTCCGCCTGGTTGCCGCGAGCCGATGGCAAGACTCTCTATCTGGAGCTGCCGCGGAGCCTGCTCTGGGCCGCCATGACAGACGGCGAGCCGCCCGAGCCCGTTGAGGGAATGTTCGTGCGGATCGAACCCGAGGGCCACGCCGACGTTCTGATCGTCCTGGGAATGCGAGCCGGGCGGCCCGGCTTCAGCGCGGCAGCCTTCGCGGCGCCGCCGGGCGCGGTCGACGAGATCGAGGACCCGGACGCCTTTAGCTTGGGACTCCCCGGCGCCGATTTGGCCGGGCTGTACTCGATGCAGCGATTGTCCGAAGCCCTGCTTCTGGCGCTGCGGGCGCTCTGGTACCTGGACCGCTACCCGGAGTCGGCGCAAGCGGCGGCGGCCGGCGCCGGCGGTTTGGACATCCGGCACGGCGGACCGACGGGTCTGGAGCACGTGCTGAGGGTGCGACTTGTAGAGCGGGGCCGCGGATGACTGGCGGTATTCGGTTCTGTAGGCTCTTCGGTTTCCAGGTCCGGCTCGACCTCTCCTGGTTCGTCGTCTTCTTTCTGGTGCTCTGGACCTTCGCGCAGTCCGAGTTCCCGCGGCTCATACCGGGGTTCACTTCCACCGAGTACATCCTGATGGCGTTGGCCGGCGCGCTACTCTTTTTCGGGTCGGTCCTCTTCCACGAGTTGGCCCACGCGGCCGTGGCGCGAGCACGCGGCGTCCCGGTTGAAGGCATCACTCTGTTCGTGTTCGGCGGCATGGCGCGGATTCGTTCCGAGGTCGAGAACCCGAAGGACGAATTCGTCATCACGGTGGTCGGCCCGCTGACCAGCGCGGCGCTGGGCGCTCTGTTCTTCGCGATCGCCCGGGTCGGGGGTGCGCTGGGCGCGCCGACGGCGATCATCGGTGTCGCCAACTACCTCGCCTTTCTGAACTTCATACTCGCCGTCTTCAACCTGATACCCGGCTTCCCGCTCGACGGCGGCCGTCTGTTCCGCTCCGTCGTTTGGCATGTGACCAAGGACGTCCGCAAGGCGACGCGCTGGGCGTCGTACAGTGGGCGCGCCTTCGGTTGGCTGATGGTCGGCCTCGGGGTGCTCTACATGTTCCGCGGCTTTCTGCTGCCCGGGATGTGGCTCATCTTTATTGGTTGGTTCCTGACACAGGCAGCGGAAGCGGGCTACCGCCAACTGATACTTCGCCGGATCCTCCAGGGCGTGTATGCCCGCGAGGCGATGACCCGAAGCCCGGAGACGGTTGGCCCCGACCTGCCGCTGCGTGACCTGGTAGACGAGTACTTCCTCAAGCGGCGCTACAATGCGTTTCCGGTGGAGGATGCCGACGGTGTCCTGTTAGGGATCATCACGCTGCGTCAGGTGAAGGAAGTGGATCGCGACCTGTGGCCGACCACTCCGGTGGCCACGGTGATGATGCCGGTATGCGACGCGCTGACGGTGCGGCCAGATGACACGCTGGCCGACGTGCTGACGAAGCTCGAGCGCCAGGACGTGGGTCGCGCGCTGGTGATGGATCACGGACGATTGGAAGGCGTGATCACGCGTGCAGACGTGGCGCAGTGGCTCGACCGATACCAGCAATTACACTGATACGAGGACCGTGCTAGCTAAGAAGAAGTCGGCTGCCGCCATGCATGAGCGCGCCTCGCGAATCGTCGAGCGACTGGCCGAGGCGGTGCCGGCGCGCATCGAGCTCGACTTCGACGACCCGCTGCAGCTCGCGGTCGCGACAATCCTCAGCGCCCAGTGCACCGACGCCCGTGTGAACGAGGTCACACCGACGTTGTTCGCGAAGTACCGAACAGCGGCTGACTACGCTGACGCCGAGCCCGAGGTCTTCGAGGAGGAGATCCGCTCGACCGGGTTCTTTCGCAACAAGACGCGCTCGATCATCTCGTTCGCCAGGTCGTTGGTAGACGAGCACGACGGCGTGGTGCCCGATACGATGGACGAGCTGGTCGCGCTTGCCGGGATCGGGCGCAAGACGGCGAACGTGATCCTCGGGTCAGGCTTTGGCATCAACGAAGGCATAACGGTCGACACGCACGTCAAGCGGGTGTCGAACCGGCTGGGTCTGACCGCTGAGAGCAAGCCCGAAAGGATCGAGCGGGACCTGATGGAACTGGTCCCACAAGCCGAGTGGAACCGCTTCGGGCTACGCATGGTGCTTCACGGCCGTTACACATGCCTGGCCCGCAAGCCGAAGTGCGGAGAGTGTGCGCTGGAGGCTCTCTGTCCGAGTGCGAACCAGGCCTGATGGCGCTTCGGGCGAATAGGCGATAGTCTTGTCGTGTATCGATATACATAGGAGCTAGACATGGGGCTCAATCGTGATGACGCGTGTGCGTTGATGCACGAGTACACGCAAAACGAGAATCTGCGGCGGCACATGTACGCCGTCGAAGCGGCGATGCGTGCATACGCGCGCAAGTACGGCGAGGATGAGGAGCTTTGGGGCGTCACGGGTTTGCTGCACGACTTCGACTATGAGCGCTGGCCGAACGATGACCGCAAGCCGGATGACGAACACCCCAGCAGCGGCGTCAAGATCCTGAGGGAGGGCGGCTACCCCGAGGTTATGCTGGAAGCGATACTCGGGCACTGCGACCATACCGGCGTGCCGCGTGAGACGCTGATGGCGAAGACGCTGTACGCGGTGGACGAGCTGACCGGCTTCCTGACGGCCTGCGCGCTGGTGCGGCCGACTCGTTTGGCGGGCCTCAAGGTCAAGTCGGTGAAGAAAAAGCTCAAGGACCCGAGCTTCGCGCGTGGCGTTGACCGCGAGGAGCTGCAGGCGGGCGTGGGCGACCTTGGGGTCGACTTCGGCGAACATGTCCAGCTCGTCATCGACGCCATGCACGAGATCCAGGATCAACTCGGGCTCGCCGCTGGCGAGAACCAGTAGAGCGAACGGGGTTAGGAGATTGGCTATCCGAACGATCATCGAACCGTTCCGAATCAAGGCGGTCGAGCCGATCCGCATGACGACGGCCGCCGAGCGCGAGGTGAAGATCAGGGAAGCGTTCTACAACGTCTTCCTGCTCCACGCCGAAGACGTGCTGATCGACCTCTTGACCGACAGCGGCACGGGGGCGATGAGCTCCAACCAGTGGGCTGCCGTGATGCGGGGCGATGAGTCCTATGCCGGCAGTCCATCTTTCTATCGGTTCGAGGAGTCGGTGAAGCGTTGCTTCCCGTTCGAGCACATCATACCGACCCACCAGGGTCGCGCCGCCGAGCGGATCCTGTTCAGCGTGATGTGCGGGCCGGGTCAGTTCGTTCCCAACAACACGCATTTCGACACGACGCGTGCGAACATCGAGTACACGGGCGCCGTGGCGCTGGACCTGCCGTGTGCCGAGTCAAGCGAGGTATCGGAGCGGCACCCGTTCAAGGGGAACATGGATGTAGAGGCGCTCGATGCTCTGCTGAAGAAGGAAGGGCCGGAGGCAGTGCCGCTGGTGATGGTCACCATCACCAACAACTCGGGCGGCGGCCAGCCGGTCTCGATGGCGAACGTGCGGGCGGTGTCCGAGGTCTGTCGCAAACACGGCGTGCCCTTCTACATCGATGCCTGCCGCTTTGCCGAGAACGCCTACTTCATCAAACTGCGCGAGCCGGGTTACGCCGACCGCTCGGTCGCCGAGATCGCTCGCGAATTGATGGCGCACGCCGATGGCTGCACGATGTCGGCCAAGAAGGATGGGCTCGCCAATATCGGCGGCTTCCTGGCGACCAACGATGAAGAGCTGGCAAGGCAGGAAAAGGACCTGCTGATCTTGACGGAGGGCTACCCGACATACGGCGGCCTGGCGGGCCGCGATCTGGATGCCATCGCTGTGGGGCTCGACGAAGTCGTTCACGAGGACTACCTGCAATACCGGGTCGCGTCGACCGACTACCTTGGCAAGCACATTTCGGCAGAGGGCGTTCCTATCGTGCAGCCGCCGGGCGGCCACGCGATATACATCGATGCGGCGGCTTTTCTGCCGCACATGCGGCCGCTACAGTACCCGGGCATCGCGTTGGCGGTGGAGTTCTACCTCGAGGCGGGCATCCGCGGCGTCGAGATCGGCAGCCTGATGTTCGGGGGTAAAGATCCGCAGAGCGGCGCGGATACACCGGCGGAGAAGGAGCTGCTGAGGTTGGCGATTCCGCGACGCGTGTACACGCAGAGCCACGTCGATTATGCCGTCGAGGCGATCCTCGAGGTATGGAAGCGGCGCGAAGAGATCGGCGGCTATCGAACGGTCTACGAGGCGCCGTTCCTGCGCCACTTCACTGCGCGCTTCGAACCGCTGGGACGCTGAGAGAAAGGGAAGCGAATGAACACATCCGCAGCCGTAGCCATGGCGCTTACCTGCGGTTTCGTTTGGGGCGGCTTCCTTCTGTTCCTCGTCTACGGGATCAAGAGGGAGAAGGCGAAAGCGGCACGACGGGAATCAACCAGTTAGCTGAAGAGGTGATATCATGTCCGATCCTATCATCCCGAGGGAGTTTCGGAACATACGACGGCCAACATTAGGTAAGTCGCTGATGATGGTTCCGGCGGCGGCCGTCATGCTGGCGGCCGTCATGCTTCCGTTTTCGTGCACCACCGTCACCGACTACGAGGTCGCGGTCCTCAAGAACCCGATCACCGGTAACGTGGGTGACGCCTCGTTCGGGCAGGGCCTCTACTTCGCCGCGCCGGCGGTCTTCTGGAAGCAGTACTCGAAGTACGACACGCGTGAGATCCAGTGGCCGTCCGGTGCGTCGAGCGAGCAGGCCGAGGCGCTGACCGCGGACCAGCTGACGATCAGCGTCGATGCGTCCTACAGGTACCGGGTTCTGCCGGACAAGGCCGTCGAGCTGTTCCTGGTGGTCGGCGACATGCGGGCGGTGAACAATTACGTCTATACGTCCTATCGGACGGCGTTGCGCGACGCGATCGCGGAGCTCACCGGCACGCAAATTCTATCTACCGAGCGGCTGGGGATCGCAACGCGAGTCGAGGAGTTGATGGACTTAGAGTTGGGCCCCAAGGGCATCCAGGTGGTCCGCTTCTTCGTCCGCGAGATTCAGCCGCCGCCGACGGTTCGCCAGGCGATCGAGCTGAAGCTGCAGCGCGAGCAGGAAGTACAGGCGCAGAAGTTCCAGACGGAGATCGTCATGGAACAGGCGGAGCAGAAGCGGCAGGAAGCGCTGGGGATCCGCGATGCGCAGCAGATCATCGGCGAGAGTCTGACGGCGGAGTACCTGTCGTATTTCTATATGCAGACACTGCAGTATGTGGGGGAGAACGAGGGTAACGTGATCATCGCGCCCACCGAAGGCGGCAACCTCTTGTTCGACGTCCCCACATCCAGGAGGCGCGAGTAGAGGGTTTTGGGGACGAGCTTGCGTTCCGGGCGCTCCGGCCAGAAGATGTTAGTGGGGCGCCCGGACGGAATCAGGAGGTTACTGGCATGAACACGCGGCTCGGCGAAAGCTCGCTGGTAGTGACCGCGGTCCTTTTGACGTTCTTATCCTGCAGACCGGTCGCAGAAGAGCCCGCCTACGACGTCGCTCCTATCCTATCAAACAGGGAAGAGATCACCCGCGCCATGCGCTCGGTGGGCGCCGGCATGGATGCCAACGTCGTGCTGCTGGTCCGGGTCGACGAGGAAGGCTACGTGCAGTCGGTCCGCGTGGACCAGAGCTCGGGGAACGAGGAGCTGGACCAGGCTGCGCTGTGGATCGGAGAGCAGATGAGGTTCGAGCCCGCCCAGGCCGGCGGCGAAGCGGTGGCGGCGCTGGTCCGCGTGCCGGTGACGTTCGACCTGGTAGAGCGCGTGGCCTACCCGCCGCGATTGCGCAACGGCGAGGTCGTGGCTCGCATGATCGTCGATGACTACGGTGATCTCCGGGGTCGCTGCCGGATTCGCGTGCACGTTGGTGGCGAGGGATGGATACGGCAGACTCGCGACGCTTCGGGCGACGGCGACGTGGTGGCAGCGACGCTGCTACTGGTGGATGAAGTCACGTTCTGGCCCGGGTATAGAGCCGATCAGCCGGTGGCGTCCTGGGTGACGCTGGTGTTCGAGTATGCAGGGCCCAACTCGCGCGTCTTCATCGAGTCCACTGGTTAGTAGCCGCCGCCGGTCCGGCTCACTCGGACGGCTCGCTCTTCCCCTTCCCTTTGCCGGGCCATAGGGTCGGCGCATAGCCGGCCAGGAACTCGATCGCACGGTGCTCCGCCCAATAAACGGGCCGCCACGGGGCGGCGCCGGCGACGAACCCGGCGTGACCGCCGCGGCGAGTGAAATCGGCGTGCAGCCAATCCGAGCGATCGACCGCACCCCGTGGCAGACATGACTCGGGAATAAAGGGATCGTCGTCGGCGCTGATCAGCAGAGTGGGGCGGCGGATGGCGTCGAGGAAATGCATCGAGCTCGACATCTCCCAGTAGTCCTCGGCGCTGGCGAACCCGTGTAGCGGGGCGGTGGCCACGTCGTCGTATTGACGCCAGGTCCGGGCGCGGCGGACCGCCTTCTCGTCGAGCAGGCCCGGGTACTGCTGAGCCTTGGCCAGGGCTTTCGGCTTCAGCGTTTTCAGAAAGAAGTGGGTGTAGAAGCGACCCATCCCGCGCGACATCTGTCGAGCCGACGCGGCCAGGTCGAAGGGGACCGAGATCGCGACGGCGGCGCGAACTTCGTCCGCCGCATGTGAACCTTCCTCGCCCAGCCACTTAAGCAGCACGTTGCCACCCAGCGAGACGCCCACGGGCAGGATCGGCGCGCCCGGGTCGCGCTTCGCCAGTTCGCTTATTACCCAGTGGAGATCGCCGGTCTCGCCGGAGTGGTAGAGCCGCGGCGCGCGGTTCAACGACTCGCTGCACCCCCTGAAGTTCATCGCCACACCGCGCCAGCCTCGCTGGATCGCCAGGGCCAGCAGGCCGCGGACATACTTTCGTTCCGAAGAACCCTCGAGGCCGTGGATGATCAGAAGCTGTGGCGAAGCCAGCGGCCCGTCGGCGAAGTCCAGGTCGAGGAAATCCCCATCCGGCGTAGTCCAGCGGGCGCGGGTGGTGGGCACCTCTACCTGCCGGCGTACCAATCGCGTCCACATGGTCTGCCGGTGCGGCCCGCGAATCCACCAGCCGGGCCGGAACGGATCCAGCCGGCGCTCCCCCTCGCCGTCGTTCGGCGGCTCGGGCGTTCCCGTTGGGCGCTCCGTCTTCTCCAAATCAGAGTCCATTTGAGACATCGGCTTGAACGCCAGGCTCGGCGGCAAGGGAGGGCGCTCGAGACGGCTACCGGATGCGGCCGTTTTTAGGGCCAGACTGCTGGCCCGGGAGTTGCGACAATTCCCTATGTTTCTGGAAGTTGGCGCGCACCCGGATATATTGTGGCCGGCCCGGGACTGGCGCCAGACAGGGCTGGGGCGGGCGGCGGGGCCGCAAAGACGAGCCGGAAGGGACAGACTAAGATCGTTATGAAGACCAAGGTCGAGTCGGGTACGCCAGCGATTGGGGCGATAATCGACGCCATAGAAAGGAGCGCCGATCCGAGCCAGGGAGCGGCGCTCAAGTCGTATGCACACGAGCTGCTGAGCCGCGCCGAGCCCGATTTCTTCGCCGAACGTCGCGAGGGCGAAGTCGAGAAGATCGTTGGCTCGATGTTCGAGCTTCTCCAGGGCACCGGCCCCAAGGACCTGGGCATCCGGGCCTACCAGCGGAAAGACTACGGGCACTGGGGCAGCGTCGAGGTCGTGGTCAGCGACCGGCCATTCGTCGTCGACACCGTCAGGCAGTACCTGACCTCGAAGGGCTTCGAGATTCGCCACCAGCTTCACCCCGTCGTCGTCGCCGACCGAGATGAGAAGGGCACGATCACAGAGATCCGCGATTGGCGCAGCGACGGCCTGCTGATCTCTACCATGTACTGCGAGTTCGAGGGCCACCTCGACGAGTCGATCATCGCTTCGGTCGAGTCGGACCTCCACGCCTGCCTCGAAGACCTGCGGCTCGCCACCGACGACTTCAGGCCAATGCTCCGGCAGACGGAGAACGTCGCAGCGGCAATGAGAAGCTACGCCGCGCTGGTGCCCGAGCGGGCGGCCGAGATCGATGAGATCTCTGCGTTCCTCGAATGGCTGGGTGACAACAACTTCGTCTTCCTGGGATATCGCGAGTACGAGTTCTTCAAGGACGGCAGCGGTGCGCTGCAGGTCTCACTCGCCCGCGGCTCGGGGCTCGGCATCCTGCGTCGCGAGGAAGAGTCTGCCGTATGGGAGCCCAGGCCCGTCGGCGACATGCCGGCCGAATTGCGCGCCCGGGCGCTCCACGGCCCGCTTCTCCTGGTCTCGAAGGCCAACTCGGAGTCGCGCGTTCACCGGCGCGCCCGCATGGACTACGTGGGCTTCAAGAGACTCAACGAGCAGGGCGAAGTCGTCGGCGAGTTCCGGTTCCTGGGGCTGTTCACCTGGCAGGCCTACACCGAACCGAAGGGCAACGTACCGATTCTGCGGCGGACGCTGCAGGATGTACTGGCCCGCGCCAACGTGCCCGAGGGCTCGCACGACCACAAGACGATCCTCTCGCTGTTCAACGACATGCCGCTGGAAGAGCTGTTCCTGGTCAGCGTCGACGACTTGACCAGACAGATCTCCGCGATCATGGCGACGGAGGACAGCGGCGACGTCCGACTGGTGCTCGCCCCCGATTCGTTGGGTCGAGGGGTGAACGTGATGATCATCCTGCCCAAGCGGAACTACACCGACGAGGTAAGAGGCCGACTGAGCAGAGAGATCGCGCAAGCATTGGGTGGCACGATTCTCAACGACCACTTGTCGATCGGCGCCGGCGATACGGCGCGCCTGCATTTCTACATCTCGGCGACTCCGGAACGCGTGGAAGCGGTTGACATCGACGCGTTACGCAAGTTGGTGGGCTCGATCGTCCGTACCTGGAAGCAGAGACTGCGTGATGCGCTGGCCGAGCGCTACGATGCCGAGACCGTGCATCGCCTCGAGCAGGCCTATTTCGATTCCTTCTTGCCCGCCTACGTGGCGACGGTGGACGTGGAAACGGCGGTGGAGGACATCGAGCGACTGCTGGCACGCGAGCGATCGGGCCTGATGCAGGTCGCGCTGGAGGACTACGAGAATGGCAGCCTCGATGCCAGCTCGCTGCGCCTGTTCGTCGGTCGCGGGGAGATGATCCTGGCCGACGCCATGCCGGTGCTGGAGAACCTCGGCTTGCGTGTGATCGAGGCCGACGCGATGGACGTCGGGTCCGGCAGCAGCGCGGCGACCATCCACAAGTTCGTGGTGCAGGGAGCAGACTCGAAGCCGCTGGACCGGGAGGCGGTAGGTGAGCGGCTGACCGAGACTCTAAGCGCCGTCGCCCTCGGCCACACGGACAGCGACCAGTTCAACGTACTGGTCATCACGGCCGGCCTCAGCTGGCATGAAGTCGCCGTCCTGCGGGCTTACTCGGCCTATGCGTTCCAGATCGGTGCGGTCACCAGCCGGCGAGCGGCGCCCGACGCGCTGTCGAACCATCGCGAGTGCGCGCGCCTGCTGATCGACGTCTTCAAGACCAAGTTCGATCCCGAGCTGGATGGTGAGCGTGCGGAGAGCCTGCAGGCTTGCAGCGCGCGGTTCCGCGATTCGCTTCAATCCGTCGATTCGATTCTCGACGACCTGACGCTGCAGCGTTTGCACAACCTTATTGAAGCCACGGTGCGGACGAGCTATTTCCGCAACTTGAAGCGCGAGCTCGAGTGGCCGCGCACCACCTTCAAGCTCGATTGCGCGGTCATCCAGCAGATGCCGTATCCGCGGCCGGCCAGGGAGATGTTCGTTCACGGGCCGCGGACCTCCGGGCTGCACCTGCGCTTCGGGCCCGTCGCCCGCGGTGGCCTGCGCTGGAGCGAGCGACCCGACGACTTCCGCACCGAGGTGCTGGGGTTGGTGAAGACGCAGCAGGTGAAGAACGTTGTGATCGTGCCCAGCGGCGCCAAGGGAGCCTTCTACATAAGAAAGCCGCCGACCGATCGCACGCAAATGGGGACAGCGATCCGGGAATCGTACGAGGGTTTCATCGGCGGCCTGCTCGACGTGACCGACAACGTGGTCGAAGGCAAAGTCGTGCATCCGCCGGATACTGTCATCTATGATGATGAGGATCCCTACCTGGTCGTAGCGGCCGACAAGGGAACGGCGACCTACTCCGACGTCGCGAACGGTATCGCCGCCGACTACGGCTTCTGGATGGACGACGCGTTCGCGTCTGGCGGCTCTCACGGCTACGACCACAAGAAAGAGAAGATCACGGCGCGCGGTGCCTGGGAGTGCGTGCGCCACCATTTCCGCGAGATGGGGATCGACCCCAACGTCGAGGAAATCACCGTCACCGGCATCGGGGACATGAGCGGTGACGTCTTCGGCAACGGAATGCTGCTCAGCCGGACCATCAAATTGCTCGCCGCGTTTGACCACCGGCACATCTTCATCGATCCCGATCCCGATCCTGAGAAGTCTTATGCCGAGCGTTCGCGGCTGTTCGATCTGCCCAGCTCGAGTTGGGACGACTACGATCGCTCGGCGCTCAGCCAGGGTGGCGGGATCTTTCCGCGCGGCGCCAAGGAAATCCGTCTGTCCGACGAGGCGCGCCGGCTATTGCGTATCGACGAGCCGGTGATCAACGGACAGGCACTGATCAAGGCAATCCTGCGAACGCCCGCCGATCTACTCTGGAACGGCGGCATCGGCACCTACGTGAGAGCGCCGGAGGAAACCAACGCTGAAGTCGGCGACTCGAGCAATGATGCGGTGCGGATCGACGCCAGCGAGCTGCGGGTCAAGGTGGTAGGCGAAGGCGGTAACCTGGGGCTCACGCAGCGGGCGCGGATCGAGTACGCGCTTCAGGGCGGGCGAATCAACACCGACGCAATCGACAACTCCGGCGGCGTCGACATGTCGGATCGCGAGGTCAACCTGAAAATCCTTTTGCGCAAGCTGGTCGAGCGCGGCGAGCTGACGCAGGATGAGCGCAACGAGCTACTGGTGGACGTCACCGACGACGTGGCCGAGAGGGTGCTTGCCAGCAATCGGTCGCAGAGCCGCGCCCTCAGCCTCGAGCAGTTGCGGGCGCGCGAGCGATTGGGTGATTTCCGCGATTCTTCCTATTACCTGGAGCAGAAGGCGGGCCTGCGCCGCGCGCAGGAGCACATTCCGGGTTGGGGCCGGCTGCAGACGCGCAAGGAGTTGGGCCAGTCGTTGACGCGACCCGAGCTCTCCGTGCTGCTGGCCTATAGCAAGCTGCATCTAAAGCAAGAGATCATCGCCTCGAGCCTGCCTAACGACCCCGCGTTGCTGGGTTGCCTGGTTCGCTACTTCCCGGCGAAGATCGTCGATCGCGTGGCCGGTGAAGACCTGCGGACACATCGACTGGCAAGCGAGATCGCCGCCACGGTTCTCACGAACAGGCTCGTCGATCTGATGGGCAGTACGTTCGTGGCGCGGGTCGCCCGCGATTCGGGCGCGTCGCCGGCGGCGATAGCGCGTGGCTGGTACGTGGCGGCGGAGATCATGGGCACCACCGAACTGCTGGCGCAGATCGAGCGGGTTGAGGAACGACTGTCGTCAGAAGAGGAGTACAGCTGGATGCTGGCGCTGGAAGGCGTCCTCGACCGGACGGTGCGCTGGGCGGTGGAGAACCTGCCGGAGGATTCGGAAGTCGGCGGTGTGATCGAGAAGTTCAGGGGCCCGGTGGCCGAGCTTTGCGATTCGCTACCGTCGATCGTCCACGGCTCGCAACAGGCCGCGTTCGAAGGAACGCTGGAGGAGTTGAAGATCGGCGGCGTGCCGGAAGAAGTATCGGTGCGGGTCGCAGCGCTGCAGTTCCTCGAGGATCTGATGGAGGTAACCCGAATATCCCGACAGGTGGACCGCCCGGTCACGGACGTCGGCCGCGTCTATTTCGCTCTGGCCAACGTGATCGACTTCGCGTTGCTGCTCGAGTTGTTGAAGCTGGCGCCGGGCGAAGACGAGTGGGAGCAGCGCGCGGCGCAGGGTCTGATGCAGGACCTGGGACAAGCGCGCCGCAATCTGACGCTGGCGGTGCTGGCGGAGAGCCGGGAGGGCGCGAGCATCGACGAGCAGATGAGTGATTTCCGCGCGGCGCACGGCGCGCGGCTGGGCGTGATGCGGGAGATGTTGGAGGAGTTACTGGAATCCGAGAACATAAACCTGGCGGCATTGACGGTGGCGACGCGGGAGACAGTTCGCCAGTCGTCGCTGATTCTGAATGGTCGCGGTCGATCGTGAACCGCACCATCAACGAGGGAGACTGAGAATGGCGAAGGGAAAGTCAGAACGGGAATGGGGAGTCGCGACCCGCACCATCCACGCAGCGACGGGTGGAGGCATGACGGTGGGACCGGGCGGCGGCGCTTCCGTGGCATCGCCTATCTGGCAGACGTCGACGTTCGAGTTCAGCAAGCCTGAGCAGGTGGCGGACGCGGCTACCGAGACGCAGCCGGAAACGTTCTACACGCGATACGGGAACCCGAACTTCAGCGCAGTGCAGGAAGCCATCGCCGTGCTGGAGGGCGCAGACGCCGGCCTGGTCACCGCATCGGGGATGGCCGCGATCATGCTGGTCTATCTTGGATTGCTGAAGAACGGCGACCACATGATCGCGCAAAACTGCCACTACGTGGGGACGATGAAGGCGTTGGAGACCTGGCTGCCGCGCTACGGGATCGAGGTCACTATGGTGGACCAGACCGACTTGGGCGCCTTCGCCGACGCGACCCGCCCCAACACCAGGTTGGTCTATGTCGAGACTCCGGTGAACCCCACCCTGACGATGACCGACCTGGCCGGGGTCGCCGGTATCGCACGCGAGCGCGGCATCCTCACGTGCATGGACAATACCTTCGCCACGCCGGTCAACCAGCGGCCGCTGGAGTTGGGGCTCGACCTGGTCATACACAGCGCCACCAAGTATCTGGGTGGTCACAGCGACATCACTGCGGGCTTCGTCGCCGGCAGCGCCGAGCTGATCGAGAAGCTGTGGTTCGCACAGATCATCCACGGCGGAATCTCGCACCCGTTCGAATCGTGGCTCCTGGGCCGCGGACTGCAGACCTTGCCGTTTCGCGTCGCGCGCCACAATGACAACGCCATGGCCGTTGCCAGCTTCCTCGAGGGACACTCGGGCGTTGAGCGCGTCTACTACCCGGGCCTGGCATCTCACCCGCAGCACGAGCTGGCGAAGAAACAGATGGACGGCTTCGGCGGCATGGTCGTCTTCGAGCTGGCCGGCGGTTTCGACGCGGCACGCGACTTCGCCGCCCGCATGAAGCTGGCACGCCGGGCCGTGAGTCTCGGCGGCACGGAGACGCTCGCGGTTCACGCCGCCTCGATGATCCACGCGCGTCTCACGCCAGAGCAACGGGCCGAGGCGGGCATCTCGGAGAACCTGATCCGGGTCTCGATCGGGCTGGAGGACGCTGAAGACATTATCGGCGATTTCGATCAGGCACTTGTACGGCAGTAGACGAGTAGACGAGTAGGCTAGTAGACGAGTAGACGAGAGGCATCCGCCCTGTGATCTCGTCCACTCGTCGACTTGTCTACTCGTCTACTGAGACAGTCATTCGCCACCGATCATCCGAAAGTCACCCATCAAGCGGATGGAGCGATAATGCAGACACGATCTCTAGTGACAGCCGCGTTTCTGGCGCTCGTCGCTGCCGGGACAGTGAGTGCCCAAGAGCAGCATCCTTTCGCGCGTTTCCCGTCGGTGAGTCCCGACGGCGCCACCGTGGCCTTCTCGTACCAGGGCGACATCTGGACGGTCCCGATGGATGGCGGACGAGCGACGCGGTTGACGATACACGAGGCGTACGAAAGCTACCCGCGCTGGAGTCCGGACGGTCAGGGTATCGCCTTCGTCAGCGATCGCTACGGCTCAGACGACATCTACGTGATGGACGGGGACGGGGGCTCGCCGACACGGCTGACCTATCACTCAGCCAACGACGTCTTGGGCGACTGGACGCCGGACGGAAGGCTGCTCTTCCAGACGCGGAGGACGTACGCGCAGGTCGAGCGCGAATGGGAGATCTACCAGGTATCGGTGACCGGCGGCACGCCGGAACGGCTGCTGGACGGGCTGGGCTATACACCGCGTATGTCGCCGGACGGCCGCTTCATCGCCTTCGTCTTTCGCACCAACGGCGAGTTCCGGAGGAACTACCGCGGGCCGGCCAACAAGGACATCTGGATCTACGATACGCAGGCCAACCGTTACTCCCGCTTCACGAACGCGGATGGGAACGACTTTCGCCCCGAGTGGGGCGGCCCGCGTACCCTGCTGTTCGTCAGTGAGCGGGACGGCACATACAACATCTATCGCCAGGGCATCGACGATAACGGCGACCCATCAGGCACGGCGGAGCAGGTCACGCGGTTCAGCGGTGATGGAGTACGCACCTTTGGAGTCAGCGGCGACGGCGGCACGATCGTACTCGAGCGCCAGACGGATCTCTACGTCATGCGTGAGGGAGGTTCACCGACCCTGCTGGAGGTCGAAGTGCCCGCCGACAGCCGCTTCGACCCGGTGGTGCGGCGGACGTTCACAGACGACGCCGATAACGTCGACGTGTCGCCGAACGGCAAGTACCTGGCCGTCGGTGTGCGCGGCGAGCTTTTCGTAACCGAGAACGACACGGACAAGAACCGCACGGTTCGCTTGACCCGGCACGCCTATCGGGACGCCGATCCACTGTGGATCAGCGATTCGACGCTGGTCTTCGCTTCCGACCGCGAAGGGCAGTACGAACTCTACCTGCTGGAATCGGCCGACCCCGACCAGCCGGATCTGTTCAAGAGCCTGAGGCACCGCACCGTCAGACTGACGGATACCGAAGAGGATGAGTTCATCTACGCAATTTCGCCGGACCACTCCAAACTGGCGTTTGGGCGCGGGCGCGGACAGCTCGTTGTCGCCGATATAGAAGGCAGACAACTGGGAGACGAGTTGGTCTTGCTGGACGGCTGGGACACGCCGGGCGGTGTAGCGTGGAGTCCGGACGGTCGCTGGCTGGCCTACGCACTTGACGACCTCGATTTCAATACGGAGATCTACATCCACGCCGCCGACAACTCGCAGGCGCCCGTCAACTTTACCAAGCACCCCAAGGGCGACTTCTCACCGACGTGGAGTCGCGACGGCAGCAAGCTCGGCTTCATCTCGGCCCGAAACAATGGCGACGAGGATATCTGGTTCGTCTGGCTGCGAAAGGAAGACTGGCAAAGAACGCGGCAGGACTGGGAGGAATCGGAGGGCGAAGAAGAAGAGGACGAGGGTGACACCGACGAAGGCGGTGACGAGGATCAGCCGATCCAGATCGACTTCGACCGCATCCACGATCGTCTGGTTCAGGTGACGTCGTTGCCAGGCAACGAGTCCGACCTGGCGATCTCGGCCGACGGCGAGACGTTCTTCTTCGTCGCCAACCGCACGGGACGCGCCTTCTTCGAAGCCGATCAGGATCTCCACAAGATCAAGTGGGACGGCACCGAGATGGAGGCAGTAACCAGCGGCGACCAGTCGCCGTTCGGCGTCTTCCTCGGCCCCGAGGGCAAGTATCTATACATGGGCCGTTCGGGCGGCCGCCTGGCGCGCCTCAAGGTCGACGGCGGCAAGTTGGAGGGGCTGCCGTTCTCGGCGCGGATGGAGATCGACTATCCCGAGGAACGGATGCAGATCTTCGGCGAGGCGTGGCGCGTGTTGAGAGACGGGTTCTACGATCCGAACCACCACGGCCTCGACTGGGAGGCGGCCGGGGCCAAGTACGTTGCCTGGGCGGAGCGCGCCTCCACCAACCGCGACTTCCGTGACGTGTTCAACATGATGCTGGGCGAGTTGAACGCGAGTCACCTGGGGATGTTTGGCCCTGATCGGGCGGAGACTCAGACTGAGCGCACCGGCCTGCTGGGCGTCGAGATCGAGCCCGTTGATGGCGGCGTGCGCGTGGAGCGGGTGATCCCCGATGCGCCGGCGGACCGCGAAGTCAGCCGGCTCGAGGTCGGCGATTTGATCACCGCGGTGGACGGTGACGCGGTGACGGCCGCCGGCAACTTCTACTCGCTACTGGTCGATCGCGTGAACGTGAAGACGGTGCTGACGGTACGCGGCACCAGCGGCACAGAACGCGAGGTCGTGATTCGACCGACCGGCAGCCTGCGGCCCTATCTATATGAGGAATGGGTGCGCGACCGCCGCGAGCTGACCGAGCTCTACTCGAACGGCCGCCTGGGCTACATCCATGTCCAGGGGATGAACTGGCCCAGCTTCGAGCGGTTCGAGCGCGAGCTGGTCGCCAGTGGAGAAGGGAAGGAAGGGATCGTCGTCGACGTGCGCTATAACGGTGGCGGCTGGACGACCGACTACCTGATGGCGGTGCTCACCGTTCGCCAGCACGCCTACACGGTCCCGCGCGGCGCGACCGACGACCTGCAGCTGCATCACACGGAGTTCCGCGAGACCTATCCCTATGGCGAACGGTTGCCGCTGGCGGCGTGGACGAAGCCGGCGGTCGCGCTCTGCAACGCCAGCTCGTTCTCGAACGCCGAGATCTTCTCGCACGCCTTCAAGACGCTGGGCCGCGGCACCCTGGTCGGCGAGCCGACCTACGGCGCTGTGATCTCCACCGGCGGAAGGGGCCTGATCGATGGCTCGTTCGTCCGCCTGCCGTTCCGCGGCTGGTACGTGAAGGCCACGGACGAGAACATGGAGAACGGACCGGCGGTGCCGGACATCGTCATCGAGACGCGGCCGGATTCCCGGGCGGAGGGAGAGGATGCTCAACTTCGCGCCGCTGTTAGGGAGCTACTGAGGCAGATTGATGGCGGATGATGATAGTGCGGTGGTGAGTGGTACGGTGGTGCGGTGGTGA
>JBDHHX010000019.1:0-21422 GCA_039589155.1 Gemmatimonadota bacterium | reverse complement strand
GGTCAGGAAGCGGCCGAGCGCCTCGTAGCCGGCGTCCCAACTGCTGAGCACGGTGTCGATTGGGAAAACGAGGACGCGGCCCACATCGCTGCCCAGTGAGACTTCCTGACCGCGTACGATCAGAACGCCATCGACGAAATGAACCGGCGCTCGCCATTGGCCGGGCGCTGAATCATCGCGCCGGTGATCGCTGAGCAGTACGAAGTCGATGTCGGATTCGGTCGCAGCACGCGCCACTTCGCCCTCGTCGCCGACGGCATCGTGCGATCTTTGCGTGTGCACGTGGATAGCGCCTGAAACGCGGACACCGGCGGGCGACAGTGGCAGCGCACTCTCGATATTCATGCCGGCGCCGTTCTCTGCGGAGATCCAGCCCAGACGCGGAATCACGTAGCCGATTGCCAGGTAGGCGACAATCAGCAGAAGGACGAACCGCGCGACCTTCCAGATACTGGGCAAGCGAAGAGTCACGAGATCAAACTCAGACGTCCAGGTTCTTCACGTACCTGGCGTTCTGTTCGATGAACTCGCGTCGCGGCTCCACCTCATCGCCCATCAGCAGCGTGAACAGCCGATCGGCATCGACGGCGTCCTCCATGGTGACTCGCAGGATGGTGCGCCGCTCCGGATCCATGGTCGTCTTCCACAACTGGTCCGGGTTCATCTCGCCCAGACCCTTGTAGCGCTGGATGTCCGCCTTCGCGTCCTTGCCATCCTTGGTGAGACGCTTGACGATCTTCTCGCGCTCGTCTTCGCTGTAGGCGTAGTGCTCCTCGCGACCGCGCTTGACGCGGTAGAGCGGCGGCTGCGCGATGTACACGTAGCCCGCCTCTATGAGCTGTCGCATGTGACGGAAGAAGAAGGTGAGCAGCAGCGTCCGAATGTGCGCACCGTCGACATCGGCGTCCGTCATTATGATGATGCGGTGGTAGCGAGCACTGTCGAGGCTGAATTCGTCTTCTCCGATACCAGTGCCCACGGCAGTGATGATCGTTCGGATCTCTTCGTTGGAGAGCACCTTGTCGAGCCGCGCCTTCTCGACGTTCAGAATCTTGCCGCGCAATGGCAGAATCGCCTGGAAGTTGCGATCCCTTCCCTGCTTCGCCGAGCCGCCCGCCGAATCACCCTCCACCAGGTAGAGTTCGCTCACGCTGGGGTCGTTCAACGAGCAATCGGCCAGCTTGCCCGGCAGGATCGAGCCCTCCAGAGCCGACTTACGCCGAGTGAGATCTCGAGCCTGGCGCGCCGCGTCGCGCGCCCGCGCCGCCTGCAGACACTTCTCGATGATACGGCGGGCCGCGGTGGGGCCTTCATTCAGGAAATTGGACAGCCCCTCGTTGACCACCGACTCGACAGCGCCGCGCACCTCGCTGTTGCCCAGCTTTGTCTTCGTCTGGCCCTCGAACTGCGGCTCCATGACGCGAACCGAGAGGATCGCGATGAGGCCCTCGCGCACGTCCTCGCCGGTGAGGGTGTAGGTCGTCTTGCCTTTCTTCAACATCCCGGCGCGGCGCGCGTAGTCGTTGAGCGTGCGGGTAAGCGCCGCCTTGAAGCCGGTAAGGTGGGTACCGCCTTCATGCGTGTTGATGTTGTTGACGAAGGTGAACGTGTCTTCCTTGTAACCATCGTTGTATTGCAGAGCTATCTCGATCTCGCACTCGGGTCGCTTCGCTTCCACAAAGACGATGTCGCCGTGCAGCGCTTTGCGATTGCCCCGCAGGTACTTCACAAATTCCGTGATGCCGCCGTCGTACTGGAACTTGTTCTTCTTCTCCTGACCCGAGCGTTCGTCTTTGAGGAGGATTTTCACGCCTTTGTTCAAGAACGCCAGCTCGCGCAGCCGTACGACCAGAGTATCGTACTCGTATTCGAGCTCGGTGAAAATTTCGGAATCGGGTTTGTAGGACACGATCGTGCCCGTCTTCTCGGTCTTGCCGCCCACCTTCAGGTCGGTCTTCTTTTTGCCGCGGCTGTACTTCTGGTGCCAGATCTTGCCGTCACGATGGATCTCGACTTCGAGCGATTCCGACAACGCGTTGACGACCGAGACGCCGACGCCATGGAGTCCGCCCGACACTTTGTACGATTCTTTGTCGAACTTGCCGCCGGCATGGAGCGTGAGCATGGCCAACTCGACGCCGGGTACTTTTTCGGTGGGGTGGGTATCGACGGGAATACCGCGACCGTTGTCCTTGACGGTGACCGAGTTGTCATCGTGGATGGTCACGTCGATGGTGTCGCAGTAACCGGACATCGCCTCGTCGATCGAGTTGTCGACGACTTCGTAGACGAGATGGTGGAGACCGCGCGCCGACGTCGATCCGATGTACATGCCGGGCCGCCGCCGCACGGCCTCCAGCCCTTTCAGTACCTGGATCTTGCCGGCCGTGTAGTCGCCGCTCTTGCCAGTCTTCTTGCCGGCCGCGGCCGGCTTCCTGGCCGCCGCTTTCTTGGGTGCCGCCTTCTTGGCCGCCGCTTTCCTGGGCGGCGCCTTCTTGGCGGTCGTGTTCTTCTTGGCGGCCGGTTTCTTCGCCGACTTCTTGGCGGCCGGTTTCTTGGCTACGGTCTTCTTTGCCATCACAATCCCCTAATCCCCTGCAGCAAGTCTGAAGATGATCTTCTCGAATTTGCCCTTCGCACGACCGGTATTGAGCTTCACCAGCAGGCGTCGCTCCATCATCTCGAGCTCCATCAGCCAACTCGAAGAGCGCACCTCGACGAACAATGTGGCGCGGTCGAAGCCGACGGGCGTCGCGACCCGGGCGATCTGCGGACCCACCAACTCCTCCCAGTCCGGCATCACGGAGGCACGCTCGACGCCCTCGGTCAGCCCCCTGGCGTTGAGCAGGCCCTTGATCAAGCCGCCGATCTTCTCCGGCATGCCGCGTCGCCGGCCGCTCATGCGCGAGTGACCTTTCCGCCGGCGATACGGAACTGAGCCAGGCTGTCGCCCATGAGCGCGTACTCGCTGGGCTTCGGAGATGTCACCAGCACCTGGCCCCAATCTTCCGCCGATAGCAGTTCCACGACGCGCTCCGACCGCGGAGGGTCGAGCTCGGCGAACACGTCGTCGAGCATGATGATCGGCGAGCGACCACGGGAGGCGCTCAGGGTCTCCGCTTCCGCCATCCGCAGGGCGACCGCCGCCGTTCGCTGCTGCCCGGCCGAACCGAAGTTCCTGAGCTGCACGCGCTCGTGGCTGCCGGCAACCCAGAACCTCAGGTCGTCGCGGTGCGGTCCGGCCAACGTCAGGCCGCGACGCCGTTCTCTCTCTCCCAGCCCCTGCAGCTGGCCGAGGAACGCATCGGCCCAAGCCTCACGCGGCGGGACCCCGGCTTCGCCGCCGGGCTCGGCCACCGAGGGCATATAGTCGAGACCCGCCTGCTGCCCGCCCGACACCGCCTCGTAGTACCGGGAGAAGCTGGAACACCGCGCCGCGATCCAGCGGGCGCGGGCCTCGGTGATCACGCTCCCCTCCTCCACCAGCCCCTGGTCCCATGCCGACAGCTCCTGCGGGCCAGCTCCGTCACGCAGCAGTCCGTTGCGCTGGGAGAGGATCTGGCGGTAGCGCTGCAGGGCAACCAGGTAGCCCGGCTCGACTAGCGAGAGGGTTATGTCCAGAAACCGTCGCCGCGTCCCGGGGCCGCCGGCGACGATCTCCACATCGCTGGAGGTGAAAACGATCGCCCCGACCTTCCCGATGGCCTCACCCACCCGGGCGGGCTCGCTGCCGTTTACCGTCACCTTCTTCCGGCGACCTTCGCGCGTATAAGCGGCCGCCACCTCCACTCCCTCCCCACCCCCCGAGAGCTGCCCTTCCACGCGAAAGTGTTCGCCTCCGAAAGTGACCAACTGCTCGTCGCGAGCCCCTCGGAATGAGCGGAAGATCTCAAGGTAGTAGACGGCCTCCAACAGATTGGTTTTGCCCTGACCGTTGTCACCGATCAGCGCCGCACCGCGCTCCGGGAGCTCCACGGTCTCTTCTTCGAAATTCCGGAAACTCCGGAGCCGCATCCGCTGGAGAAACACACCTAAATCTAACCCCGAACGGGCCCTTTCTCAAGGTCGCCCGGCTGCTGTAACTTGTTAATTTCCAATGACTTCCGGATCGGGCCCGGCTACTGACAGCGGAAGGGTTCGATGTCGCAGTCGACGGCGGTAACCGTGACCGGAGCGGAGAAGGTGCGCTCGCCGATCAAGTTCTCGGCGAGGCCGTGGATTTGCAGGGTCGACCCGCTGACGAGCGTGGGTATGACGACGGAGAATTCCTGGTCGACGAACTCGACCGGCGGTTGGTACTCCTGCCGACCGGTGGCCACCGTGTCGATGACTGGGCTCACGCTGAGGAGGACGAATTCAGCCGCCTGGATGAGCCCCTCGGCGTCGATAACGATAACCACGGTGGAATCGATGAAGAGGACATCGTTAGCCTGTGGCGATTGCACGCTCACCTGGGTTGGCGGCACCGAAATGTTGAGCCCGGTCGGCCGCTCGCGCGAATCCTCGCAGCCGACCCCGAGGCTGAGGCCAGCGGCCATGAGCATTGCCAGCAGATAAACGAAGCGGAGTCGATCGGCCATAGGAATCGAGCGATTCTAGAACAGGTCACGCCACGACGGTCGCGGCGCCTCGAGCGGTTCGTCGTGCTCGAGACGATCGAGCATACCTTCGAGGACGAGTCGCATCTTCTCCACCGATCGCGAGAAGCCGGCGCGGGCCAGCCCCATGGCGGCAACCAGAATCAGCGGCGTTGCCGCCGACGCGATGGCGACATCGGCAAGGATGAAAGTGGCAGCGCCCGATATCGCAGTGGCTCCGCCCGCCGCCACGCCCAGTCCCCAGAACCATCCCGCCCGCTCGTTTCCCAGGTCGGCGACCAGGGTCACCTGGCATTCCTCGTCGCCCAACGGGACAGCACGCGTTTCCACCGCCCGGGCGCTCTTCGCCAGTTGATAGCCGCGCCCGAAGATGTCCACCGACCTGACCAGTGAAGCGACAACGCCGGACTCTGGTTCCCACAGCGAGCCGGTCTTCAGCCGGCGGATCAACCGCAAGCTCTCGTTGGACCGAAAGTGACCGTCCAGCTCCAACAGCGCTTCGTCCGCCGGCCGCGGCACCCGACGACTGGCGATAACCAGTGACGGACCGCAGAGCCGCGACGCCCAACCGCGCTCCACCAGCAGCGCTTCGGAGTTGACCGCCACGTAGTGTTCGGCGAGGGCGCGCCTGACGCTGTCCTCCGACAACCCCACCTCACCGGCGATGCGAATGACATCGTCTTCGGAAAGATCGAGTGCATCGCCCGCGTAGTCCGACTCGAGCTCCGCCGCGCGACGGATCACGACCTCGAGATCCTGCTGGTTCATTCTACGCGGTGTGAGCTCACCCATGCGTCCGGCTGCTACTACTTCTTCTTCTCGGCTTCTGCCTCTTCACCCGCCGCCAGCATGCCGGGCAGATCGTCGGGCGAAGGCAGTTCGGGCACGGCATCTTCGTCTTCGAGCTCCTCGTCCAGCTCCGCTTCTGCAGCCTTGCCCATCGCGCGCATGAACGGCTTGAACAGCTCCATAGGGATGGGGAAGAGCGTCGTCGAGTTGTTCTCCGCCGCGATCTCCGAGACGGTCTGCAGAAAACGGAGCTGCAGAGACGCCGGGTCGCCGCTCAAGATCTTGGCCGCCGCCACCAGTTTACGCGAAGCCTGGTGCTCGCCCAGCGCGTTGACGACCTTGGCGCGGCGCTCGCGCTCCGCCTCGGCCTGGCGCGCCATTGCCCGCTTCATCTCCTGCGGCAGATCGATGTCCTTGACCTCGACGGCAGTGACTTCGATGCCCCAGGTATCGGTCTGCTGATCGATGATCTCGCGAAGCATGTCGTTGTACTTCTCGCGCTCGGCGAGCAGCTCGTCGAGCTCGGCCTGGCCGATCACCGACCGCAGCGTCGTCTGCGCCAGCTGCGAGGTGGCGAACAGGAAGTCCTCGACCTCGACGATGGCCTTCACCGGAACGTTCACACGGAAGTAGAGGACCGCGTTGACTTTCACCGAGACGTTGTCGCGGGTGATGACGTCCTGCGGCGGGATGTCCATGGCGACGATGCGCAGGCTGACCCGCTGCATGCGCTCGATCCCGAAGGGGACCAGGAAGATGAGTCCCGGCCCGCGAGCGGTGCGCAGCCGGCCGAGGCGGAAGACGACCCCGCGCTCGTACTCCCAGAGGATTCTAAGACTGGTAACCAGCGCCGTTGCGCCGGCCACCGCGAGCCCTGCTAATAGCACTTCCACGATCGAACCCCTCTGTTGGTACTCTTGCCGGTTGGTTGGGAGAAAGAATTTAGCCGCCAGACGGAAACGGCGCGAGGGACGGCTTTCGGGAATCCTCGAATCAACTTCGCCAATTCCCAACAGACACGAGCCCCTCGCGTCCGAAGGACGCGAGGGGCTCGTGTCAGGCAACGGCTGGCCCGTTGCCGCTATTGCGCTATCGTCCAGACGTAGGCCGAGACGGCCCTGGCCTGGTCGTCAGTGATCCCGCTGCCACCCTTGGGCGGCATGGGCGTCCCGGTCGAAGACGCGCTGGTATCGACGCCGTTGAGGACGCTGGCGGCAATGCCCTCGTAGGAGCCATCGCTGTGTGTCCAGTCGCCATCGGTGAAGTTGGCGCCGAGACCCGGCACGCCTTCGCCATTGGCGCCGTGGCAGGTGTAGCAAAGCCCGGCACCCGAGTAGATCTCCCTGCCCTGGGTCACCATCTCCATGGTGACGCCCTCGGGCATCTCCATCTCGTGCTGTCCCTCCATCGCTGTTTCAGCTGCCGGCGGCATGGCCATCTCGTCGGCTGCCGCCTGCTGGTTCTCTCCGCCGCCACAAGCCACCATCGCGGCGAGTCCGAGAACTGCTCCCAGTGCCATCAACCTGCTCATGTCACCCCTCCGTTTGGGTTACATATACCGCCCGCTTCGACCGGCGTTTCCCCCGGCGCCTGCCCGCAGCGCGCCTTACGAGGGCATACCCTCGCAGCGAGCTTGGATCGGTGCTCAATTAGCTTGGTTAGGTACGGGGCCGATTATACCGGAGCGCTCCACGCCCGTCAAGGCGAATCGCTGGGCCGGTCGTCCCGCTGCATTCCGCACTCGGCACAGAAACGCCAGGTCGGGTCCAGCGACGCACCGCAGCCACTGCAGACTCCCGGAGTCAGGCGCGCGCCACAGAACGGACAATACTTGGAGTGGCCGGGGGCCTCGGTCAGGCACAAGGGACAGACCTCGGGCACCGCCGGCTCCTGAGCCTTCTCGACCGGCGCGGCGGCGGCCTCGGCGCCGGGCGCCTGATCGGCGTCCGCGGCCAGTTCCTCGGCCAGGGCTTCGACCAGGTCGGCTCGCTGCCGAATCTCAGGTGGCGCGTAGCGGATGTGGCCCGGTGGTGGGATGAGGTCCGGATTGAGCATGATCCGCGTGTCCGGAAAGGCGCGGTAGCGTCTGATGTCGGGCAGCGTCTCCTCCAGGCCGGCGCGCACCTCCTGCTGCATGACCGGGTCGGCCTGCAGATACCCGCGTTCGCCGGAGAGCAGCCGGGAGAGCGCGACCTCGTAGTCATCGTTCGAACGCAGTCCGGCCGCGTCGCGAATCCGCCGGTAGGGGATCACCTGATCGTGCACCTCGAGCACGCTCAACGCGCCGCTGAGCGCCGACGGCCGCTCACGGCGAAGGATCTCGACGAACTCGAAGTAGAGACGATCTAGATCATCCATCGGGGCGCCATTCGTGGTTCAGAAGTTTAGTCCCGCTCGAACAGATATGCGCTGGGCGTCACAATTCCGGAACATCCAGATCGAACGCATCGGCCGCGAAGCGATTCTCATACGCGCTGTGGAAGGCATGAACGACGCGGCTATCGAACTGCGTTCCCGCGCAGCGGTCGATTTCCACCAGTGCATCAGCTTCCGACACGGCTTGCTTGTACGGCCACGAGGTCTGCATCGCCGCGAACGCGTCCGCCAGCCCCAGGATGCAGCCCTCCAACGAGATCTCGCCGCCCGCCAGGCCCGACGGGTATCCCGATCCGTCCCAGTGTTCGTGATGGTGGAGCACGCCCGGCCGCGCCGGCTCGAGATAGGGGATGCCCTCGATGAGCCGCGCGCCGAGCAGCGGGTGTTGCTTGACCAGGCGCCATTCCCCCTGGTTGAGCGGGCCCGGCTTGTTGAGGATCGCCTCCGGTACCGCCAACATTCCCACATCGCGCAGGATGGCGCTCAACCACACGTTCTTGAGCGCCTCACCCGAGAGTCCCAATCGACTGCCTGTGGCGGTGGCGACGCGCGCTATCAAGGCGAGGTGGCCCGGCGCCTTCCGCACCCGCGACTCGGCAGCCGCGCTCAAGACCGCGAGTCCCTGGCGGCAATACTTCTCGACCGCCGGCGCAGAGTCGTCTGCACCCTTCCGCGTTTCTTCCTGGAAGGCGCGGTTCTCTCTCAACAGGCGACGGTGTTCCAGCGAGCGGGCGACGCTGTGGCTGAGCTCGGCCAGGTTGAACGGCTTGAGCAGGTAGTCGTCGGCCTTGTGCCGCAAAGCCTCCACCGCGAAACCGATGTCGGTGTAAGCCGTCATCATGATCACCTGGATCTCCGCGTCGCGGCGCTTGATCTCCTGCAGAAGCTCTATCCCGCTCATGCCCGGCATCCGCACGTCGGTCACCACGAGATCGAACTCGTCCGTGGCCAGCCGTCGCAGCGCCTCCTCGCCCGAACTGGCAGTCAGGCAATCGTAGCCCTCGCGCCGCAGCTTCTTTGCGAGCGCGACCGTGATCGCCGGCTCGTCGTCGACGACGAGGATCTTCGCGGCCAGGGCCTTATCCTTTGACCTACCCATCCGCATCCAGCCCGTGCAGGCGGCCGACGAGATGCCTGACCCGTTGGGTCATCGCCTCGATCGTTTGCAGGCTGTTCACGTGCTCTTCGCTGAGCTTGTCAGCGTCCATCAGCAACAGTTCGGTCTCCGCGATTATCGCCGTCAACGGACTCTTCACTTCGTGACGGACGACTTCGATCGTGGCCATTAGCTTGTCTATCCGGTCCACGCGGTCGCGCTGTGTCTTCAGGGCCGCTTTCGTTCGCTGGACATCCGCCAGGCGCATGACGGCAGCCGCCAGAACGCCTTCGGCCACCGTGTCAGGGATCTGGACAAACGCTCCGTAGTCCAGCAGCTCTAGCTTGAAATCGCCACCCCAGAGGACGGTACGCTCCGGCTCGCCGATCAGGTGAAGCAGGCCAGTAAGCTGATCGTGAGGCATTTCGCTGTCGATCAACACGATGAGCGGCTGCCCCAGCGAAAGCTCGTCCATCGCCGAACTCAAGTCTGACGCCTGCAGCAGCTGGCAGGACGAGGCCAGCGCCTCAGCCGCGCGCGCGCGGCGTTCCGCGTCGTCACTCACGAGCAATACCGAACAACCGGAAGCTTCTGACACTCTCTCTCGTCTCCTCTAGTCCTCGCGAGCCTCGACCCGCCCGGGCCCGTCCTCGGTTCTTAACAGTCGCACCGTGCGTACGCGTCGCTCGTCCACCCGTTCGACGACCAGGCGGCCGCCGGCGACGTCGACGGCGTCGCCGTGCTTGGGCACGTGGCCGAGCTCGCCGAGGATGAAGCCGCCCAGTGTGTCGTACTCGTCGTCCGGCAGCTCGAGCCCTAACTGCTCGTTCACCTCGTCAATCGGGGCGCCGCCGTCGATCAGCGGCTCGCCGCCCGGCGTCGTGCTGAACATCGGTCGCGCGACGTCGTGCTCATCATAGATCTCGCCGACGATCTCCTCGATCATGTCCTCGAGAGTGACGAGGCCGTCCGTGCCGCCGAACTCGTCGACCACGATGGCCATGTGGATCTTGAGCTTGAGGAATTCGGCCAGCAAGTCGTCGACGGACTTGGTGTCGGGCACAAAATAGGGTTCGCGCATGATCCGCGACACGTCGAAGTCCGACACTTCGCCCGCCGCGGCGAGCGGCAACAGGTCCTTGATCAGCACGATACCGACGACATTGTCGAGGCTCTCCTCGTAGACGGGCAGCCGCGAGAAACCGGAACGTTTGGTCGCCGCTATCAACTCGTCGAACCCCACGTGCGTCGTCACGGCGACCACATCGGGCCGCGGCGTCATCACCTCGCGCGCCACCGTGCGCGTCAGCTGGAAGACACCGGAGATCATATCCTGCTCCTCATCGTCGACCACCCCGTGCTCTTTGCTGCGTCGCACGAGCAAGACGATCTCCTCGGGGTTGTGAACCATCTCGGCCTTGGAAGGTAGCCGGACGCCCAGCAGCTTCAGCAACCCGTTGGCGGACTCGTTGAGCCACCAGATGAGGGGGCGGAGCAAGCGGGTGAACCAGATCAACGGCTCGACCAGCCAGCGCGCGACCTGCTCGGGGTGAAAGATGGCGAGAGCCTTGGGCGCGACTTCTCCAAACACGACGTGCAAGTAGGTGATCATCGTGAAGGCGATGACGATGGCCACAGTGTGACGGGCGATGATATTCCAGGGATCAGGCAGTCCCGAGAAGAGCGAGACCAGCGTCTGGGCGATGGCGGGCTCACCGATCCAGCCCAGCCCCAAAGAGGCCAGCGTGATCCCGACCTGGCACGAGGAGAGGTAGAGATTGAGGTCAATCTGTGCCTTGCGGACGACCCGGGCCAGGCGGTCGCCCTTCGCCTCGAGGCTAGCCAGCCGCGAGTCTTTCGCACCGACGAGCGCGAACTCGGCGGCAACGAAGAAGCCGTTGGCGGCGACGAGGAGAGCGACCGCCAACAGCCTCCAAACGACCTCTATCGTGGTCATCTAGGAATATGTGACACCGGCTAAGAAGAGGTGCCCCGCCCAGCCGGCCGAGGCGTGTTTGTCCAGCGCTCTAGCCCGTTTCGCTACCTGCTGTCGACGTGCCACCGTAAGAGATGACCGGCCGGCAATAGGCACGGCCAAGTGCGTCGAGTTCGGCCAGCTGCTCATCCGATACACCGGCGTAGCGAGCAGCCAGGTAGTCCATAGTCTCGTTGAACCAGGTGTCCTGCTGCTCCTCCGTTGCCTGCAGCACGCCACAATGCCTGATTTGGCTCAACAACTCGTTCCGCGCTCGGTCAAACAAATTAGGCTCCCCGCTACCCTCCTGTTTCCTTCGTTTGCTCACTCTTCCTCCTCGATCTACAATTACACACCGCTCCTTCGGGCCCAGCGACGGGCGCCTTACGGACGGCTACGGATTTTCGGCTGCATAATTATACGAGCCCGCTCAAGACATGCAAACGGAGCCATCCGACAGCTTCGCAGGCCTCGATCCGATCCGGCTCGAGGTGTACCGCTCCCTGCTCCTGGCGATCGCCGAGGAGATGGGAGCGGCGCTACGTCGTAGCGCCTACTCCCCGAACATAAAAGAGCGCCGCGACTACAGTTGCGCGATCTGCGATGCCGCTACCAGCCCTGTGGCGCTGGGCGATCACATGCCCGTTCACCTGGGCGCGATCCCCCAGAGCGTACGGGCGGCCGTGCGTGGCCGGACCCTGGCCGACGGCGACGTCGTCCTGCTGAACGATCCGTTCCACGGCGGCACCCACTTGCCCGACCTGACGGCGGTGAGGGGCGTATGGGTAGACGGGTGGGATGGCCCGATCGCCTACGTCGCCTCCCGCGCTCACCATGCCGACGTCGGCGGCGCGACGCCGGGCTCGATGCCGCTCTCGCGCGAGATCTATCAGGAGGGGCTCCGCATACCACCGGTCCTGCTGGTTCGCGGCGGGGCGATCGAGCGGGACGTCTGGCAGCTGCTGCTGACCAACGTGAGGACGCCAGAGGAGCGTGAAGGCGACCTGCACGCGCAGCTCGCGGCCCTCGACGTGGGCGTTCGGCGCCTACGGGAGCTTGCCGAGCGGCACGGTCCGGGCGAGTTGAACGCTGCTTTCGGAGCGCTCACGATGTACGCCGACCGCCTGATCCGTGCGGTGATCGAGCGCATACCGGACGGCCGCTACGCCGCACATGACTTCATGGATGGCGACGGGATCGGGGAAGAGCCGGTGCGAATCGCGGTGGCGGTGACCGTCGGTGGCGAGGAGATGACCGTCGATTTCGCCGGTACGTCGCCGCAGTGCTCCGGGAACATCAACGCCGTGGCGGCGATAACGGAATCGGCGGTCCGCTATGTGCTTCGTTGCGTGGCCGAGGCGACGCTGGGCACGCCGCTGGCAGCCGGCGGCGGCGCGATGCCGGCGGTCCGGATCGAGATGCCGGCGGCCAGCGTGGTGAATGCGCAGCCGCCAGCCGCGGTCGCGGCGGGCAACGTGGAGACTTCGCAACGCATCGTGGATGTCGTCTTCCAGGCGCTGGGCGGTGCGCTGCCCGACCTGATACCGGCCTGCTCAAGCGGCACGATGAACAACTTCACGCTGGGCGGTTTGGATGCGGCCGGCGAGCCGTTCGCTTATTACGAGACGGTGGCAGGCGGAATGGGAGCGAACCGAGAACGCGACGGTCTGTCCGGCGTCCACACGCACATGACGAATTCGTTGAACACGCCGGTCGAAGCGCTCGAGCACGCGATTCCGGTGCGGGTGCGCCACTACTCGCTGCGCCGCGACACCGGTGGCCAGGGCGCACGCCGAGGCGGCGATGGTCTGCGACGCGATGTCGAGTTGCTAACAGCGGCCCGGGTCACGGTACTTTCCGAGCGGCGAGCCTACGCGCCGGGCGGAGCGGCCGGAGGGTCTCCCGGCGCCCACGGCGAGAACCTGCTATGCCGCGCCGGCGCCTGGCTGGGACTCGCCGGCAAGTTCACCACCGAGGCCGAGGCCGGCGACATCATCAGCATCCGTACTCCGGGAGGCGGAGGATGGGGAAGCGCAAAATCCTGAAGGCTAAGGGCCCAAGCCGCGGGCTGGCTACAACCCGCGAGGTCGTGCCCCGTGAGATGCAGGCGGGGCGCTACCGACTGTTCTATTGCGAGTCGGGCCTGGGCGCGCCGCTCATCATGATTCACGGCCTCGGTGCCTCCTCCCGCTGGTGGTTCTCACTCTTTCCGGAACTGACCACCGCCAACTTCCGCGTTCTGGCACCTGACCTGCCGGGTTTCGGCCGTTCTCCCGGCCCGGCCCTGACCATCGAGCACGCCGCCCGCGCCATCATCTCCATGGCGGACCAACTCGAGCTGGGACAGTTCTTCGTCTGCGGCCACTCCATGGGCGGCGCGGTCGCCGCACAGCTCGCCGCCGACCATCCCGGCCGCGTTCGCCGGCTGGTGCTGGTCGACAGCTCCGGGATACCCGGGATCGGGCCCAGAAAGGTGCTGAGCCGCCTGGTGCAGCCCTGGTCGTGGTGTCCTAACTGGTTCTACTCGACACTTCTGGGAGATGTGATACGCGCGGGACCAAAGTCGATGCTGCGCGGTATTCGCGAAGTGCGCCACTACGACATCCGACCCGTGCTCAAGCGGCTGCGAACACCGACGATGGTGATTTGGGGAGAGAAGGACACGCTCACACCACAGGAACACGGCCACATGATGATGTCAGAGCTGGAAAGCGGGCGACTCGAGATCGTGCGAGGCGTTCGTCACCTGCCGATGTTGAGTGACGCCGGAACTACCGGTCGCCTGTTGGTGAAGTTCTTGAAGGAAGACCTGCAGCGGCGGAAGACTTAGCAGCTAATTAGAGGCCTCGGTGCCTCCACCCAGCATGGCTGACGTGAGTCTTTCACCCACGGCGTACTCCATCAGCTCGAGCGTTACCGTCCCCACCTTCAGTTTCGACACCAGCTTCACCGGCATTCGATGCTCGTCGTCAGTGATATAGATCTCTGCCTCGCCGCCTTCCGAGAAGATCCCCTTCGTCTTGATGATCGGACGAACCACGATCGTCTCGAATTCGCCGCCGGGAACTTTCACCGTCTCGCGACGCAGCACCTGCAGGATGACCGGGTTGCGGTCGTAGCGAAAATAGTTGTTCCACTCGTAGGTCTCGCCCACCACCAACGGGACGGAGCGAACGAAGTAGACGAACGACGCGTCATCCAGTGCGGATGACGGTATCGAATCGGTTTCGCCGTTGCTATCGCGAAGCAGCCCGTTCTGCAAATCGAAGTCGTACTCGCGCAGCCGCTCGTAGCTGCCCTGCCTGGTATCCTGTCGATAGCGCCGGCTGGCGAGCCGCGAGATGTCCAGCCACGATTCTTGCTTGTCGTCCAACTTGTAGAACGGCACCGAGCCCTGCATAACCGAGCGCAGGTGGTAGGTGGGGAAACCGGCGACCGTGTCGATACCCGCCACTTCCATGAAGGCCGTGCCCACCTTGAGGGGGCCGAACTTCACCCGGTAGTCCAAGCGTTCGCCGACTCCGAAGGGTACGGCAGCGATACCGGACACCGAATCGCCGGTCAACGTCGTCGGTGTCTCCTGAGCCGCGGCCGGCAGCGCGCATGACAATACCAATAGTACGGCGAAGGCCCTCATCGTCCCCTCAACATGCTTATGTAGACCCGGGCAGCTCGCCATACCGACTGACGGCTCCTGCGCACCCGACGGTCGTAGCGCACCGCCGAACTGGTTTCCTCGACCCGCTGCGTGTACGGCGCGACGGCCGCCAACAACTCCAGGCTGGCCGCCCAGCCATCACGACGGATGAACGGCTCACGTTCGATCTCGTTCAGAGTCCGTTTCAGCAGGCCCACCCGGTAGGCACGCAACCCCGAGATCGGGTCGCTGACCTGAGCCGGGATCTCATACTTGCGCTCCAGCCAGGTCAAACCGCGCCTCACGCAACGGACCGCCAGCGGCACTTTGGCGCCGTTGGGCGGCTGCGCTGCCACGACCAGGTCGGCTCCACCCTCGATCCGCTTTACCAGAGTGGGGATCGCCGTCGGCTCATCGGTGAAGTCGGCCTGCAGAGTGACCACCGCATCGCGCCGCGGGTACGCGCAACGGTCCACCGCCTCTCTGAGCAGCTTCTCAAGCGATGGCCCGTGTCCGGCACGGCGATCGTTGCGCATGATCTCGACCGGGAGCACCTGGGTGTACGGCTGAACGACCTCGTACGTGCGATCGGTCGAGCCGTCGTCAAGGAAGAGGATTTGGTAGTCGCGCCCGAAGTCCGACATCACCTGCCGGATCTTCCAGAGCAAAACCCCGGCCGTTCGCTCCTCGTTGTGCGCCGGAATACAGATGTAAATCACTGATGTTTTTTTCTTATGTATTTCTTTCCGCTACTGCCTGCTCGTTACGCAGCAGCGGTTAATCGCTCGCCTCACCAGTCTTTGTACCAGCCGCCGCCGACATCGTTCCCGGCGGTGCTGATTTCCACCGCTTATGATGCCAAAAATACTGTTCCGGGTAAAGCCGTACCCGCCGTTCCAGCTCGGCGACCCAGTTTTCTGTCATCTCAGCTACCTGTTCCTTGATGGCGCCGGCAGCCGACGGCTCGATTCTGACCAACCAACCATGGTACTCCCGGGGCCCGGTCCTGTGAACCCCGCCGACAAAAAAGGGCGCGCCGGTCCTGAGCGCCAGCAGGGCTGGCGCCCGGTGCGTGGAGGCCGGGCGGCCGAAGAACGGGACGAACACGCCGCCGCCGCCGGCGTCCTGGTCGGCTACGAAGGCGACGACGCGCCGGGCTGCGATGGTCTCCGTCAGAACGCCCCAGGCCCTGGCGCGGTCGATCAGCCCCATGCCATTGCGATTACGGACGTCCTTGATCAGCTCGGTAAGCCGCTCGTTCTTGATGCCCTGCATCACGGCGTCTACGGGAAGATCGAGCGAGGCGAGTGTGGCGCCGGCCAGCTCCCAGTTGCCGAAGTGGCCGCTGACCACGACAAGGCCCTTTCCCTCCTCGTGGGCGGCTCTGGCGGCGTCGGCCCCTTCGAACGAGACGATTCGGCGACGCACCTCATCGAGGCCGCGACGGGTCACGTACGGTATCGACAGCCACTCTTGACCCACGTGCTCGAAGCACTCCAGCGCCGTCCGCCGGACCCAGTCTTCGTCGTGTTCGGGAAAGGCGCGAGCGACCTGTTCCTCCACCACCGTCCGTCGCCACCCGGCCCGATGGGCCACCCGGCCAAAGACGCGGCCCACTCTCTCCCCGGCCCCAGCCGGCAGCCGTCCCAGCACCTCGAGGGCGAGGCGAGCCAAAGCGTACTCGAAGAATTCGCGGATGCGTCTCAGCGGACCGTCACCTCGCCGCGGGCGATCTCGTCGTCGGATCCACTGAACTGAAGTTCGTAGAGGCGGCGGTAGGTGCCCCGCGATCGCAGAAGATCTTCGTGGCGGCCCGACTCGACTATCGCACCATCCTCCAGAACGATGATCTGGTGGGCGCCGCGGATCGTCGATAAGCGGTGGGCGACGACGATGACCGTTCGGTTGGCGAGCAGCCGGTCGATGGCGCCCTGGACCAGGCGCTCGGACTCCGTGTCGAGCGACGACGTCGCCTCATCAAAGATCAACAGCGGCGGGTCACGCAGGATCGCTCTCGCTATGGCGATTCGCTGGCGCTGGCCGCCGGAGAGGCGAACACCGCGGTCGCCCAGGATCGTTTCGTAGCCATCCGAGAGCCGCTCGATGAACTCGTGGGCGTTGGCAGCCCTGGCCGCCTCCTCGATTTCCTCCTGCGAGTAACGGTCGGGCGCGCCGTAGGCGATGTTGGCGCGTACCGTGTCGTGGAAGATCACCGTCTCTTGCGAGACGACGCCGAGCAAGTCGCGCAACGAGTCGAGGCGGACCTCGCCAATGTCGATGCCGTCGATGGTCACTCGCCCGGCCTGCGGCTTGTAGAAACGTGGAAGCAGATCGACCACTGTACTCTTGCCCGCGCCCGACGGACCCACCAGCGCCACCACTTCGCCGCGCTTCACACTGAATTCCACGCCCTTGAGGACAGCTTCCTCGCCGTCGTACGAGAAGTGGACATCTTCGTAGGCCACTTCGCCGGCGAACGTATCCAGCGGACGTCCCTCGGTATCGGCCTCGATCGGGTTGTCGAGGATCTCGAAGAACCGCTCGGCCGCAGCCAGCGAGGTCTGCGCCCGAGCCGGGAAAGTCGTCAGCGCCTTTATCGGCGATTGCACGCGGAGCGAGACGGTCAAGAACGTCAGGAAGGCCTCCGCTGTCATCGAGCCGTTGAACACAAACTGGGCACCCACCCAGACGATGATCAGCGTAACCACGCTGCCGAGCAGCTCCGACAGCGGATAACTGAGCAGCCTGATCCGTTCGGTGCGAACGAAGTTCTTGTAGAACGACCGGTTCGTTTCGGCGAAACGCGTCTGCTCGTGCCCCTCCGCCCCATACGCCTTTACCAGCCGGGCACCCGACGCCGTCTCCTGCAATAGCGCGGTCAACTCGCCCTGCGCGTCGTAGGCCCGGCGGAACCCGCTACGCAGCCTGCCCAGCATAGGCTTGAGGAAACCGAGAAAGAGTGGCGCCACGACCAGCGCCAGCAGGGTCAGCTGCCAGGATATCAGCAGGAGCACGCTGACAAAGGCGACGAGCGAGACCGTGTGTTTGAGCAGGTCGGCCGCCGTGTAGGTGATGATGTCCTTTGTCTGCTGCGTGTCCGTGAAAACGCGCGCCACCAGTTGACCCGTCTTGCTGCGGTCGAAGAAGCCCAGCGGCAGCTTCTGGATGTGCCCGTAGAGCTGGTTACGCATGTCGCGAAGCACGCCCTCGCGCACCTTCACGCCCAGCGCTTCGGCCGTGTAGAAGAAGGCGTTCTTCAACAGCAAGCCGGCCATGACGACGATGACAACGTTGCGCAACGCGTCTGCGGGACTCGACTCGTCGAGGAACGGGCCGACGGTGGCCGACAGAACTTTCTCCACCAGGCTGTCTCCACCGGTCAGCGACACCCCGTCGCCGAACAACGAGCGCAGGAACGGGATCAGCAGCACCATGGTGAACCCGTCCAGCAGCGAGCCCAGTGCCATAGCCACAAGAGCCGCGATGAAGAACAAGCGATAGGGACGCAGGTAGCCGATGAGTCGCTTGTAGATGTCCACGGCGACCTATCCGCGAGGCTTGAGGAGGGCCACCGGCAGAATCATCTCCTCGGGACTGATTCCGCCGTGCAGGAAGCTGTCGCGGTAACGCGACTGATACTCTCTCAACTTTGTTGGATACACGAAGAAGAAATCCTCACGGGCGATGAGGTAGTTCGCCTTCATCCCGCCAGCGGGCAGTCTAATCGACTCGCCACTCGACACACTAAACACCGTCGTTGGGTTCTCAGCGCGCAAGTCGTCGCCGTACTTATGCCGCAGACTCGCGGTCGCATCTCGCTTCGCATACACAGTGGTCGGACGGTGGCAGTGCACCGAGCCGTGGTCGGTTGTGAGCAGCACGCGGACGCCGCGCGAGTGCATGATCCTCAGCGCCTGGCGCAGCGGTGAGCCTTCGTACCATGCCATGGTGAGCCGGCGCAGCGCCTCGGCGTCTCTGGCCATCTCGAGCAGGATCTGCGATTCGCCGCGGCCGTGGGTGAGCAGGTCGACGAAGTTGAACACCAGGCCAACGGCGCGTGGTTCGTCGAGGGCCGAGGGCAGGCGGCGCAGCATCGCCTCGCCGTCACTGGTAGTGTGGATCTTCTCGTAGTGCGTCGGCACCGAGTTGTTAGTGAGCCGCGCTATGTGCTGGGCGAACAGCTTGTCCTCGAACGAGTTGAGGCCCGGATCTTCAAAGGCCTGCGGCCAGCCCGGCCATTGTTGGGAGATCTCGTCGGGGAAGACGCCACTGAAGATGGCGTTGCGCGCGTACGGGGTAGCGGTCGGCAGGATGGAGAAATAGAGATCCGATTCGACTTCGAAATCCTGGTCGATGACCGCGCGCAGGCCGCGCCACTGATCGAGCCGCAAACAGTCGACCACGATCAGGACGGCGGGTTCGGCGCGGGCCAACAGCGGCAGAAAGAATCGCGGCACGATATCGATCGACAGAGACGGCCGGTCCTCCTGCCCACGAGCCACCCAGTTGGCGTAGTTAGCGATGACGAAGTCGGCGAACTCGCGACGGGCATCGCCGGCCAGGTCGCGGAGCGAATCGAGCAGTCCGCGTTCATCGGCGCGGCCCAGCTCCAGTTCCCAGTCCACCAAATCGGAGTAGAGGTCGGTCCAATCGCGCCAGCCGGTCGCGCCATCGATACGGGCACGTATCTCGGAGTAGGAGCGAACGAAGTCACGCGCCATCTGTTCGTGGCGCAGACCGGGTCCCTCGAGAATGCGCGCCACGACCGAGGCGACCTGCCGCGGGCTGGTCGGTTTGACGATGTAGTCGTCGGCCCGGCGAGCGATCGCCTCTTGCAGCGTCGCCTCCTCCTCACTCTTGGTGACCATCACGACCGGAACGCGGGCATCTGTCGTCCGGATCTCTTGCAGCATATCGGTTCCGGTCCGCCCCGGCATCTCCTGGTCGAGCAGGATGAGATCGTAGCTCTGACGGCGCAGCTGGCTGAGCGCGTCGTCACCGTTGGGTATGGTATCGACCTCGTAGCCCCGCTGTTCGAGGACGAGACGATGGGGTAGCAGGAGGTCGACCTCGTCGTCCACCCAGAGGATCCGCCCTTTGGGCGGCTTGCTAGTTGCCATCAGAGCTTCCAGGTATAGCTGAACCAGGTGGCGACGGCCCTCCCGGCTCGCATCGCGGGTTCGAACACCCACTCCCGCGCCTCGCGCATCAGCTCGGAGTTGTACCTCCCGTCAGGCGTGGGGGGATCGAGCCGAACGCTGTCAACGGCTCCCGCTTGAGAGATGAACACCCAGACGGTGACCTCACGACCGCGGACCGAGGCCGGCCGGCTGAGCGGCGCCATGATCACACCGCGCGGTACCGGAGGGATGAGGCGACGCAGCCCCGACATGGCGTTGCCGGCGTCGCCGCCGCCTTCGCCGCCGGGGAGCCCTTCGCCGGACTCGGGCCCCTCCCGCGTCCCCTCGCCCGGGTCGGGAAGGTCGATCTGGTTCAACGCGAGGACCGACTCCTCTAGCGGCACTTCGATAGGCACAGGCTCGATAATCGGTGATTCCGGGCGCGGCGGAATCTGGATCTCCACCGGCGGCTGCAACACCACGGATCTCATACCGCCGCCGCCGGGCGCCGCCAGCGGATCGCCCGCAGCGGGCCCGGCCGCTGCGTAAGGCGTAAGCCGTTCAGGCGCTTTGTAGAAGAAGATAAACAGGCACACGTGGAGAAGCAGGGAAACCAACAGGCCTATACGCCAGGTCCTACCCTCACGGCGAAACCGCTGCTCAACCTGCTCGACTGCCATCCGCCTCCGCTCTCTCGCCTTCTATCGACTCGGACCCGGCTCACCGGCCGCCTCCGTGACGATCTCGGCGATCTGAACGCGGCGTCCGTCCCGGTCGAGAATCCAGACCTCGCCGCCCCCCGCGGGCATCACATCGTTTGCGAATTCCACTTCACGGGCGACGCCCAGCACGCGCGGCTCTGCGCCGCTGACGTCCACAACGGCCACACCCTCCGGCCCGGCGGCGACGTAGAGCCGATCGCCCTCCAGGTCGGCGGCGTATGCAAAGCGTACCCCAGTGTATTCTAGTACCATGCGAGGCCGCGTCGGGTCCGTCACGTCGAGGACGTAGACTCCGCCGGTGCCGGCCGCCACGACAAGTCGGCTCCCATCGGCACGGACCGTACGGCCGGCCACCGGGAGCTGTAGCTCGCCGAGCTTCTCGAGGTTGGAATCATAAGCGACCAGCCTGTCCTCGAGCAGCAGCCAGCTTACGCGGCCAAAGCGGGCATAGGCCATGTCGGTGACGAACTCGGCCTGCTCGACCCCGATCAGCGTCTCTGACGAGATCTCGGCGGCGCCCTTCGCGAGCCTCAGCATGCGTAGCGAATCGAGGCCGGCGACGAGCAAGCGTTCGTCCGACGCCTCCATGGCGCCGCCGCCGCTCTCGTCGATCACCTCGCCCTGGGCGCTGTCACCTCGCAACGGGAAGGCGATCAGGTTCGCGTAGGTGCTGAGCACCAGCAGGTCGACGCTCGAGAGCACGGCCACGTCCTCGATCCCGCGCACGCCGCTACCCCGGCTGACCATCCTGCCGTCCCGGTACACGACCCGTGCGCCGCCGACGCCGACGACCGCGGCGCCGCCGGGGAAGTAGGCGAAACCGTCGGGCACCAGGTCGAGCGGTACGTTGCGGAACTCGTAGTCGAGTGAGGGACCGGCGGCCAACCTCCGCTCGTACTTGGAGTCGATCTCATTGCCGATCAGGAACCCGATCAGGCCACCAACGGTGGCACCGATCACTCCCATGCAGGTCTTGGTGCTGCAGAAGTTATCGAAATCGGCGTCATCGGCTGCGATGTAGGTGGGCACACCGACCGCAACCGCGCCGATCAGCGCGTAGATGAACTTCCTCTTGCCCTTGTGCTCTTGAGCATGCACAGGTTGAGGCG
>JBDHHX010000018.1:0-21557 GCA_039589155.1 Gemmatimonadota bacterium | reverse complement strand
CAATCTCGACAGTCTGGTGAAGTCGGCGTTGGAGAAACCCGGTGCACATTTCTCCGAGATGGCCGGCGAGGAGCCGAACCCGACGGAAGTCGTCGCCAGCCTGATCGATCAGGGCGAAGACTTCGTCAGCGGCATCCGCCACGCCCAGGAGCTCATCGAGGGATCGTGCTCCATCTTGCTGCTCACCGACGAAGGGGTCTACGCGGCCCGGGACCGCCTGGGCCGTACGCCGATCGCCGTCGGCGAGCGTGCCGGTGCTTATGCCGTCACACTGGAGACGTGCGCGCTGGCGAACCTGGACTACGAGGTGGAGCGATACCTTGGACCGGGTGAAATCGTGCGGGTTACGCGAGATGGCGTGCAACAGTTGCGGCCGCCGGGAAAGGCCATGCAGATCTGCGCGTTCCTCTGGGTCTACTACGGCTATCCGGCGTCGAGTTACGAAGGAATCAATGTAGAATCGGTCCGCTACCGGTGCGGCGCTTCGCTGGCAGAGCGTGACGACGTCGAGGTCGATGTAGTGGCCGGCATTCCCGATTCGGGGACGGGCCACGCCATCGGCTATGCCAACGCCGCCGGCAAACCGTACCAGCGCCCGTTCGTCAAGTACACACCGACCTGGCCGCGCAGCTTTATGCCACAGGATCAGCGCGTTCGTGACCTCGTGGCGCGGATGAAGTTGATCCCGATCCGCGAGATCATCGAAGGCAAGCGACTGCTATTCTGCGAGGACTCCATCGTACGGGGCACGCAACTGAAAGACATCATCACCCGGATATTCAAGTACGGCGCCAGAGAGGTCCACATGCGGCCGGCCTGTCCGCCGCTGGTATTCAGCTGCAAGTTCCTCAACTTCTCGCGCTCGAGGTCCGAGCTCGACCTGGCGGGTCGTTGGGCGATCGCCGAACTGGACGGCGAAGGTCCCGACAATCTCGACGAGTACGCCGACCCGGACTCGGCGCCTCACGCCGCCATGGTCGACGTCATCCGCTCGCGCCTCGGCCTGACCACGTTGCGCTACCAGAGGCTCGACGACCTGATCGCCGCTATTGGGCTGCCGAAGGACAGAGTTTGCACCTACTGCTGGGACGGCGCCGAGTAAAGAAGCGCTTTGCGCTCGTGTCGATGACGACATAGAGAAGGGAGAAGCGAGAAATGAAGCGCAGATTCGTGATCGGGCTGCTGGTAATCGGCTGCTCCGGCCTGCTCGCCCTCCGATCGTTAGAGCGCTCACCGGCTGCGGGCCCTCAGGGACAAGATGGCCTCGAATTATTCGAGCCAGGAATCATCTCGACCGACGGCGGCGAGATCTTCCCGACGTTCAGCCCTGACGGACGTACGCTGTACTTCAACACGCATGAGCAGGGTTGGAGGAACCACACGCTGGTGGCTTCAAGTCTCGGGCCGGACGGGTGGAGTACGCCGGAAGTGTTGCCGTTTTCGGGTCACGGCTCGAACGATCGGGCACCGCGGTTGTCTCCGGACGGCGGACGCCTGTTCTTCTCATCAGATCGTCCGCTTCCCGGCGGAGGCGCGCAGAGTTTCAACATCTGGGTGGTCGATAGGACTGCAAACGGCGATTGGAGTATGCCGAGGCCGTTGCCTGCTCCCGTCAACACTGAAGCGAACGAATTCCACACATCGCTGACCGCGGATGGAACGTTGTATTTCGCAGGCCAGGATTGGCCCGGTGGACTTGGCCGCTCTGATATTTATCGTGCGAAGGTCGAGGAGAACGGCTACGCCCTGCCTGAGAACCTCGGCCCGCCGATCAACAGTGAGCTGTCTCAAACGGACATGTATGTCAGCCCAGACGGCAGCTTCATGATCTTCGTCATCACCGACCATCCCGATGGCTACGGCGGTGACGATCTGTGGATCAGCTACTTCAAGGACGGCGCTTGGACGGCGCCGAAGAACCTCGGCCACCCGGTCAACTCGCCGCAGTACGAGTACGGTCCGACGGTCTCACCCGATGGCCGCTACCTTTACTTCAGCAGCCATCGCCGCGGCCTGGGAGACATCTACCGAATCCAGTTGGAAGAGCTGCCGACCGCACCGTAATGCGGGGCACCGGCCCCATTCTGCCTGGATGACTATGCAGTACGCCATACGAATCAAAGACTTCACTCGTGAGTTCGGCACTGTCCGGGCCGTGGCCGGTCTGTCGCTCGACGTGCCGAGCGGCATCGTGTTCGGGTTCCTCGGCCCCAATGGCGCGGGCAAGACCACGACCATCCAGCTGCTGCTCGGTTTGCTGGAGCCATCCGCCGGGCGAGCCTCGGTGCTGGGGTTCGACACACGAAACGAAGCGGATGAGATCCGCGCGCGCACCGGTGCGCTGCTCGAGCACACGGGTCTCTACGAGCACCTGACGGCGGAGGAGAACCTCGAATTCTATGGCCGCATCTACCGCGTGCCCGCGAGCGAGCGAGTGGCCCGCATAAAGGACCTGCTCGGTAGGATGGGGCTTTGGGAACGTCGTGGAGATCGGGTGTGGACGTGGAGCAGGGGTATGAAGCAGAAACTGGCGCTGGCCCGGGCGCTGCTACACCGTCCGCCGCTGGTCTTCCTCGACGAGCCGACGGCCGGCCTCGACGTGGTGGCGGCGACCGAAGTGCGCAGCGAGCTGGCCGCGCTCACCGCCGACGCAGGTACGACCGTCTTTCTCACCACCCACAACATGACGGAAGCAGAACGGCTATGCAGCCGGGTGGCCGTGATCAAGGGTGGGGAGCTGGTAGCCATCGGTCACCCCGACGAGCTGCGTGCGGGCAGCGGCGCCCGTGTGGAGATCGTTGGCGACGGCTTCGCTGAGACGATCCTGGAGAAGCTGCGCTCCCAAACGGGCGTAGTTGAGGTGGATCTGCTCAACGAGCGCTTGGTGATCGATCTCGCCGGCGACGTCGATACGGCTCCGCTTGTGACCCTGCTCGTGAGTTCCGGGGCTCGGGTGCAGGAAGTGCGAAGAGGCACGGCCAGCCTGGAGGAAGTGTTTCTCACCCTGATGAACGAGGGCGAGGAATGATGACCGACATCAAGACCGTGATGTGGAAAGAGTGGTTGGACATCCGCCGCCGTCGGGGCAGCCGGATGAAGACCTTCCTAACGGTTGTTGTCCCGTTCGCCATGTTCGCGTTGTGGCTTCCCTGGGAGGCAGGTGTTGCCTGGCTGAACGGCGTTCCGTCGATGTTGGCCTGCTTCGCGCTGCCGCTGATGATCGCGATGGTGACGATCCCAGATTCGTTCGCTGGGGAACGAGAGCGCAACACGTTGCCGACGCTGCTGGCCTCCAGGCTACCCGATTCGGCGATTCTCTATGGCAAGGCCGCCTTCACCATCATCCTCGCCTGGGCAGCAACCGTCATCGTGCTCGTGGCTGCGCTCGTCACCTACAACCTGGTCCACTGGGACGGACAACTGGCCTTCTACTCATCTCGTGTGCTGATTGGCGACCTGTCGTTGAGCCTGATCGTTGCCGCCCTGTCCGTCGGGGCCGGCGTCCTCATCTCGTTGCGCTCAGCCACCGTCCAGGAGGCGGCACAGACTCTGGCCGCCGCGCTCTTGGTTCCACCGGCGTTGCTGGGTCCGGTGATTGCCATCGTGTCCACCGCGAAGCCGGAGTGGGGTCCGAAGCAGCTTCTGGCGGGTGCCGATCCGAACCTGGTTCTCCTCGTGTTCAACGGAACGCTCGCCTTCGTGGCGCTCGTGCTGCTGGGCCTGGCGAAGGCGAGGTTCCAGAGATCGAAGCTGATTCTGCGGTAGCCTGCTAGTCGGCCAGTGGCCGGCCCAGCAGCTCCAACTGCAGGGCGAGCTCGACCAACTTCACGAACTCGGCGCGATAGCCGCCGAAGTCTTCGCCTTGCGACTCGCGGGCCAGCTCCAGCACATCGTTAAGGCTGAACTCTCCGCAGTACTCGGAGTCGCGGAGCAGCATGCCGAAACCGGCGACGGCCGCGGCGAATTGCAGGTCGACGGAAGCCGCTTCATCGCGTTCCAGTAGCGGCTGCTGCAGAAGCACGCTCTCGTCGCTGTCGGGCGCCTTGTAGCGCAGCTTCACGAACATCAGCTCGTCGGAGCTCGAGGTCGCGCTCAGGTCGCCAGGCGCCTGATAGCGAAGCGAGTCGACGTTGGCGATTTCGAACGGGCTCGCGACGCCGACGGGGATGATTTCGTACAGCGCCGTCACCGAGTGCCCGGCGCCCAACTCGCCTGCGTCTTTCGTGTCGTCGTTGAAGTCCTGGTTGGCCAGCAAGCGGTTCTCGTAACCGATCAGCCGGTAGGCTTGCACGGTATTGGGATTGAACTCGACCTGGATCTTCACGTCCTTGGCGATGGCGAGAAGTGTGCCGCCGATTTCGGTCACCAACACCTTGCGGGCCTCGAGCAGGTTGTCGATGTAGGCGTAGTTGCCGTTACCGTGATTGGCCAGCTTCTCCATCTTTGAGTCTTTGATGTTGCCCGTGCCGAAGCCGAGCACGGTGAGGAAGGTGCCCTGCTCCCGCTTCTCCTCTATCAGGCGAACCATTTCGCCGTCGCTGGAGGCGCCGACGTTGAAGTCGCCGTCGGTGGCCAGGATGACCCGGTTGTTGCCACCGTCGATGTGGTTGTCGCGAGCGACCTGGTAGGCAAGCACGATTCCCGCGCCACCAGCCGTCGAGCCACCCGCTTCCAGAGCGTCGATCGCCTCGAGCAGCGTCTCCTTGTGGTCGCCCGGCGTCGACTCGAGCACCAGGCCCGCAGCGCCGGCGTAAACGACGAGTGCGACACGGTCCTCGGCGCGGAGCTCGTTCACCAGCATGCGGAAAGATGATTTCAGCAGCGGCAGCTTGTTGGGACTCTGCATCGAGCCCGAGACATCGATCAAGAAGACCAGGTTGCTGGGCGGCAGGTCTTCGGTGTCGACGCGCTGGCCCTGGATACCGATGCGAACGAGCCTATGGAGAGGATTCCATGGCGCTGCCGTCACCTCGGTGTTGATAGAGAAGGGGTCTTCAGCGTGCGGCTCGGGATAATCGTAGGTGAAATAGTTGATCATCTCTTCGATGCGCACGGCATCGACCGGGGGCCGCTGTCCGTTGTTGATGAAGCGGCGGATGTTGCTGTAGGAGGCCCGGTCAACGTCGATGGAGAATGTCGAGAGCGGACTGCTGGCCACGGCGACGAAGACGTTTTCGACGATGTGGTCGTAGCCCTCGGTGTTGAAGTTGGCGTTGTAGCGGCCGGGCAGGTCCATCCGCTTGCCGCGCGTCGCATCGGCGGCGACGCCCACCTGCGCGGCCTGCTCGAGCCGGGCTCGCACTTCGCTGGTGGCAATCGCTTCGTCGACTTCCACCACGGCGGCCCGTGAATCGGTTGAGTTCTGGTCGTTGGGCTGGGTGCGCTCGGGCTCGGCCTCCGGTACCTGCTCATCGCCGGGAGGCGCGCTCGAGGTACAGTAGGCCAGGCCGAGGGCCAGCCCTGCGATCAAGGCGAATCGTGTGATCTTGCTCATGGTCGTCACTCCTGGGTGCGCTTGGGGTTCAGTCCCGTGGCGGTTCTTCTATCCCGGGTGACGTTCCTGCAGGTGATCCTTGCACAGCGGGGAAGTGGTTGGCGTCAGGGCCTCCAGCCGTCGTGGGCCCGGTAGGCGGGCTCGCTCCCGGTTTGGGCGCTGTATCGTGCCATCTGCGCGGCCAGCCACTGGATCCACTCGTCGAACTTGTCCTGACCCTCGTCGCGGCGGATGGCGAACGCCCAATCCCTCAGCCGATCCCAGGCGCTCAGCACCACTCCGCCCATCAGTTCCCACACCATATCGAACGAAACGATACGCCGGTGGACCATGATGCCCACCGATTCCAGCGTCAGGCTGACCAGCATGGCGGCGTCCTCGTACTCTTCGCCGCGGCCCCGGAGCTGATCTGCTCGCGTACCTGCGGGCAGCGAAAGGATCATGCGGAGAGCGTGGGCGAACTCCGGTGTCTCGAACGAGCGGGCGAGCTCGATGGCGGCCCGGTCCTGGCGCTCGCGCCGGAAATGGAGAAGCTGGATGATGGCGAAGGCAATACCGACGATGACGATGGTGACGCTGATGATCTCGGCAAGGTTGGCCAGCGTGTTCAGGTCCATTTCTGTCTCTCCCAAAGGGCTTCCATCATGGAACAAAGTCTCCGCGAAGATGAGTTCCACGCGGGTCTCGAACAACCTTTCGGACTTTAGCCTCGTGAATCGCTGGGCTGCCGACCTTCGTATGGAGTACTGAGTTCCCGATAAGCTCGTGCGATGGCCCTGCCCCGGGCTCACGGAGGTCGAAGTGCCAGGCGAGACGAGCGGTTCGACACACGGGATCAGCCGCAGGGACTTCATACGCGTATCGGCGCTGGCCACGGGTGGCGCGGCGCTTGGAGGCTGCGGAGATGACCTGACGGCGGCGGCCGCCGGGGCACAGGTAGCGGCGGTACGCGGTCAAGATCTCGGCGCTATGACGCGAGACGCGCTTGACGGCCTGGGCGGCATCGGCCGGGTCGTACATGAGGGTGAGTCGGTCTTCATCAAGCCCAACATGGTGACATTGCCCTGGGCGCAGTACGGCAATGTCTTCGCCAGGGGCGAGTGTACGAAGCCTGAGATCGTGATCGCGGTTGCGGAGGAGTGCCTGAGGGCGGGCGCGTCGGAGGTCGTCATCGGCGAGGGTTCCCAGATGCCGGTACTCGATTGGACGGCCGCTAGGACGCTGGACGGCTCCACCAACCTCGCCGCCGAGGCGGCGCGCCTCAGCGCCAGCTACACCGGTGAAGCCAGAGTGGCCTCGCTGGAGGTCGACTCGCCGGCTTGGGACGAGGTCCCCTCCCGGGGCTACCTGGGCAGGATCGCCGTCTCCAGCCTGGTCACCCGAGCCGATCGCGTGATCACGATTCCCGTTGCCAAGACCCACACCTCGGCTCAGCTCACACTCTCGCTCAAGAACTTCGTCGGCGTCACGCCGCTCGAGCGCTATGCTGTGTGGGTCAATGATAGCTACTGGGACCGCGGCGGCGTTTTCGACCATAGCAGTCCACGCACCATCGCGGAGATCTATCTCGATGTCGTCGATGGCGTGAAGCCCGACCTCGCTATCGTCGACTTCTCGATCGGAGTGGAGGGAGATGGCCCGGGCGCGGGGGAGGGGAGCGGCCGGACGGTCGACATGAGAGATCGTCTCGGATCGTGGCTGGTGTTGGCGAGCACCGATCCGGTAGCGGCCGATGCCACAGCGGCGCGGATCATGAGCCACCCTGCCGAGGCGGTGACCCAGTTGAACATGGCCTACCAACTGGGTCTGGGAGAGATGCGCTACGATCGCATCGAAATTGTGGGCGAACGATTGGCGGATCTACAGGTCGAGTGGCAGCCTGCCCAACTGTGGAATCAGCTCGGAATGTGTCCTTTGGGATCGCGCTCGTACGCGGCGCACCATCACCGCCCACAACACCTGGGCTAACGGTTCGAGTCGACCCATTCTGCCAGCCGTACGAACTCCTTGCCGCGTAACCATAATTGTAACAGCTTGCAAACAGTAATTCTTCCTGGTCAGCGAACGCGTATCCTCGGCGCGATGCCCCTGGCTGTGGTTATATGGTGGTCATCAAGTTGCTTCAGGTGGCCGGTTTTCCCTCCGCATCCCACCGTTGGGATTCTCGTCGCGTAGGGCCGCGAACGCTGGGTTACGTCGCTGCCACGTTGGCTCTTCTTCTCGTCAACCAAGCTCTCGACGTCCACGCACAGGTCCATGTCGGCGCCGATGTCGCATTTAGCACGGAGTATGTGTGGCGCGGCATCACAAGAACAGAGAATCTCGTAATCCAGCCGGACCTCTACGTCGCGACGGCGCCCGGGAGGGGCTTTCTGACGTTCGGCTGGTGGGCCAATATCGACCCGCTTGGAGCTGATGAGCACGGTGCCGGCGACCCCGAGGTCGCAGATGGAAGAGTGCGCGACTTCGACTTGTGGGCAGAGTACTCGACGAGCTCTCGAACCGTCGATGCGGCCCTGGGCTGGGTGCGCTACGATTTCGATGGAGACGGGAGTGTTGAACCTGGCAGTGCCCGACTGATAACCAACGAGGTCTATGGCAGGGTACAGCTGATGTTGGCGCCTCTCGACCCGAAACTCGCCGTTTGGTACGACGTGGACAAGGTCAAAGGCGCTTATATCGAGGGTAGCCTCGACTTGAGAGTGCCGTTACTCCCTCTGCGCCTGGGTCCGATCACATCGTTTCACGCGGCCGGACTGTTTGGCTGGAGCATCGGTCAGGAAGTCAACGACGCACGACCGTCTGAGGCGGCACATTTCGCCGGGCGCGGCCTAACGCACATCGACTTATCACTCTGGTCGTCGTTCTTTGTCGCGGAAGAGTGGTCCGTGACTCCGGCTTTCCATTTCCAGATCAACGATGACCCGGCCACCAGGCGCAGGGCCGACGATGCCATCGGCGACAGTGATACCAAGCTGTGGTTCATCCTGTACGTCAGCTGGGGACACCAGATCACGGCCGGGGAGGAATCAAGGTGACTCGCCGACTCCTTTTCGTTCTGGCTGTCGTTCTGAGCGGCTGCCACAAATACGAAGCGCGACCGCTTCCCAGCCCGGCGTCGCCCGATCCCCAGCCGCCCGATTCGGTCGCTGGCCTGCGCGCAGGGTTCGGTCGAGCCGACATCACGCCGCCTCCGGGCGCCGGCATGTTCTGCTATGGTCCCGAAGGCAGAGAGGCGCGCGGGTATCGGCAGCGGCTGTATGCCCGCGCTCTCGTGCTCGAAGACGCGAGTGGGGAGCGCCTCGGGCTCGTGGTCGTCGATCTTTGTGTCGTCTCGCCTCTTCTCCATCGACTTGCGGCAGAACGGATAGTAGAAAACGCCCGGATCGGAGCCGACCGGCTCGTACTTGCAGCGACGCATACGCATTCGGCGCCGAGCCACTTCTTCGCTGCCAAGCTCTACAATGACTGGGGAGCATCGGTCGCGGGATTCGACTCTCTGCTGGCCGAGTTCATCGTATCCCGGATCGCTGCAGCGGTGTCTGATGCTGTCGCAGAACTTCGTCCGGCCCGGGTGGCTTGGGGAACGGCTGTCATATGGGGGCAGACCCGGAATCGGAGCTATGAAGCGTTCGCCCTGAACTCTCCACCTGCCTCTCTGCCGAGGAGTGACCTGGATCTCGATTCGGCGTACCAGGCGGTGGATCCCACCTGGACTATGCTCCGCGTTGACGTCCTCGACGCCGTGCGCGGCGAGTACGAGCCGGCTGGTGCCTTAAGTATCTTCGCTATTCATGGCACTGCCGTCCCAGCCGCGAGTGATCTGTACGACGCGGATGTGCATGGCTACCTGCAGCGTGGGCTGGAACGGCACATAGACAGGATTAACGATAGACCTGCAGGTTTCCGGCCGCGTGCTATCCACCTAGTGGCGAACGGAACGGCCGGGGACGTATCACCGAACTGGAGCGAGCCCAGCCGCTGCGGCGCTTTTTCGCTCCGTAGCGTTCCGCGGCCGAGCGGTCCCCGCACACCGCCCGTGGCCGAAGGGTGGTGCGAGCCGCCAGGTGATAGCGTGGCAGCGTGCCTGGCAACGGCCCGGGTGGATATGGATGCCGTTGGCTCTGCATTAGCAGAGCGCTCGGTCGCGCTGTTCGATAGCCTGGGGTCTAGCTTGCGCTACGATATGCGGCTCGCGCGCGCGTTCCACACGGTGCCTTTACAGGGCGACTCGGCCCCCGAGGGTCTCTGTGACGAGCCGAGGTTGGGGACGGCGGCAGTGGGTGGCGCGTCGGACGGGTACACTCGCAACCAGGGCTGGCGGTTCCTCGGCTTGGTCCCGATCGGTTACGAACAGGGGAATTCGGCCATCAAGGAGAGCAACGAGAGCTGTCAGGGCCCCAAGCGAAACGCGATATTCCCGTTCCAGAGTATGATGGCCGGGCCGCATGGCTTCCCGGAGGCCGCCCAATTCAGCGTGTTGCGTGTGGGAGATATGCTCATCGGGACTGTACCGGCCGAGGTGACGGTGACGGCGGGCGCCCGGATGAAGGAGGCGATGCTGCGGGAGGTGGGTGACAGTAGCGCGTCCGTCGCACTCATGACCTTGACCAATGGCTACATCCAGTACGTGACAACGCGAGAGGAATATTCCGCGCAGCGCTACGAGGGTGGGGCGACGATCTATGGTCCGGGAACGGCAGCCGCGGTCGAAGAGCAGCTCGCTGATCTCGCCGCGCGGCTCGACAATGGAACGATGGCCAGCGCCGACCACCCCGTTACTCCCATTACGGCTTATCCCGGGAAACACAAACCGATCGTCCCAGACACTTCGGCCGGTCCGCCTCTGGACCGCATCAACCGCTCGATCGAGAAACTCGACTGCAGTGGCGACACCGTGACCGTACGTTGGATCGATGCCTACCCCGGAAGATTGATGCCGGCTGACGGCCCCGTCATCAGGATCGAACGCGAGACCACGTCGGCCGGGTGGGTACCCGTGGTGTGGGACGATGACGTTCGACTGGAAGTCCGAGCGATCAAGCGACTGGGCGATCGCGGCTATCTGTGGGAGGCGAAGTGGATGCCGTCAGAAGCAGGCGGACGCTATCGGGTCGTCCTCGTCGCGCGGGACGCCTTACCCGAGGTCATCGGACAGCAGTTTCGGTTCTGCCGCTAGACCTGATCCATAAACCTCGGCGCCGGAGTCCGAAGCCTCCGGCACGTGCAGCTGCCACCATTCACTCGCCTTTTCCCACGTCCACGGATCGTCGAAACGGACGCTCCGAAGTGCTACATCCAACTCGCCTGCCGCTTGGAAACGATCTGCTGGCTTCTTTTCCAGACACTTCATGACGATATCGTCGAGATCCCCTGGAATCTGGATCTCCGAGACCTCTGAGGGCCGCTTGGGCACCTTTCTCACATGATCCAAGATGACCTGCACGCAGGAGTTCCCCTGAAACGGGGGATGGCCGGCGAGCATCCAGTAGGCGACACCTCCCAAGCAGTAGAGATCTGACCGGCCATCGACAAGAGCGCTTTCTTCCACCGTCTCTGGCGACAGGTACTTCGGCGTCCCAAATAGCATGCCGGTCTTGGTGATGCCGGCAGTATCGTCTGCACTGACCTCCTTCGCCAACCCAAAATCCAGCACTTTAACAAAGTCGTAGAGGCCGCCGCGATTGGTGAGAAAGATATTTGCGGGCTTCACATCGCGATGGACGATTTCGTTCCGATGCGCCTCGGCGAGCGACCCGCAGATCTGCGTCAGGATAAATACGGCTCGTTCCGGCGGCAACGGTCCAAACCGCCTGACGAGCGATTCCAGGTCGAGACCGTTCAGATACTCCATCGCATAGTAGAACGTGTTGTCTCCGCCGCGGCCGAAGTCGAAGATCGTGATGGTGTTGGGATGCGTCAGGGCCGCCGACAATCGAACTTCCCGTTCGAAGCGGGCAAGCGATGCCTCGCCCTCGCCGGCTGGCGCCTCCAGTACTTTGACCGCGGTCGGCCGGCAGATCAGCGCATGCTCGGCTATCAGCACGCGACCCATCCCACCTTTCCCGAGCTCGCCCTTGATGACGTAGTTGCCCAGCCGCTGCGCCTTGTGCAGCGATTTCCGCATGTTGTAAAGCGCCTTCGTTATCAACACGGAGACCGTCGCCAGGATAGCCACCTGGAAGGTGCCCTCGAGGAGGAACACCCGGAACGCTTCACTTCCGCCGTTCGCAGCCCAATACGATTCGATTCCTGGTATCAGCGAGTAGGCCACAGCGCCCAGGAGTGGGAACCCAACCACTGCCGTCAGCGCCAGCCCCATTTGCGAGGCGATAGGGACGGGAATGAACGCAGCGTGAATGAACAGAATGAGAGCGATGGCAAACGCCGGCACCTCGGCCACGTCGAACACGACGGCGACAAAGTGCGAGAGTAGAACACAAAAGGATATCGCTGCATAATCGATGATCAGGAGTTGGCGCGTGTTCCAGCGCCGCGCAAATAACAGAGCCGCCGCGATGCCGGTTGAGACGGCAAACAGATCATAGGTCGCTTCGGTCCATGGCGTGAACGAGGTCTCGGCGGCGGGCGACAGCTCTACGACGTACGAGTAGAAGAAGTGGACCGTCAGGCTGATTAGAAAGCCCAACAGAAAGACCAGCTTGCATCGTCCGTCGAGCAGATCCCGCTGCTCGACCTCGAACGAGGCCGCGGTCGATGCGGAAAGGAATGGCTTCTGGGGTGTGAAGTGGATGGCCATGTTGCACCCGGTTGGGGTTGCCCACGCCCATCTATTCACTATGGGGGTCCGTGGAGACAGGCGCAACAGATAACAATTATCGTCTGTATCTCGGCCAAGCCTGTCAGCGGCCCGAGCCCGCAAGCGCCGCCAGTCGCGCGAACTCCGCGCCGGCCGGCGTCGCGATACGCTCCAGCGTCTCGTAGTCGATCCTGTAGAGGCCGAAGCGCGGCCCGAAGCCTGACGCCCACTCGAAGTTGTCCATCAGCGACCAATGAAAGTAACCGAGGACCGGGATTCCCTCCTCCAGCGCACGGTCGATGGCGTAGGCGTGTGATCTGATGAAGCCGGGTCTCATGGTCCCGGTCGAGTCGGCGACCCCGTTCTCTGTGACATATATAGGAAGCGCGTAGCGTTCCCAGGCGCGGCGCAGCAACCGCAACAGTCCTTCGGGATAGACCTCGACGCCGGAGTCGCTCAGCTGACCGGGCCCTGGCAGGATCGTCACCAGGCCGGGTGCACCCGGCGTGAACTTGACGATGTTTCGCCGATAGTAGTTGAGCCCGAGGAAATCGACCGAGCCGGCGAGCCCCTCGAGTGGCTCGTCCAGTTCGGGAAAGTCGGCGAGGCTGAGCAGGATGCGACCCATTTCGATGGAATCGTAGAAGGCCCAGTTGAAACCCTTGTCGGCTTCGGCGACGGCGATCCAGTCGGGTAGCGACCAGCGTGACCCCGGATCGAAGACGATCATGTTGATCGCCACGCCGATTTCGGCGTCGGGATCCGCCTCACGGACCGCCGCCGCGGCTGCCGCGTGCCCGCGAACGAGGCCGGCGAACGCTTCCGCCGCGAGCCCGGTGTCACGTATCCTCGGCGGCCAGACGCCTTCAACGTAGCCCTGGTACATCTGAACGTTGGGCTCGTTGAGTGTGCACCAGAGATCTACTTGCGGCCCCAGGCGCCGCGCCGCTTCGCCGGCGAAGCGTGCAAAGCGCTCGGGGAAATCAGGGGCCGTGACGCCGCCACGCTCGGCGATCCACGCCGGTATCGTAAAGTGCAGCAGTGTTAACATCGGCACGATGCCGGCGTCGCGAAGTTGCGCGACTTCGTTTTCGTAGTGGGTCCAGGCAACCTCGTCCCAGACACCCTCTCGAGGCTCGACGCGGCTCCACTCGACGGAAAACCGATAGGCGTTAGCACCGAGCGCACTCATGAGGGCGATGTCGTCGCCGACCCGGTTCCAGTGGTCGACCGCCGCGCCGCTTTCAACGCTACCTGGCTCTGCCTCGAATTGCGCCCAGTCGTTGAAATCGTTGCCGCCCTCGACCTGGTGCGCCGATGTCGCCGTGCCCCACAAGAAGCCAGCGGGAAACGGCGCTGTGAACGGCGGATCCGGGATCTCGGCGAACTCGACGACTGGCTCGGTAGAGGCCAGCGCTATGCAGGCGATGAAATAGACGAAGGCCAGCGAGATGGGAAGAAAGACGGCGAAACCGATGAGCCACTGCCGCCACTTCGGTCTGTCAGCGATCCCTTCAACGGGTTTCTGCTTCATCTTCTGCCGCCGCCACGCTGCCGCTCAACGGAGGATGGGTCGGAACCGTCTTGCCGAACATGCGTAGCAAACTGGATCGGTCCAGCCATGCCAGGCCGCCAGCGATGGGGTGTCCCACCGTCATACCGTCATCACGGTGCGGCAACGTCTCCTGGCCCGGAAGCCGTTCGCTCTCCGACTGCGCCAGCGGTCTGTGCGCGCGCAGGGCGGCGAGCTCCACGATCCGAGCCAGAGTCCGCTCGAAATCAAGGCCCGCCTTCTCGGCCGAGTCCATGAAGGAAACACCCTCGGTAAGGTCCGGGTTGGGATTGACCTCCAGAACGTATGGCTTGCCGTCGCGCAGCCGGATGTCGACTCGCGCGTAGTCCCGGCATTCGGTGGCCTCGTAGGCGGCGATAGCCGCCGCCTCCACCTTGCGGTACAGCCGCTTCTCCAGAGGCGCCGGGCAGACGGTGTGGACCCGGTGGTAATTCTCGTCCAGCGGGTTCCACTTCATCGCGTACGTGATCAGGTGCGGGTGACCGGGCGGTAGCTGCGAGAAGTCGAACTCGACCGGCGGCAGAATGGCGGGCTCGTCGTTGCCCCAGACCGCGATGTGCAACTCGCGTCCTTCGATGAACTCCTCGATCATCACGGCGCCGAACTCTCTGTAGACGAGCTCGACTCGCTGGCTGATGTGCTCGGGCTCGTAAAGCACAGCGTCCTTGCCAACGCCGGCGCTCGCATCCTCCCAGGCGGGCTTCACGATTACGGGCAAGCGAAGCCCGAGTCGCTTTGGCAACCGCGGCTCGTAGAGGACCTTGAACCGCGGCGTTGGCACTCGATGGTCCTGTAGTGCGCGCTTGGCCAGCGCCTTGTCCTGGCAGAGCGCCAGGGTGAACGGCGGCGATCCCGTGTATGGAATTCGGTAGAGGTCGAACATGCCGGCGACGGCAGCCTCGAGCGAAGCGTCGTCGTGAAAGAACTCGACCAGGTTGAAGATGACGTCGGGGCGGTTGCGCTTGAGAACACGCTCGAGCTTGCGGAGGTCGTTGTTCAGGTTCACGGCGCGGGCCCGGTAACCGGCGCGCCGCAGCGCCTTCGCCACGTCCTTGTACTCTTCGCTGACCGTGGGGACGTCGATCGGGTACTCGGGCTCGAAGTGCAGAGTCTCCGGATCGACTTCCCGTAGTTTCTCGTACGGGTCCTCGCCGACCTGGTTGTACAGAACGACAACGGACTTCCCGGTCTTCTGCTTTTTGTCGGTTGAATCAGTCAACGTTCCCCCATGCTGCCGTTGTTTCCACGGGGGAAACTATATCATAGTGGGCCGCGTCGCTAACTCGACGTTGACGAAAGTGCTTCTGGCGCACGTGAAAGGGATCATGCTAGCTTGCTCCTACTCGAACATTGCAGGAGGTAACGATGAAGTCGGGCGCCATGGTATTATTCTTTCTCGCCCTGCTGCCCCTCGGGAGTTGGAAACAAGAGAGAGCGGCCGCTGACGACTACGAAATCGCATCCCCCAGCGGTGATCTCGTAGCCACGATCTCCTCGGGTGACGAGTTGACATACTCGGTCACGTTTCGGGGGCGCCTTCTCGTGGCAAGTTCTCGGGCCTCCATGGTGCTCGGTGATGGTCGATGGATCGGTCCCGGCTCGAGAATTGTGGACGTGAAGCGTCGCGAGGTGGACGAAGTCATCGTGCCCGCGGTCCCCGAGAAATTCTCACGCATCCGCGATCACTACGGCGAGCTGTCGCTCGATTTCGCGAGCGGCTGGGGCCTCGACGTTCGAGCCTACGATGACGGCGTTGCCTATCGGTTCCGCACCAGCCAGCCTGGCCCGTTCACCGTTGTCGGCGAGGAGTTCAGCGCGGTCATACCCGAGAACCCTAGCGTCTGGCTTCACGTCGAGGAGAGTTTTCTCACCCACTCCGAGCGAGTCTACAGGCGGATGCGTCTTGATGGCGTTCCGCCCGACACGTTTGCCAGCTTGCCCGCCCTTGTCGCTTTCGACGACGGAATCAAGCTCGCGATCACCGAGGCCGATCTTCAGGACTACCCGGGGCTCTACGTCCGCGGTACGTCCAGCGATACGCTGGGCGGCGTCTTTCCGGCCTATCCCGAGGAAGTGGAACAGGTGCGTGACCGCACGGTTCGGGTGACGAAGCTGGCGGAGTACATGGCCCAAACCGAAGGGGAGCGTTCTTTCCCGTGGCGCGTCTTCGTGGTAGCAGAAGATGACGGCGACCTGATCGAGAGCACGATGGTCTTCCGGTTGTCGCCGGCGCTGCGGATCGAAGACCCGTCGTGGATACGTCCGGGCAAGGTGGCCTGGGATTGGTGGAACGCGCTCAACCTGTATGGCGTGGACTTCGAGGCCGGGCTAAACACGGAAACGTACCGCTACTTCATCGACTTCGCCGCCGAGGCGGACATCGACTACGTCATCCTCGATGAGGGCTGGACCGATCCCGCCGACCTCTGGAAGCTCAACCCCGACATCGATCTCGATGGCTTGCTGGCCTACGCACGCGAGCGGGGCGTCGGGATCATCCCGTGGGTGGTATGGAAGACGCTGGACGATCGGTTCGAGGAGGCGATGGACCGCTTCGCCGAGTGGCAGGTGGCCGGCCTCAAGGTCGATTTCATGCAGCGCGACGACCAGCCGATGGTGAACTTCTACTGGAAGGTCGCCGAGGCGGCGGCCGAGCGGCACCTGCTCATCGATTTTCATGGCGCCTACAAGCCCACGGGTCTGCGGCGCGCTTACCCCAACGTGCTGACTCGTGAAGGCGTTCGCGGCCTCGAATGGAGCAAGTGGAGCGAGCACCCGACGCCCGAGCACAACGTCACGCTTCCTTTCATTCGCATGCTGGCCGGTCCGATGGACTACACGCCGGGCGCGATGCTCAACGCGCAGCAGAGCCAGTTCCATCCCGTGTTCGATCGCCCGATGAGCATGGGTACGCGGGCACACCAGCTTGCCATGTACGTGGTGTTCGAGAGCCCGCTGCAGATGTTGGCCGACTCGCCGTCGAACTATCTGCGGGAGCGTGAGTGCCTGGCGTTCATGACCGGCGTCCCCACGGTGTGGGACGAGACGCGCTCGCTCGCCGCCGCCGTCGGCGAGTACGTGGCCGTTGCCCGACGGCGTGGAGAAACGTGGTACGTCGGTGCGATGACCAACTGGACTCCTCGTGCCCTCGAACTCGACCTGTCGTTCCTCGGCGACGGCGAGTGGATGATGGTCGCGTTCGAGGATGGCGCGAACGCGGCTCGAGCCGCCAGCGACTACCGGCGCATCGAGCGCGATATCAGCGCCGGCGACGGAGTGACGATCGAGCTAGCGGCGGGCGGGGGCTGGGCGGCGCGCTTCGAGCGCGGACGCTGAGCGATCGAGTCGAGGCAACGCTCGCGCTTGACAGTCGCCCTGCCGGCAACCGATGATGAGCCGCTGACCCGCCGTCTTAGACTCTCGAGAGTCTTGGCCCTGCTCGAGGAGGTCCACCATGTCTATTCGGGTTCCTTTCAGCGCGATAACTCTGCTGGGACTTCTGGCCCTGGCCGGCCCGGTTGCGGCGCAGGAGTTCACCGGGACCTACGTCATCGACAGCGAGGACGGCACCTTCACTCTGGTCTTCCAGCAGGAGGGGTCGGGGTCGGTGCAGGGCCAGCTGACCGGCGGTGGTTTGCAGGTCGCCTTCATGGGCGGCCGCGAGGATCCCGGCATCAGCGGAACAGCTTCGACGGCTACCGGCGAGACGTACGGATTCGTAGCCCAGCTGGAGGGCGAGCTACTGTATTTGAAGCTCTTCCCGTTCGACTACGCCGGTAACCCGGCCTACGACTACGCCGAGACGCTGATCTTCGCTCGGAGTTCGAGCGAGGCGGGCGCTGCGGCGCAGGCCGCGCCGGCCGCGGCGGCGGCCTGGGCTCCCGGCGCCGAGACGGAGCGAAGCGTCTATATCAATCGGACGAAGCTCGAGAGCGAGTTCGTTCAGCAGGTGGAGCGCCAGTACGGGACACTGATCGCCGACGGCCGTTACTGGTACGACGCGAAGTGCGGCGCCTGGGGTGTCGAGGGCGGACCGACGCTCGGCTTCATCATGGCGAACCTCGAGCTTCCCGGCCCCATGCCCGAGGACATCTCCGGCGGCGGCACGAGCATCTTCTTCAACGGTCGCGAGATCCACCTTCAGGACCAGCAGGCGCTCCAGCAGATCTTCGGGTTCACGGTTCCGGGTAGATACTGGCTGGACGCGCAGGGCAACCTGGGCGTCGAAGGGAACAACTATCCGATCGCCAACCTCGCGGCGGCCGTGCAGGCCTCGCAGGGAAGCCAGTACGGTTCGGTCACCGGCGCCGGCGGAACGGCGGCCAGCGATGGGCAGGGCGGCTACATGTTCTCCGGGCGGGACACGAGCGGCAAGTCGGTCTTCTGGTATAGCGGACAATAGAACGATCGGATCCAGCGCCTGACCGCGTTGCCCTCAAAGAAAGAGCCCTGTCACCCGTTGGGCGACAGGGCTTCGTACTGCCCGCTACGTTCCTCAGCTGCAGCCGACCAGGCCTTCCTCGGTGGCCGTGGAGCCCGACGTGTTGCCGTAGTAGAGCTCGCAGGTGACGTTGGCGACTCCGATATGAGTGGCCGTGGCTCGCCAGCTGTCCACGTCGCCGTCAGGGACGACGACGGTAACGCTGGGGCTGTTGTTGAAATCCAGGTTCGTGAGTGAGGTCGTGTAGCTGAGCCGGTCGACGAAATAGGATTCTTGCGCGGACGCCAGGTTGCGCAGGTCCGACTTCATCGCCGCGACGTAGGCCTTCTCTTTTGTGTTGGCGTACTGCGGGATGGCGATGGCCGCCAGGATGCCAATGATCACGACCACGATCAGCAGCTCGATCAGGGTGAATCCGTTTGTGCTACGCATAAGACCAGCTAGTCTATGGTGACATTCCCGTCCGTGCCCAATTCGGGGCAACTGGCGTGCCGCCGCACGGCCGGATCGCGCAACTGCTGGTAGGGCAGGCAGATAGGGGTGCGGTGGCGCCGAGGCGATGGGCCTGGAGTGGTGCGGAGAGGTTGCGCCTCGCAAGCGTTCGTGCAAAGTGCTAGATACCCGGTTCGCGGTGGATCGCCAATAACGGCAAGGACTTGAGCGGACGGAGCGGATGGGGATATACAAGCAGCCCGGCAAATGGGAGTGTGGACCGTTCGCCCTGAAGCACGCGCTCCTGATGCATGGGGTCCTCGCATCGGAGTGGGAAATCGTTCGGTTGGCCGGGGCCAGCCCTGACGGTACCGATGAGACCCAGCTCGAGGGCGCCGCCCGCCATTACGGCTTCGAGCTGCCAACGGTTCGGAAGCAAGACGCCGAGGCAGCCAGGCGGGAGCTCGTCGAGCATCTCGGCCGTGGCATCCCGTGCCTGCTCTGTGTCGACGGTTGGGATCACTGGGTGACGGCGGTCCACGAAGAGAACGGGCAGTTCATCATTCTGGACAGCGAGAAACCAGAGGTAATTCAGATCATCGACTGGCCGCGGTTGCAGAAGTTGTGGGTCTATCACGACGAGGACGACTTGGTCGGCACCTTATACGACATCCACCCGCTGGTCGCGACGGGTGAAGTGAAGACTCCAGCTCGCTTCTCGCTCGAGCGCGCGAACTACCTGCGCGAGCCCGACAACCAGCGGGTGGCTCAGCTCTGGGACGTCTACGTCGAGGACCTGATCTCCATCTGTTGCGCCGAGCCGCGAGCGGAAGGGGATTCGCGCGACCTGGGAGAATTCCTACGCGGCCACTCGGAGATGCTTCTGGACCAATTGGAGCATTGGCACGGCCAGCTGCAGCGGGGCGTCGCCGCAAGAGTCCTCGAGCGTATGAGCTTCGTCGCAGATACCTACGGACTCGAGATGCGCCAGGGCGATGAGGCGCGATCGATCGCGGCCGTCAGCATGATCCTGGCGCTCTGGTCCGCCGGGGAGTACGGGGTCGAGCCCGTTTACAGAAGAGTGCCCGTCCGCAAGATCCGCTGAGCCCGGGACTGTTCCCCTCCACCCGTTACGCCTGCGCTTAACGTTTTCCGGCCACCGGCTGTCCCAGTCATAGTCGTTCAATGGTCAAGGATCTCAACCAGGAGCCCAGTAATGCGGAACCCGCTAGCTGCAGTCGTTATGGCCGTAGCCGCCACGGCGGTCTTGGCCGCTTGCGATCTCGGTGGCCCCGATACGCCTGAATACCTCAACTTCGACGCGGCGGTCGTCGCCGCCGACGGCGTCTCGCAGGACCTCGAGATGATGCACGGACCGGGCCTCGGCCTACCCGGCGGCCCCTTTCCGCCGCTCGAAGGCAACCGGCCCGACTGCCCGGAATCCAACGAGAGGTTCCATTGCCATCCGTTCCAGCACGAGGGGCTGACCTACGAACGGACGATCACCTACATGGACGCGGCTGGAGAGCCCCTCCCTGAGTACGACGAGGAGAATACGGAGTCGATTCGTTATCAGATCTCCGTGGTGGGTGACCTGAGTCGTGAGTGGTGGAGCGCGACCATCGACCGCCAGCGCGACCTGACCGTTCGCGGACTGTTGGACCACGAAGACGGGCCGGACGGAACGGACGTGGTCATCTGGCGCGGCACCGGGTCCGGCAGCATCCAGCGTAGTCTGCACAGGGATGATGGAGTCGAGCGCAGCTACAGCATGGAATCGAGCGGGCAGATCAACGATGTCGTCGTTCCCTATCCGCGTACCGAGGAAGGGTGGCCGATCTCCGGCACCATCGTCCGATCGATTTCCATCACCCGGACGACGGGAGACGGTGCCACCGAGACCATGGAACGCGAGGTCACCATCACGTTCAACGGAACCCAGTTCGTACCGGTGACGGTCGGAGACGAGACGTTCACGATGGACCTGAGCTTCAGGAAGTTCGGGCCCCGGGGGATGCACGGTCGTCCGGGTGGGAGAGGCCGTCGCTTCTAATCGCTGGGACGCTTAGACACAACAGGGCCCTGTCGCCCGCACGGCGCGACAGGGCTCGTTGCATCTGGTCGAGCGCTCACGGCGGCAGTGGCGGATCCCTTGGTTCGGGCGGCAACGGCAGTCCGAACCCGGCCACCATGTAGACCGCCATTATGCGCCGTCTCACCTCCTGGTCGGGACAGAAGCGTCGCGGGCTCACGCCGCAGGCCTCCATGATGTCCAGGTTGTAGGCGGCTTCCGCCCACTCCGGCCCCCACGAGCCCGGGCCGATGTCGTCGAAGATGCCCTGGGCCGGTGGGGGCTGGTAGTTGACGCCTTCCCGTGCCCGCAGCATGAACACGGCGAGCTCCAGCTTCGTCACCAGCCTATCGGGGCAAAACAGCGGCGGGTCGCTGGAGCAACCGGCGGTGAATCCGTCGGACCAGAGCTGGTGCACCCATTTGGCGTACCAGTCGCCCAGCGACACGTCGAGGAAGTGTTGCGTCGCCGGCTGCGGCGGCTCGTACTGGTAGACCTGGTCGTGGTAAGCACGCACGATCACCACCGCCATCTCGGCGCGGGTGAGTGTCTCGAACGGGCAGTACTGGTAGGGGTCGTCGTCGCAACCGATGACGTAGCCGTGGGCGTACAGCGATTCGATGTGGGGGCTGTACGGGTTGCTGGGGTCGACGTCGTGGAAGACCGAGACCGGTTTCGAAGCGGTCAGCGTGTCCTCATCGCAGAGTTCGATCAGACCGCGGGTAGTCATCATCGGACTCGGCTTGGGCGATCCCGGGTCATCCTTGCGTGAGATCCAATCACCGG
>JBDHHX010000017.1:0-24493 GCA_039589155.1 Gemmatimonadota bacterium | reverse complement strand
TGTCCAACTAAGCCTGCACTCCGTGAACGTTGCCGAAGGCGTCTTCCGGGAAAAAAGAACTTTGAATGGCTGGAAGAATTCCGGGTCGCCCTGGACCTATAAAATCAATCCGGAGAGAGTGAAACTTCCCGTAGACAACGAATACCCGCAATGAAAACTATGATTGCCTGGAGGATTGTTACTGACTTCCGCGGTGTGTCGCAAAAGGCTCGGACAGGGTAGATGCCACGTCTTCGGAGGCCGGGGAGCGCACCAGAGCGAACCTGAACCGTTCCCTTGGATTCATTGTGGTGACTGTCAACTTAGGAGGGTTCATGCTTCGCGTAATCTCATTTGTCATGTGCGCCGCGGTGCGTAGACGCGGACCGAGTGCTTGCGATGGCGGAAGGTGAGGGGGAGCTGACTTTCATTACCGGTGACGTGATGTTGAGCGGCTTCGAGCGAATCCACACGGCTTTCGAGAACACCTATGCCGGACTGGCGAGTCAGCAGCAGACGGTCCTTGAGCAACGGGTCCGCATCCTCAGTCCCGATGTGGCCATCGTGATGGCCGTCAGTGAGGGCACCTACACGGACAAGGCCGGTTGGACCTCCGAGCCGGTTGGGATCGGTATCACCGTTGTGTTCGTGCGTGAGAACGGGCAGTGGCGGGCCCGCCACGCCCATCAGTCCATTGCCCATTGATTCATACAGGAGTCGACGGATGAGCAAGAAACCGATGTTCCAGACCATGTTCCTCGCGGTGGCTGCGGTCGCGGCGGCTTCGTACGCTGTGGCCCAGGTGGCCGCGACGCCTCAAGAGGCGGCCCCAGCCCCAACGTTGGCTCAGATTGGGATGGTCATATATCCCGCAGAGGGGCAGAGTCCAGAGCAACAACAAGCCGACGAGGCCGCGTGCATGCAGTGGGCCGAGGCGCAGACCGGCCTCAAGCTCCAGGCAGGCACAGTGGACACGGACTCCGCCGCGCAGGCAGCGCAACAACAGGCGTCGGAGGCGACTCAAGGAGCAGCGGTCAGAGGAGCGGCGAGGGGTGCATTGGCCGGCGTCGCGATCGGCGCTATTGCCGGCGACGCAGGCACCGGCGCGGCCATCGGAGCTGCCGCCGGGGCAATGGGTGGCAGGCGCGCTCGGAAGCATGCGGAGGCGCAGGCGGCGCAGCAGGGTGCAGCGCAGGCCGAGGCGCAGAGCCAGCAGGCCGTCGAGACATTCAAGAACGCCGCCGCAGTGTGCCTCGAGGGTCGTGGGTACACTGTCCGGTAGATGGGCGCGCACCCAGCCGCCGGGACCGACCGCAGCGGGGTGGAGCGCCGCACCGCTGTGAATATCTACCTCATCAGACACGGTGAATCGCGGGGCAACGTCGACGCCAGCCATTACGGTGATGTGGCGGACCACGCCATTCCTGTGAGCGATAAGGGCCGAGAACAGGCGCGAGGTGTTGGCATGGCACTGCGCGACTATCTCGACGCCCGCAAGAAATGGCCGACGTCTGATGCCAAGCCCCTCGGCTACCATCTGCGCATGTGGGTCAGCCCCTACGTATCGTTTCGCACGGGGTCACCATTCGCGCCTTCGTCATGATGTGGTGCCACAAGACGCCCGATTGGTTCGAAGAAGAGCGCAACCCCAACAATTGCGCCATTCGACTAATCGATGATGACGGTGATCAAGGATATGTGTTCGACGGTTTCTGAATACGGACACATTTGCACGTTTCATTGCGACTAGGATCGCGTCCGACCTTTGCCAGGGGGAAGAACCATGAAGATGATCAGAAATCTGCTCGCCCTTAACGTCATACTCCTCGTCGCGCTGGGCGGCCCGGCGCTGGGGCAGGAATGGACGGCGGACAGCAGCCAGGTGGTCGATCAGCCGAAACCCTATTCCCCCTACGTGGATCAGCACTTCCCTCGGGACGTGTTCTGGGGCGATACCCACTTTCACTCCTCGAAGTCCGTGGACAGCGGCCTGATCGGGAACAGGCTCGATCTGGAAACCGCCATCCGTTTCGCAATGGGTGAAGAGGTCCGTACCAACGGCGGCCAGCGTGCAAGATTGATCCGCCCGCTGGATTTCCTGGTGCTCTCGGACCACGCCGAGTACCTCGGGATCGCCGATCTCCTCAACAAGGCAGACCCCGCCTTGCTGGCAACCGACGTGGGCAAGGGGTGGTACGAAGCCATGCAACAAGGCGGCGATGCCGCCTGGACGGTCGTGCAAGGGATGCTGGACGAATTCAACAGCGGTGTACCCTCATACAACGACCCTAAGGTCCAGCGCTCGGTGTGGGATCGGGTGATCGACATTGCCTCCCAATACAACGTGCCCGGCGCCTTTACCGTCATGAACGGTTACGAATGGTCCGCAACCACGGACGGCGACAACCTGCACCGGGTCGTGATGTTTCGGGACGGGCCCGATCGGGTGAAGCAGATCCTGCCGTACTCCGCGTTCGACAGCCAGGATCCCGAGCAGCTTTGGGCCTTCATGGCCGACTACGAGGATAGGAGCGGCGGCAGCGTCCTGGCGATCCCGCACAACAGCAACCTCAGCAACGGCGTCATGTTCGCGGAGGCCGTCAACGGCCGGCCCATGACCCGGGACTATGCCGAGCGCCGCGCTCGCTGGGAGCCTCTGATGGAGGCGACCCAGGAGAAGGGCGACAGCGAGACGCACCCCGCGCTTTCCCCGAACGACGAGTTCGCGGATTTCGAGACCTGGGACGCGGTCAATACACGTGGGATCCCCAATACACCCGATATGCTTCCATACGAATATGCCCGTTCGGCGCTTCAGATCGGGATCCGGCTGGAGGACCAGCTTGGCGCCAATCCCTTCAAGTTCGGGATGATTGGAAGCACCGATACTCACACCTCGCTCACCACCACCCGCGAAGACAACTACTTCGGTAAGCTTCCGAATGAGGAACCCTCGCCCACGCGGTACTCAGAGGTGTTTCTGCGCGACAGGGAGAAGAATCCCGTCCTTTACACCTGGCAGCTGGGCGCCTCCGGAAGGGTCGGCGTCTGGGCGCGCGAGAACACACGCGACGAGATCTTCGACGCGATGCGGCGCAAGGAGGTCTACGCCACCAGCGGTACCCGCATCATCGTGCGGGTCTTCGCCGGCTGGGATTTCCAGCCCGATGAGGTCGAGCGCCCGGATTTCGCCGCTCAGGGCTACGCCCGCGGGGTCCCGATGGGAGGCGATCTCACGAGCGCCCCTTCGGGTGCGGCACCCACCTTCATGGTTCGGGCGCTTCGCGACCCGGACGGCGCCAATCTCGATCGGGTGCAGATCATCAAGGGTTGGCTGGGCGCCGACGGGGAGACCCAGGAGCGCATCTACGACGTGGCGGTCTCCGACGGCCGCGAGATCGGCTCCGACGGCCGCTGCCGCACCCCGGTGGGAAGCACGGTGGACATCGCGGACGCGAGCTACACGAACTCCATCGGCGATGCGATGCTCATGGCCTACTGGAAGGATCCCGACTTCGACCCGGGACAGCGTGCCTTCTACTACATTCGCGTGATCGAGATCCCCACACCGCGCTGGACGGCCTACGACGCGAAGCGGTTCGGGATCACGATGCCGGACGAGATCCCGATGACGGTCACGGATCGCGCTTACACCTCGCCGATCTGGTACACGCCGGGTATGTAGGATCCGGCGCCGATCAGCCGCCGGTCCCCCCACAACGCGCCCCGCGTGCTCCGCGGAGCCATCGACAGTTGATGGATCGATGATTCAGCCTGCTTAGACTGATGACAGCCGCTAACCGGGATTTGCGAACATGACTAGTTATGACTATGTTATGACCATGACAGAGGTCAGGATCGCCGAACTCAAGGCCCGGCTGAGCGAGTACCTGAGAGCCGTTCGACGCGGGCGATCGATCACGGTACTGGACAGGGATACCCCCGTTGCCCGCCTGGTCCCCTATGTCGAGCGTGACCTTCTGCGCCTACGCGAGCCGAAGGAACCTGGGGGTTCGATTCACGATGTCGAGTTGCCACCGCCGCTTCCCATCGACTTCGATGTCGTGGAGCTTCTTTTGGAAGAGAGGCAGGGGGAAAGGTGATTGCCTACCTGGACTCCTCAGTGTTGCTTCGCGAAGTGCTCGGGCAGCCCAACAAACTGAAGGAGTGGCCGAAGGTCGAGACCGGCGTCGCCAGTGCTATGGTTGAAGTCGAGTGCTTGCGAACTCTGGATCGCCTTCGGCTTCGCGTTGGCCTGTCCGATCAAGACCTCGCCGACCGGCTCGAGGTGGTGCACAGACTGATGGACAAGCTGACCCTGATAGAACCGGTCGAGGCCGTACTTAAGCGCGCGGCCCATCCTCTGCCGACCCCGCTGGGCACGCTGGGTGCTATACATCTTGCTACTGCGATGCTCTGGACGGAAACCCGGGGCGAGGCGTTGGTCATGGCAACCCACGACCAGGCGCTCGCCACGGCGGCGCGGGCATCGGGTCTACGAGTCGTAGGCGTCTGATCCACTTCGTCGCAGGGAAGGGTGGAAGGAATGAAGCATCCCACATATCGGAACCTCACCAGAATCGAGATTTGACCGCTGCGTGTGCCCAACGACGCGACCGTTGGCATCCCCTCGGCCCCACAGGAGGCGCCTTCAAACCATCTCGGCGCCCTGGAACCACTGCTTAGAACTCGGCGTTAACGCCAGAGACGCTAGCTGGGATTGCCACTTCGTAACCAGAAAGGATCACGCCACATGAGCGCTCAGGAAATCACGGTAGTCTACAGGTGGACCGCCAAGTCCGGAAAACTCGATGAACTCAAGGCCATTTATGAACAGGTTCTCGAGGAGATGAAGGCAAACGAGCCCGACACGCTGAAGATGGAATGCTACTTTTCTGATGAATCAAACGCGGTAATCGTGCACGATGTGTTCAAGGACGGTGCAGCACTCGGCGCTCACTTAGGCGGAACGGCAGCTCATCACTTCCCCCAGTTGTCTGAAATAGCAGAACCTGGTCCTTTCTTGTTCTGTGGCGATGTGCCAGGTGAACTGAAGCAGGCAGCAGAGGGAATGAACATGGGCGCCGTGTTTGGAACCCACGCCTTTGGGTTCACGCGAAGTTGATCTGAGACGTCGTAGGTGCAGCCCCTCCAGCTGACGCCGTTATTCCAACTCAACGGATAGGAGATTCCTTTGGACCTAAAAGGCGCAGTGGCGATTGTCACCGGTGGCAGTGAGGGTATCGGTAGAGCTATCGCCGAGGCTCTGAAGAACGAGGGAGGCCTCGTGACGATCACCGGCCGACGCGAAACGCTCCTGCGGGCCGCCGCGGATGAGATGGGCGTCGACGGGATCGCGGGTGACGTCGGGATCGAGGCCGATGCGGTGCGCACCGTCGGCGACGTGATCGCGAAGCACGGCCGCCTCGATATCCTGGTCAATAACGCCGGCTACGGGGTCTTCAAGCCGCTCGTCGAGATGGAGATGGCGGAGCTGGAGGGCGTGTACCGCACGAACGTGTTTGGCGCGTTCCTCATGGCGCGTGAGGCGGCGCGGCAGTTCGTGAAACAGGGCAGCGGGGAGCTAATCAACATCTCCTCGACGTCGGGACTCAAAGGCGGCCGCGGGAGCACGGCATACAGCTCGTCGAAGTTCGCGTTGCGCGGCATGACCGAGTGCTGGCGTGACGAGCTGCGGCGCTCGAACGTGCGCGTCATGCTGGTGAATCCCAGCGAAGTGCTGACCGAGTTCGCGGCGAAGCTCGGCCGCCAGCAGGAAGCCAGCGCCAAGAAGCTGCGGGCCCAGGAGATCGCCGACGCCATCATCGGGGCCTTGAAGGTCGACAATCGTGGCTTCATCCCCGAGTTCTCGGTTTTCGCGACAAACCCTTTCTGAGACAGGTCCAAACATCTAACGCGAAACCGCGCGACCCTCCAGTCCGTAGTTGAGCCAGCCGGTTCGCTCTTTCTATGGAGGACTCCTATTATCTACGGCCATGTCCGAGATCAACGCCCGACCGTTTAGCGCCCTTGCGGGCAAGCTGTTGCTCGCCATGGTGGGTGTCGCCCTGCTGGCCTGTAATCCGGAGGCCAAGCAGCTGCGGCTGTCGTGCCAGGATGGCAACGCCGAAGACTGCAATGAGCTCGGGTACAGGCTGTTGACGGGCGATCACGTCCTGAAGGACTTCGTCTTTGCCGCCGAGGTGCTAGAACAGGCCTGTGATGGTGGTGTGGCGAGGGGCTGTTACAGGCTCGGTCGAATGCACGAGGATAGCATCGGTATCACCGGGGATTTGGACCTCATGATCGCACTGTACCGGCGAGCCTGTGATGGCGGCGATGCGGAGGGCTGCTACAAGCTCGGACAGGCCTATCATGACAGCGTGGGCGTGGACAGGGACCTCAGTCTCGCATTCGAGCTGTTCGAAAGAGGATGTGAGGGCGAGTCCATGAGGGGCTGCAACAGCCTGGGGCTCATGTACCGAGATGGCGTGAGCGCCACTCAAGACCTCCCTCGAGCCGCAGGTCTCTTTCAGCAAGCCTGTGACGCCGATGAGATGGCGGGTTGCCTCAACCTGGGCGAATCCCATGCCAACGGAGCCGGCATCGATCTGGACCCCGCCCGAGCCGCCGAACTCTACGAACAGGCCTGTGATGGCAGTGAGATGGCGGGCTGCTTCAAGCTCGGTGACCTGTACGCTATGGGCGTTGGCGTCACTCAGGACTTCGAAGAAGCGGCCAACCTGTATCGCCGAGCCTGCAACCGCAGACATGCAGAAGGCTGCTACAGCCTCGGGGTCCTGTATCAGAATGGAGAGGGTGTCCCTCGACAGCCCGCGCTCGCCGCATCGCTATTCCGCCGGGCGTGCAGACTCGGGTATGAAGAGGCATGCGAGAGTGAATAGCATGAGAGTGATGCTCACCGCGGAGAACCTGACGAAACACTACAAGAGCGTTGTGGCGCTCGACGACGTCAGCTTTGAGATCTCGGGCGGCATCACCGGCCTGCTGGGCGAGAACGGTGCGGGCAAGAGCACAGCCATCAAGCTCTTTCTGGGCCTGATTCGGCCGACGTCCGGCTCAGCAAAGGCGCTAGGCCAGAACGCCTCCGAAAGCGTCGCCGTACGCGCCAGCCTCGGGTACATGCCGGAGCACGACTGTCTGCCGAGCAATGTGAGCGCCACCGAGTTTCTCGGCCATATGGCGGAGGTGAGCGGCCTTCCACCGTCACACGCGCGCACGCGCGCGGCAGACACGCTGAGACACGTGGGTCTGTTTGAAGAACGCTATCGAGCGATAGGTGGCTACTCGACAGGAATGAAGCAGCGCGTCAAGCTCGCCCAGGCATTGGTACACGATCCTACCTTCGTGTTTTTGGATGAACCGACTGCCGGGCTCGACCCGGCGGGACGTGAAGATATGCTCGACCTCGTCCGCAAAACGCACCGAGAGTTTGGAATCAGCATACTCCTCTCCTCACATCTGATGGCCGATGTCGAACGCAGCTGTGACCGGATCATGGTTCTTCAAAGCGGTCGACTGGCCCAGTCGGGTGAAGTCAGACACTTCACGAAGGAAACGGAAACGGTGTTCATCGAAGTAGATGACAACCGTGAATCTCTCATCCGGGCCCTAGAGCAACGCGGCATCGCAGTAACCTCCGACGGTCACGGACTCTACATCGAGGGGCCCGACGAATCGGTCTACGACCAGGTGAGAGATGCGTTGGTGGAGGCAAAAGCCCCGTTACGTAGGATGGCGCCCCGCCGACGGGCATTGACCGAGTTGTTCCAACGTGACGGTGAAGAGTTTGGGAGTGCGGTGTCATGACGAACAGCCCTCGCGGAGGTACCGTCTTTGACATCGGTTACCAGACCTACACCGGTCCTCGCGAAGGGCGGAACCGCGCCCGGCTTTCCGTAATCAAGAACGGCGTGCGGACCTCGTTAGGATTTGGCCGTGGCGTGCTTCCCAAGGTTCTCCCGTGGCTGTTCATCGGAGTGCTGGTATTCATCGCTATCATCATGGCCCTGGTCGCTGGCGCGGCGGACAGACTCATCGGTCCCGAGGACGCGGAACAACTGAACCTTCCCTCGCACTCCGATTACTACGGAATCGCGTCGATCATCTTCTTCGTTTTCGCTGCCGTCGGCGCACCGGAACTGTTGTGCCCGGACAGGCGCGAGGGTGTGATCAATCTGTACCTGGTGCGACCGCTCACCGGGTCGGACTACGTTCTCTCTCGTTGGCTCGCCTTTTTCATGGTGATGGTGGCGGTTGCCTGGCTGCCGCAGGTCATCCTTTTGATCGGCTTGATCATGGGCGACCCGCAGCCGGTTGACTACCTGCTCCAGAACTGGCTCGATATTCCGAAATTCCTTGCCGCGGGGATCCCGCTCGCCGCGTACACCACGACATTGGCGCTGCTTGTTGCAGCGTTCACGACACGGCGCGCGTACGCCGCCGTCTTCCTCGTCGGGCTGTTCGTCATCACGACGCCGTTCACCACGGGTTTGGCAATGGAGATCGGTGGAACGGCTGGTCAGTGGATCTCGATGTTCAACCTGAGCAACATCCCGGTGCACGTGAATGACGTGATCTTCGGGGAGCCCAGTCTCATCACGCGTGAGGCGCCCGCTGCAGAACTACCTGCGTGGATTCTCGTTGGCTGGTTCCTGCTGTGGGCTCTCGTCCCCGCGGGCGTTCTGTGGCTGCGCTATCGGCGGTTGACTCCATGACCACGCACGGCGTAGCACCCGTTATCAGGGTCGACCACGTTTCGCGCTGGTTCGGGAGCGTTGTCGCTGTGAGCGACGTCACGTTCGACGTCGGGCCGGGCATCACGGGCCTGCTGGGTCCGAACGGGGCAGGGAAGACGACTCTGCTCCGAATAATCACGGGGTTGGCCAACGTTTCCGATGGAACTGTGACGGTGTTTGGCGAACCGGTCCGCAACAACCCCCCGTTATACCGGCGAATAGGTGTGATGTCGGAACACGAGACGGTTTATGAGTTCATGAAAGGGCGCGACTTCGTGAGGATGATGGGTCGTCTCAGGGGCGTGAAGGACGAGAACGCGGTCGAAAAGGCAATCGGTTTCGTGGATATGACCGACGCCGCAGATCGTCGACTGGGCACATATTCCCGTGGAATGCGGCAGCGGATGAGACTGGCGGCAACGCTGGTACACGATCCAGAGGTCTTGATTCTCGACGAACCGCTAAATGGGGCCGACCCCAGGCAGCGAGTGCACTTCCAGAGCCTGCTGCGGAAGTTGGCTGCGGAAGGTCGGACCATCGTTCTCTCTTCGCACATTCTCGAGGAGGTCGAGCAGGTCGCGGACACTGTATTGCTGGTCGTAAATGGCAAGCTAGCAGCGTCGGGAGATTTTCGCGCGATTCGGGTGGCACTGGACGAGAGACCGTACCATGTATTGGTGGTTTCCGACGCGCCTCGCGAATTGGCTGCAGCCGTCGTTCAGCTTGGCTCGGTCGATGCTGTGAATGTCGATCCCGATGGAACCGTCGTGGTGCTCAGTAAGAACGTCCGTGACCTGCAGATCGAGCTGCCTCGTCTGGCGCAATCGGCAGGGTTCAGCTTGCGCCGCGTCGAGCCACTCGACGACTCTTTGGAAAGCGTCTTCGGTTACCTGGTGGAGGGTTAGAGATGAGTTCCGTCTTCTTCCTGACGCTGCGCCAGCTGTCCGGTAAATGGCGACTGCTGATCTTATCCGTTCTCGCGGCGTTGCCCGTGGTGATTGCGGCGCTGATGGTTAGCAGCACCGGCGCAGCGACCGTCCAGGAGTTCGAACTCCTTGTGCTCAGCGGAACCCTCGCCGGCGCGATCTCACCGCTAGTAGTACTGGCCATCGCGAGCGCCGCATTCGCGAACGAGCTAGAGGACCGAACGCTGGCGAACCTGACACTTTCTCCGATTCCCCGTTGGCAGATCGCTGTGCCTAAACTGCTCGCTGCGATCTGCGTCGCCGGGCCGTTCATGGCCGTCAGCGCGTTCCTTACTGGCTATATAGCGTTCAGCGCTGACTTGAACGCGGCGGTCGCGGTCGCCGCTTCCGCCACCGTTGGGGTCGTGTTGTATTCTTCGGCGTTTCTCTGGCTCGGCCTCAAGACCGCCTGGGCAATAGGGTACGGTCTGCTGTACATCGTCTTGTGGGAAGGGTTCTTTTCGGGGTTCGTATCGGGAGTACGGCTTCTGAGCGTCCGCTACTATTCGATCGCGTGGATGCACGGTTTCGACGAACGGCGGTTTGTAGAGGCCGATGATGTGAGCTTTGGGTTCGCGATAATAGCCTCGATTGTAGTGTTCGCCGGTTTCCTGCTGCTGACGATCCGGCGACTGCGCAACATGGACGTACCTTAGGAAAAGGCGGCCGCGGATACGCCGAAGAGACAGGCGCTCAGCCTGGGTTGACCTATGCCATTACTGACCCTTGAGCAACTCATGTGAATGAATGTCCGCTGCGTTGGTCGTCTCGTTGCAGTGCCTGCCCGCAGCTAGCATCTTGTAGCACTCCCAACCACCGACCCTCAAGCTCCTCGCTCTGGAGAGGCCAAGAGCTCGACCAATGATTGAGAAACTCTTCCCTTGCGACGTCGTGTCCGTAGTCGCCAAACCCGAGATGTGGGCCGAAGAGCTCTATCCAGACGAAGCCGCATTTGTCAGCGGGGCGGTTGCCAAGCGCAGGCGGGATTTTGCCGCGGGTCGGAGTTGCGCGCGCAAGGCACTGCGGATTCTGGGCTTCGAGGTCATGCGGTGCCCGTCGGGTCGTATCGGGAGCCACTCTGGCCTAGAGGGATCGTCGGCAGTCTGACGCACTGCGAAGGATATTGCGCGGTAGTAGCTGCTCGCGAAGAACGGGTGGCCGGCCTCGGCGTCGACGCGGAGCTCGGCGGGGAGCTGGATCCGGATTTGATACCGCTGGTATGTACGTCAGCCGAGATTCACTGGGTCCGAGGAAATCACCCACCGCCGCACGGTACCGGCTGCGCGAACAGTGTGAGGACACAGGCCACACACGCGGTCAGGAACACCTGTTTCATCATCTCTCCCTCCCAGTTGGTTAGAGAACAGCTGAACTTATTCCAGAGAAGTTCGCACCCGCAACGACGGATGTGGCGCCTAGCCGCCGGCCTCCGCCGCCGCGCCCTCCACCTGCTTCACGTACTTACCGTACCACGCCAGATATCGCTCCAACCGGTCCTTCTGATAAGAAGGAACACGCAGCCCGTGTGACTCTCCCGGATAGACCACCAGCTGTGTCTCGCGTCCCAAGCGGCGGAGCGCCTGGTAGAGCTGCTCAGAGTTCAGAATCGGCACATTCCAATCATGCTCGCCGCCCATGATCAGCGTCGGCGTCACGATATTCTCGACGTAGTTGAACGGCGAGATACGCTCCCATGTCTCACGGCTCTCCCAGGGCAGCCCCAGCTCCGCTTCCCATTGCCGCTGGTAGTGGTCGTGACCGTAGTTGGCGATGTAGAGGACTTCGCTGGCTCCGGTGATCGCGGCCTTGAAGCGCTGCGTCTTGGTGATGACGTGATCGGTGAGGATCCCACCGTACGACCAGCCGCCAACGCCGAGCCGGTCGGGGTCCGCGTAGCCCTGCGCGATGGCGTAGTTCACCCCGGCCATCACGTCCTCGTAGTCCTTGTTTCCCCAATCCGCCCAGATGATCCTGGAGAACTCCTGACCGTACCCCGACGAGCCGCGCGGATTGACCGTCACGACCACATAACCGTTCGCCGCGAAGAGCTGCGCCTCGAAGTTGAAGCTGTGGGAGAACTGGGAGACCGGGCCGCCATGAATGCGTAGCAGCGCAGGGTAGCGGAGTCCTTCCTGGTACCCGGGAGGCAAGTAGATGAAACCCTCGATCTCCGTCCCGTCCGCGCTCGGAAACTGGACGTTCATGACCTCTGCCAATCGAAGGCCGCTCAGCAGTCCGCTATTCTCGTTCGTGAGCTGTCGCAGATCGTTCCGCTCGACCATGAAGATCTCGTTCGGACGATCCAGGTGGCCGACAACAGCCGCCATGAGTCCGTCCGGCCCCATGGCTATATCGCGCACGGCGCGGCCGCCGTTCGTCAGTCGGTCCGCGCGACCGTTCCCGACCGTCACTCTTATGAGATGATTCTCAGCGCTGTCCTCGAGCCGCGCGTAGATCGAACGTCCGTCGTCGGAGAATCGAGGTGCACTGATGTTACGGTCGAGCTGCTTCGTTAAGACCCGTGGCTCTCCACCGCTCGCGGACACGACCGCCAGGTGATTCGTGGCGTACCAGATGATCTCGGGCTCGGTGGAGGTGACGTACGCGATCCAACTGCCGTCCGGACTCCAGGCCGGCGAGCCATCGGAGCCCGGGTTGGTGGTCACCTGCAGTAGCGTCTGCCCCTTGTCGGTGTTGTCCGCCGCGACGACCCAGATGTCGCTGTTGGAGTTGGCGTCGGGCTCTTCCGTGCGGTTGCTGACGAACGCCACGCGCGTCCCGTCGGGACTCCACACCGCCTGCGATTCATCGCGGTCGCCGGAGGTGATTTGCGTGAGCTCCTTGGTCGCCACGTCGAAGACATAGAGATGAGTGTGTCGATTGCCGGTAAGGTAGCCGGCGCCGTCGCGCTTGAACTGCAGCCGGTCGATGACCCACGGCTCGCGCGTGTCCGACTTCTTCTCCCCCTCTTCCTCATCCTCTTCCTCGGGATCGCGAATCGCGAGGATCAGTTTCGTTCCGTCGGGCGACCAGTCGTAGCTGGATACTCCCTGCTTCACGTCGGTCAGCTGCTGCGCCTCACCGCCCAGCCGGTTCAGCGTCCACACCTGCGTCTTCCCCTCATTCCTCGACGCCGTGAACGACAGGTACTTCCCGTCGGGGCTCCATCTCGGCCGGCTCGCCGAGTAGCCCTCCGCCGTCATCGGGATGGCCGCGCCACCCTCAGTTGGGATCATCCAGATGCGGGTCTCAGACTTCTCGTCCTCGAGAATCGTGCGGCTCACCATGTAGGCCACCCAATCTCCGTCCGGGCTGACCTGTGGACTGCCAACGCGTTTCACGGCGAAGAGGTCGTCGATTTCCAGGGCGCGAGGAGACTGCGCGTAGAGTGGGGTAGCTAGCGAAGCGGCTAGCACCGCGACGGTGTAAAGCGGGTGGCGCATACCTGTACTCCGGCTTGTGGGTTTGAGGGCAATCTGCGAGGCTCGGGCAATCTACGACGTTGAAGGAGAAGCGTGAAGACGGGGCCCACCCGGCGCTCGCCGTGGATTCATCAGCCTACCTTTCGCCTGGTTTGACCTTATCAATCCTCTGGGATGAACTCCGGGTCCAACTGAAACAGCTCTTCCACGGGCACCTGGAAGACCCGCGCCAGCTTGAGCGCCAGGTACGTTGAAGGCACGTACTTGCCTCTCTCTATCGTGTTGATGGTCTTGCGAGTCACAGATATCCGACGTGCCAGTTCCTCCTGGGTCCAATCATTCATCGCTCGGAAGACCTTCAGCTTGTTTCGAATCGGCGCTCTCGACATCACTTGTTGCTCCTCAGATAGAAGGAGGTCAAGAACGCCCCTGAGCCGGCTGCGACAGTGGCAAGAGCGACCAGCAGAGCATCATTGATCGGGTAGAACCAGGAGATCAACAGAAACGAGAACGGCGTCGCGACCGCACCGATGAATCCCGCCTTCCAAGACTGGGCGAGGTGCCACTTGACCAGCTCGTTGTCGATTAGTGCTTCTCTCAGTTCGGGATCCGCCTTCGCCTGCGCCGCCAAGATACCCAGCCTGACCACGAGAACGAGCATCGTGACCACCAGCGCTACCGAAACCACCAGCACCGCGATGCCGATGGGGCGTGTGTTGAGTTCTTGTCCCGCGAAGACCGTTCCGAACAGGTAGCGAACGATCAACAGAGCCACGAGCAGGAAGACGGCGAACAGAAACAATCTCCAGAGCTTCTGCTGTTGTCTGTCAGTCTCTTCAATGAAGTTCGTCATGAGTTTCGCCCTCCAGTCACGGCGCGAGGGTAGCTAGCTTCCCTGAAAGTAACATCAACTGGATATATCATAACCTATAGGTTACTTTCTGTCAAGGGCCAGCTCCCACTCCTCCGATTCACCGGCGCGCCGAAGCTTGCCCTTCGCAATCGCGCGCCCGCATCTTTGAGCGACCGTTCACCTTGAACGTCGTCCTTGGGGCGCAGATGAACTCCCTCCTCCAGCGGCTTCGCGAGCGCAAGCTCTTCCAATGGGCGCTGGCCTACCTGGCCGGTGCCTGGGTTCTCTTCCAGGGCATCGAGGTGATGGCGGAGCCCTGGGGACTGTCGCCGGGATTGCAGAGGACGATCCACCTGTTCGTCGCCGTTGGCTTCCTGGTGGCCCTGGTGCTGGCCTGGTACCACGGCGAGAAGGGGCGGCAGCGGGTCAGCGGTGCTGAGCTGCTGATCATCGCGCTACTCCTGGCGGTGGGCGGCATATTGATCCGTGCTTACACGCCGGAGGAAGCGGCTGCCCCCGAAGCCCGACCGGCCGAGACGACGCGGCAGCCCGCGGATAGCGCGGTGCGCTCTCTCGCCGTACTACCGCTGGCCAACCTGATGGGCGACCCGGAGCAGGCGTACTTCGTCGACGGCCTGCACGACCTGCTGATCGGCGAGCTGGCCGGGATCTCGGAGCTCACCGTGATCTCGCGTACATCGGTCATGCGCTACCGGGACACCGACCGCTCAATGGGTGAGATCGCCGCCGAGCTGAACGTGGACGCGCTGGTGGAAGGAAGCGTCTTTCGTGCGGGCGACACCGTGCGAATCATTGTTCAGCTCATCCGCGGCTCCCCGGAAGATCACCTCTGGCAGGACCGCTACGAGGGGCGGCTGAGCGAGGCGCTCGGGCTGCAGGCGCGGGTCGCCGAGGCGATCGCCCGAGAGATCCGACTCGCCCTCTCACCGCGGGAGGCCGAGCGGCTGGCCCGGCGCACTGAAGTCGACCCGGCGGCTCAGGAGGCGTACTTGCGGGGGCGGGCGCTGTGGCGGACGCGGTCGGCGGACGGGATGCGGCGCGCACTGACGTACCTGGAGGAAGCCGTCGCTCTGGACTCGACGTTCTCGCTGGCCTGGTCCGCCCTGGCCGACGCGTACACGTTGGGGGCGGCCTATCATGCGCTGAACCTGCCTGCGGTTGAGGCGTACCGGCGTGGCGAGGCAAGCGCGCTCCGCGCACTCGAGCTGGATCCAGATCTGGCCGAGGCCCACGCCGCCCTAGGTTCCGCACACTTGTGGGGTACCCGGAACGTTGACGCCGCAGAGACGAGCCTGCGCCGGGCACTCGTCCTCAATCCGAATCTCGCCCAGGCTTACAACTGGCTCGGCGACGTTCTGGTCGCGCGTGCGAGGCCCGAGGAAGCGCTCCAGTCGTTCCAGCGCGCGCGAGTCCTCGACCCCTTTTCACCGCTCATGCACCGAGACGTCGCGCGGGCTCTCAAATACCTCGGCCGCTGCGAGGAGGCAACAGCAGCCGCTGAGGCTGCACTCGAGTTGGATCCCCATCATGCGCTGGCTTTCAGCGTCCTTCAGTATTGCCACCGAGCCGCCGGCCAGCTCGAAGAGGCCGTGGATGCGGCCGTAAAATTCACAGAGCGATCAGCAGGGGGGATAGGTAGCGCCGATGGCCTCCGAGTCGCATACGCAGCGACCGGATGGGAGGGCCTGCTCGAGGCTCAAATAGATCTGTTTCTAACCGTTCCAAACTACACGTTCGCCGCCAAAGGGTACTCGGAGCTGGGGCGCATCGACGAGGCCTTCGACGCCTTGTTCGCCGCACTCGATGCCCATGAGGCCTTCTTGTGGGAATGCCAGGTCGATCCGGTCCTCGCGAATCTGCGCTCGGATCCACGTTGGGATGAGGTGCTCCGGAGGATGGGACTCTAGCCAGACAGCCGCTACTCGTAGACCTTCCGTCGCTTCAGCTCGGCGAGGAAACTACCCATCCTAGAGGTTGGCTCGCTCATCGGGCGCGCCTACCTTGTTGGCACGAGGGTCGGACTCGAGAGCCGGCGCGCGGCTCCCGCAACAAGATGCCCCACCCAGCTTGCCGACGGCAATCGCGAGTTTTCATTTTCAGTTGAACCGGAGGAAAGGGAAGATGTTCAGGACTGAGGCAGGAGCGATTGCCAGGATAGCAGCCCTCTTGGTCGGGTTCTTGATGGCTCACACTCTGACCGGTAGTGCTCTGGTCGAGAAGCTCGCGCAAATGCCGCCCAGCAAGGGGGTGCTTTTCGCTCAAGATACGCAAAGCGTCCTCACGCCCGAGAATGCCAACGAAGCCAGGCTAAATCGTCTACAGCCACCCGACCAGGTGATGGATGCCATCGGCATCGAACCGGGGATGGTCGGTGCAGAGATCGGAGCGGGGCGCGGACGTTATGTCGTGCAGCTGGCGGTGAGAGTCGGGGAGAGCGGGAAGATCTATGCTGAAGACATAGACGCCGCAGCGTTGAGACATTTGGATCAGCGCTGCGAGCGTTGGGGACTTACCAATGTCGAGACCAGTCTCGGGGACGTCAACGATCCGAGACTGCCTGAGGGCGAACTGGACTTCATCTTCATAGTATCCGCTTACCACCATTTCGATGATCCGATCGCGCTGCTGGGCAAAGCCAGGGCGTCGCTCAAACCCGATGGCATGTTGGCAATCGCGGAGTGGCTGGGGAGCACATCCCCTGAGGAGATGGAAGCTCAGATGAGCGCCGCCGGCTACAAGCTCGCACGTACGGAGACGTTTCTGGAAGCGAACGACTTGTACATATACGTGTTCCGGATCGACGATGCTCAGCGGTAGTTCCCGGCTCGCGGGACCCGGAGCCCAGGATCTCTAGAACTCGGGCCGACCGACCTCCAGCAGGTGCTCAATGGCTCGCTCGAGCGGCAGATCGCGGCCCTGGGCAAGCGCTGCGGCCCGATCGAGAATCTCCACATCCGGGGCCAGCCCGACGCCCACGAAATCCTCACCGTCAGGCGTCATGTCCCGCTTGGTGGTGACGCCTGCGACGACGCCGTGCGGAAGTCGGAGAATCAACGGCTGGCCCGTGCTACCGGCGGTCGTGGTTCCCATGGTGGTCACCTGCGGCATCTGCTGCATCACCAGGACGAAGTTCTCCGCCGCCGAGTATGTGAAGGCGCTTTGCAGAAGAACGGTCGGGACCGTGAGCGCCGGACCCGGTGCCGGTTCCAGCAGCTCTACTACAGGTTCGATCGTGGCACTTCCGTCACCGTAGGGGCGATACTCGCCCTCAGAATCTCGCCGGGATCCCCAGGCCTTGAAGGCAGCAACGTGCGTCGGGGAAGTCCACGTCATGACGTGCACCGAGACGTCGGTGAAGTAGCTTCCGATCTGGTCTCCGTAGGCCGAATTGCCGCCCCCGTTGAGGCGCACGTCGATGACGATGCCACGTGCGCGGGCACGCAGTTGGGGCACGATCTGTTCGAACTGCTCGACAACGGCCTCATCCCAGAATACGTGGATCCCGACATAGGCAATGTCGTCCTCCAACCACCGCCACTCGAAGTGAGGCTTGTTGACCCGGCCCTGGCGGACCCAGTCAGCGTCTCCGAAGTCCGCCAGCGGTTGGCGAACGAATGCCTCGGTATGCGTCGAGCCGTCGGAGGAAACGAAACTCAGTCTCACCGATGTCCCCGGCCGCCCCATGAGGGCACCGGCGATCTGTTCGTCCTCACCCATCAACGACATGGCAAACTGGTACTGGGGAGTAGACGCCCCGACCCAAGGATCGACCTCCTCTGCCAGGTACTGCCTCAATGCCCTGCCATCGATCTCGGTCACCACCGAGCCGATAGGAATGCGGCCGACGAGGTCCCTTGCGACGTTGGTCACCACGGCTTCGTCACCAACCGGCGACAACTCGATGAAGGGTTGAGCGCCGTACGCGGCCCACAGACGGCGCGGCAGTATGATGCCGGTATGCGCCTCGCCAAGAAGGTTGCCGAACTCGATGGCCAACCTGAAGAACTCGATGTCTGATTCCACATTCAGGGCTCGCTCGGTGTACTCCGCGAACGCAGCGTCCCAGTCGAAGTCAACACGATCCCAGAAGGCAAAGTTGTACTTCGCTTCGCTCCAGAACGTCGCCAACGTCAGGATCCTGTCGGAAGGCGGAACGGTGAGCTCGGTCCCGTCACCAGCGCTGTCCTGACCCAGAACAGGAGCAGACGACACCGCGAAACCGATCAGTGCCGCTAGCGCGGCACGGCGGAGTAAGGCTCGTATTGGCACAGGATCCTCCAATCCATGGTTCATGCGGGTGAAAAGACGACAGGCCAACTGTATTAGACCAGCTGTCCGGAACGATGGTTGGAACCCAAGCGGAGCGATGGTGAGCGCTACGATTCCGCTCTCTGCAGCAGCGCCGGAGGCGCGGGCCGTCGGACTCTGAGCCGCCATAAAGAGGACGCTTGTGAGAACTTCAGAAAAGGCACGATATTCTGAACCGACAGGAACACGAGGCGTCTACTCGTAGCCCGCGCCAGAAGCGATCGGGCCCTGCAGATGCACGAGCGTCAGTACGGAAACAGGCGGCTGTGAATGTCGTTGCTCCCTCGGGATTTCCGCATCGCCCTCCGCACCCAGCGGAGAGGCCGGGTTGTCCACCTGATCGCCATCTTTTCACTCGCACTTGGAGTCGCCGGGAACGCAGTCGCCTTCAGCATCGTCAGCGCCTTGCTGCTCAGGCCGCTCCCCTATCCCGAGTCCGACCGCATCGTCGTGCTGGGCGAGCGTGAGACGAGCCAGCCCGACCTGGCCATCCTCACCCTGACTTCTTCACTAGCCACCTGGGCCGACTATAGGGACCAAAGCCGTACGCTCTCCGGGTGGGCAGCCTTCAACCCGGGATTCTTGAGTCTTTCGACAGGTGATGGATCGGTTCCGGTGAAAACGGGGGCCGTCACGCCCAACTTCTTCAAGACGCTTGGAGCCAGTACGGTTCGGGGCCGGCTGTTCACGGAGGCGGAGGGCGTGCCGGGCGGCCCAAAGCTCGCTCTCCTGAGCTGGGAGTACTGGCAAGCCCGGGCGGGGCCGGAGGAGGATCCGATCGGAACCCTGCTCACGTTGCACGGCGAGCCGTACGAAGTGATCGGCGTCCTTGCCGAGGGGTTCGAGTTCATCGTACCGGACATCGATGTGTGGCTCCCGCTCCAGCAAGACCCATACACGGCACCGCGACACCGGCGAAACGTCGTTTCGGTCGCACGTATGGCGCCCGACGTTACGATGGCGGACGTCGAGGCCGAAGTGGCGGTCATCGCAGAGCGGATCGAGCGCGAGTACCCCGAGACGCGCGGCGACTGGACGGTGGACGCGCTCAACCTGCGCACGGAGATCCCGGATCCTCAGAGCCGGCTGTATATAGTGATCATGCAGGCCTCCGTGTTCCTTGTCTTGCTCATCGCCTGCGCGAACATCGCGATACTTCTCCTCGCCTGGAGCCAAGACCGTCGGCGCGAGATCGCGCTACGCGCAGCTCTAGGGGCGGGGCCGCTCCGCATCTTCGCTCAGCTTACCCGCGAGAGCTTGGTCATGGCCGCTATCGGCGGCACCGCCGGCCTCGCCCTAGCTGCCGGAGGTATAAAGCTGATCGCCGATCGCTTCACTTCGTCGGTGATGCCACGCATGTGGTTCCCGTCGCTCGACACAAGTGTCGTTTTGTTCACGATCGGGATTACCGCTCTGTGCGGCTTCGTCTTCGGGCTCTTCCCGGCACTCCAGAGCGTCAGGGCGAACCAGGTTGACGCGCTCCGCGAGGGCAGAGGGGTTGGGTTTTCCGGGGGCCGGCGTCGCGGGCGGGTCCGCACAGCCCTGGTGGTCACCGAGATCGCGCTCTCCCTCGTCGCACTGGGAGGCGGGAGCGTCCTGATCCGGAGCTTCCTCGACATGAAGAACCGGGACCCAGGTTTCGAGGCGAGCACACTCCTGACCGTGCGCTTAAGTCTCCCGAACTGGAAGTACGAGGATGTCGCAAGGGGGGTCTCCGTGCTGGATCAGATCCGCGGGCAAACCGCAGCCCTGCCGGGTGCCCTGTCGGCGGCAATCACGACCGAGCTGCCGCAGGACCTGTTTCCTTCGACCGACACCTTCCGCGTCGAGGGACAGTCCACCCAGCAAGCCACCGGTGCACCGCGTGCCGTCTCGATTCGCGCGTCACCCGACTATCTGCAGACATTCGACGTGCCACTACTCCAAGGCCGTTTCTTAGAGGAATCGGATCGCGCCGACGCCGCGCCGGTCGCCGTCATCAACCGGACGATGGCGAGGCGTCGTTTCCCGGGTCGTAGTCCGCTTGGTGATCGGATCTCCTTTCGCGGGAAACCTCGTGAGATCGTCGGTGTGGCCGCCGATGTGCGGCAGGCGCTGATGGGGGGACAGGGCGAAGGGTTCGAGGAGGCCGTTTACATCCCACTGACCCAAGATCCGACGGGTGCAGCCTATCTCGTCGTCCGCACGATCGGCGACCCAAGGGCTCTGTCCGAGCCAATCCGGAGCGAGATAGCCGAGATCGATCCCGATGTGACGATCAACACGGTCGAGACGATGGAGGAATTCGCAAGCAAGTACGTCGTCGCACTCGAAATCTTTAACGCGATCTTCGGCGGGTTCGGCGTCTTCGCCCTGTTGCTGGCGTCACTGGGTACCTACGGTGTCGTCTCCTACTCCGTCGCTCAGCGGACTCATGAAATCGGTGTCCGCCTGGCACTCGGAGGCCGGCCAGGCAACATCGTGGCAATGATCGCCATGCACGGAGTCAGACTGACGATCGTCGGCCTGCTCGTTGGAACCCTCCTGTTGCTCCCCGTCGTCGCGCTGATCGGAAAGGTGCTGGAGGAATTCTCACTCGCACCGGTCGAACCACTCATCGTGGTGGCGGTGGCCGCCCTATTGTTCGGGGTAACGGTAGTGGCCAGCATCCTTCCGGCGAGCCGGGCAGCCAGAGTGGATCCGATGACGGTGCTCAAGGCGGAATGACTTAGGAGTCAGCGTTACATCACCGGGTGCGACAGGAGCGGACGCGAACCGACGGAAGCCGACCGTGCCGCAAGGCCCGGCCAAGCGGAGTCCGACGTGGTGCGGCGTGACCGTCCCAACACTCGTCCCAACAGAGCTCGGAGATGGAAGTGAAGAGGGCAGCGACCAGCTGCCCTCTTTGCTTCAGACAGGAAGAGGAACATCCACTAACGTGCACCGGATCATCCAGCGGTTGGTCTATCGTCTGTCGACGACCTTGACGTCGCCGTGAATGATCGAAAGCAGAGGTGTTATGTCCGGTCTGCTCGTGCACTGGTCGGCTCGATACCTCCAGGAATTCATCATGACGTCGTTTCCGATACCGTCATCGACGATCTTGAAACTCGCGTCCAAGCCGAGCGCGGAGCTGTGCTTGGGCGCTACCACCTTCCCGCCTATCCAGGCCGTGTTTCCATCCACATCCAGACAGCCCACGCGCACCACGTAGTCCGAGTGAACGTCACCACCGATGTCATGGAAGAATAGACGAACCGTGCCGCGCGCCGAGCCGTCGGGAAGCAGTTGAGCGACGAGGCTGACCTTTTGCAGACGCGTAGTCCCGTTCTGACGTACGACAGTCCTGTCGAAGTGGCCGGTCACCCAGGCCACGACCTCCGGGCCGGGGTTGCCGCCCTTTGCGAATTGAAGATCGTCGATCTGTGGCTCGACCGCGTCGCTTGTGCATCCCGCCAGCAGAAAAGCGACGGCGAGCAGTCCTAGGCGTTTCATGATGCCGCTCCTGCGAGTTGTTTGGATTCTCCGTGCACAAACCACTGTCCCAACTGTCACAACCCAAGGGGGGAGCACGTTGCCTCTGCGGAGGCCGGCTAGTCTTGGAACGGAGCGGATATCTAGAGGCACTGGATGCAACTGCAGGCCAGCTTGGCTGGTGGGCAGGGCTATGTGGTGCTGCCACGGCTGAGGTCTCCCGGTGCTCGCGAGACTGACGTCGCTACATCCGCAGCCCTTCTTCCCCGTGCGGACTACATACACTCACTTGGCGGCCGCCGCAACAAAGAACGGGAGTTACTACTGATAGTGCGATGGCGAACCTTGAGCCCACATAGTGACACCACGAACGGCAAACAGCTCTCGAAGAACCCTGAAGCCCGTCACGATTCAGCAGAGATGTTACTAATAGCGGAGGGGCAGGGATTCGAACCCTGAAGCCCGTGAGGGCGCCGCATTTCGAGTGCGGTGCATTGCCGTTCTGCCACCCCTCCATCGCTACTTCCAGACGATTGCCTTCGGTCGCTACTCCTTGTCGGACCCGGCACCGATGCGGTGTCTGGCCGGTAAGTGGTGAGTGGTAGGGGGTCAGTCCGAATTCCGAACTCTCCGAATCCCCGATTCCCCGAATCCTATTCGAGAATTCCCACAACGGACGGGGTGGGATTCGAACCCACGAGACGCTTCCGCGCCCACACGCTCTCCAGGCGTGCGCCTTCAACCGCTCGGCCACCCGTCCAAACGAAGGGCGCTGGAGCCGGAACCTCCAGCACCCAACGCCTCGTGCTTTCTTATTGCCCCGCCAGGGTTCGAACCTGGAGTCTCTTGGTCCAGAGCCAAGCGTGTTGCCAGTTACACTACGGGGCAATCTACTTGCCGAGCGCCGCGCCGCCGGCTTAACCGCCCGCGCGGGCTAGAAAATTTACCACAGTTTCGCCCCCGTACAACCTCTTCCGCGGCCGCGGAGCGCGGTTCAGGCGGCCAGGCCCGGCCCGGCGCACAGCATCACCAGTGCGATGGCGATGATCAGAGCGATGAGCGGCTTCGTGTATCGCATCTCGAACCCCGTCCCTCACTACGACGAAGAGACGGTGGGGGCTTCACGCTCCTCCAAGCTAATCCGGCCGCCGCGGGCCGGCCAGCCCCACGGTCCCGGGCCGCTGCCGGGCGTGATTCTCACAAGTCCTTGCGAATATTGGGATAAGAGCAGACATTTAAAGGGTAGTGCTAGGTGGGGGCACCCAACTGCCTACTGCCCACTGCCTACTGGGACATCGGAAGCGGATGCGAGGGTGGAGGCCAAGTGAGCAAACGCAGGCGTGCCAAGCGAGATCCCGACCAGTACGACCTGTTCGAGCCGCACCACGAGTGCTGTGAGGACGGCCGCGGGCCGTATCACCAGTACCTAATAGCGCCGCCCACGGAACTGGGCGAACCAGGCCCGTGGGCGGCTGATTCGACGGGCCGGGGCGAGCTGGAGCTTGCCGGCGCCGTCACTTCCTCTTAGCGACAGGCCGTCGCTTCGATCTGCTGGATCATTCCCGCCCGGAAGACGTGGATGACCCCGTTGATATCCTCGATCTCGAGGTAGCCGTCCCGCTCAAGCTGGGCCCACAGCTTGGCGTAGAGGTCGCCGGGATCCCGAGCCTCCCAATAGCGGGGGTCTGCCTTGACCGCGTAGTCCTCACCGTCGGTGGTGCGGATCCACAGCGACACGCAGCTGGCCCGCGTGAGATCGAAGTTGTAGTTGGCGGGATATGATTCTACCGCCCGGTCCCAACTCACCAGGTTCGCCGGACGGCTGTCCCACCAGCTATAGCGGTAGTAGCCATGGCGGTGGTGCACGATAACCGGCCCGCCGATCACCAGCGCGAAGTGCCAGTACCCGCCATAGAACCCGAAGCCACCGTAGTGCAGTCCAAAGACTCTGTGGTGGCCGTAGTAGTGAAAGTGGTTGTAGTGGGCGGCCCGATGCCCCCAGTGATAGCCGTGGTTGTAACCGCGGTTGTAGCCGCGGTCGTAGCCCCGGTCATATCCGCGATCGCTCAGGCGGTCTCGACCGTCCCGGTTGCGCCTGCGATCCTCGGGCCGCGGGGTGAGAACGTAGCCGCTGGTGCTCGGATCCCGATCACGGTTGCGGTAGCGCGCCGCGTAGTCGTCGCGGTTCGTGTCCCGAGTCCGCGTGTAACGGCTCGCCGTTCCACGGTTCCCCGTCGCCGGCGCCACGTTCACCCTCACCGTGCTCCGCGTCGGGTTCGCCTGGCCCGTCGAACGCGCCTTGATCGCCCGCGCCGAGCTGGTGCGTGATGACGCCCGCGCCCGATTCGCCGAGTTGGTTCGCGAGGACGCCCGCGCCCGATTTGCCGAGCTCGTCCGCGATTGTGAGTTGACCCGCGCCGTGCTCGGCCGGCTGTTGCTGCGCGAACGGGCCTTCGTTCTCTCTTGCGCCGCCGCCGGCCCGGCGAGTCCGAGCAGCAACGTGACGCTGAGACTCCAAACGAGAGTTCTGTAACCTCTGTTCATGATGACCTCCTATTTCCCGCGAGGCCGGTCCGGTCCTGCGATAGAGCCCGATTCGTGCCTCTATCTATATAGATAGTGCGACGGCGGACTTGGTTCGTGCAACACTCAAACACGGCCCCAATCAATATAGGAGGCACGCTCCGTGCCGCTTCTCGGCGGCCGAAAACGCCGGAAACCCACCAAATACGG
>JBDHHX010000016.1:0-22429 GCA_039589155.1 Gemmatimonadota bacterium | reverse complement strand
CATCGGAGCCGAGGAAGCCCGAGTCGACGGCGTGATCACCGCGTATACCGCGATCCTCCGCTACAGACGCATCGATGAGGGAATCGAGTACATGGGATCGGAGGCGGCCCGCACTTACGAGCCCGGTGCCCGTCAGCGAATCGAGTTGCCGTCCTGGAGGTTGGGCGACAGCGAGATTTTCATCTCCGCCAGCGCTTATAACCGTGTCGAAGCGCTGCCCATCACCATCGGACCCCGCATCACGACCGCGGGGCGCAATCCGTTGCGTGTCGAAGCGTTCCTTGTCTACCGCACGGTCGGTGGCTTCTCACCCGACGCCGCCGACATCGGCTACCAGGTCCGCGCTCGACAATGGCTGTTCGGCCATCGCGAAGTATGGCTCGAGGCCGGCGTGCAGCAGATCATCGATCCCATCGAGAGATGGCACCTCTCGAACCTGGAGAACTCGCTCACCCTCTTCCTCTTCCGCCGCGACTACAGGGACTACTACGAACGCGAGGGCTGGTACGGGTTACTCGGCTGGCGAACCGGAGGCGGCTTCTTCGGCAGCGCCGAATACCGCGACGAGCGGCACCGCACCCGCGAAACCCGAAGCGTCTGGACAATATTCTTCAATAAGGACGACCCATTGCGGGCCAACGCGGCCGTCAACCAGGGCGACCTGAGGAGCGTGCTCTTCACGGTAGGCATCGACACCCGGACAGATGAGATACGCCCGCTCTCCGGTTGGTTCAACTCGTTCACCATCGAACAGGCAGTCGGTGGTGCGCTGAGCGGCGAATCGCAGGACTTCACCCGCTTCTTCCTGGACCTCAGGCGCTTCTTCCGAGTCAGTCGCAGTTCGGTGCTCGCGCTCCGGCTCGCCGGCGGCGGACCGTTCGGTAGCGACCGAACGCCCGCGCAACGCCAGCACTACATCGGCGGCGCTGGATCGCTGCCCGGCTACTCGATGATGCAGTTCGACTGCGGAGCACGTGAGTCGCCCGACTTCGGCAGGGTGCCCGGCTACGGCTGCCAGCGATTCGCTCTCTTCCAGGCAGAGTACCGCAGCAGCCTGGACTTCCACTTCCACTGGGACCACAGGGAGTCGCCTCAGAGCGTCGACTTCAAGGGCGTGAACTTCGCCGCCGATTTTAGCCCCGCCATCGTCCTCTTCTACAACGCTGGCGCGGCTTGGGATACCGATGAGGATTTTTATGATCACCTCAAGCTCAGTGACAACTGGCTAGCAGACCTCGGAGCCGGCATCGAGTTCGGCGGCCTTGGTGTGTATTTCGCCTACCCGCTCCTAGGGTCGGGCAACCTCCAGGCCGTCTTGCGACTTACCGCCAGGTTCTGATCGCGGCTGCCCTGGCCGTTCCACTGGCCGCCGCCAGCACGGCGTCGGCCCAGGACCCCCATCTGTCCGTTTCTCCCGGAAACCCAGAGAACGGTTGGAGGGGAGCCGTGCGCGCCGTCGAACTGCTCTCCGACTCGGCGCTCATCCGGCCGCTCCTCTCCGGCCTCCCGCTGCGCTTCCACTTCCAGCTCGAGCTCTGGAACGACAAGTTCCTCGCCGACGGACTCGTCGATCGCACCAACTGGTCGCTCATACTGTATCATGAACCGCTGTCCGCTGAGTATCGCATCACGAAGTCGTGGGCGCCCGGAGACGAGGATTGGTTCATCATGTTGGAGGATGCCGCCACCGTCATGGAGAGCTGGTTCACCACCCAGTTACCCGGCCCCGATCCCGGCAGCGGATCCTACTACTACGACGCCAAGCTCGAGGTCGAGATCCTGTCGCTGGGCGATCTCGACGAGCTGGAGCACTGGCTGCGCGGTGAGGTCAGCAGTGACGAAGTGACTGGCACCGGCCTGTTCGGCGCACTCGGCCGCGGCGTGAAACGCCTCTTCATCCGCCTCATCGGACTCTCCGCCCGAAAATACGAAGCCCGCACCGACAGTTTCCGACCTTAGCCCGACCCTATCCATATCCTGCTCGCGCTTATGATCGTAATCGTGATCGTGATCGTAATCGGCAGCGACCTGCCATAACCCCGATCGCGATTACGATCACAATCACGAGCGCGAGCAGGAGTGATGCGGAACTCCTGGCTCTCCGCCCGGTTTACTCAGGCATGAGACCGATATCAGTCCCCACGCTCGCACTGGCCATGACCGCCCTATCGCTGGCATCGCCCGTCGAGTTACGGCCGCAGGAGACCGGACCCGTGCTCGAGGCCGGCTTCGATGAGGGCTGGGAAGCCCGCTGGACCGCGGTGAAGCTGGCCAGCCGGGTCAACCGGATCTCGGCCGAGCGTGACGAGGCCGGCGCCGTCCTCGTCATCGAGAGCCAGGGCTCCGCCTCGGCGCTCTGGTACCGGCTCGAGATGAGTCCCGAGGCTACGGCCTTTGTCTCGTGGCGCTGGCGGATCGATTCGGCGTTAGTGGGGAACGAACGGGAGCGAGAGAAGAAGGGCGACGATTACGCGGCTCGATTCTTCGTCATCTTCGATGACGAGCCGTTCAGCCGGGACGCGCGCGCGATCTGTTACGTGTGGGCGTCCGGCGAGCCGGCGGGTAGCGAGTACCGCAACCCGTATTTCTCGAGCGTGGCCACGGTGGTTCTCGAGAGCGGGAACGATCGAGCCGGCAGCTGGGTGCAGGAAGAGCGAGACTTCCTGCGCGACTATGTCGCCGCGTTCGGCGAGCGGCCCGAATCGATCTCGGCGGTGGCGGTGATGTCCGACACGGACAACACGGACTCGAACGCTATCGTCCGGTTCCGCGACATCAGACTATGGCAGGAATCTCCGCAAACGCTGGCGGGACCCGGGAACTAGTTCTACACGTACTTGAGGCCGGTATCGCAGAGGATGGTGGCAATCACCGGGTCGCCGCCCAGCTTGCCGCTTTCGATGACCTTCACGGCGGCGCAGACGTTTGCGGCGGCTGAGTAGCCGACGAACAGCCCCTCTCGCTCCGCCAGCTTGGCCAGGAATACCGTCGCCTCCTCGTCAGACACGGAAATGAACCCGTCCGCCAGCTCCGGCTCCCACTGCGGCGGCACGATCCCGTAGCCCGTCCCCTGCAACAGGTGATCCGGCTTGGTGATCTCCATGCAGGCAAGCACTTCGGCGCCCAGCGGCTCCACCGCACAACAGTGCATGTCCGATCGCCAACGCCTCAGGTACCGGCTCACCCCGATGAAGGTACCGCCGGTGCCAACGCAGGCGACGAATCCCGCCAGGTCGGCCCCAGCCGCTTCGGCGATCTCGCGGCCCGTGCCTTCCTCGTGCGCCAGCACGCAGGACGGGTTGTTGAATTGGTCCACGTAATAGGCGCCCCGGTCGCGCACGATTTCCTCGGCCCTGCCGATCGCCGCGCCGATGTCGGCTCCGGTCACCCGGCCAGGAGTTCCGTCCGCTTGTGGAACGAGGACGACCTCGGCGCCCAGCGCCCGCAGCATCTTCGCCCGCGCCGGGCTGTTTCCCTCCGACATGGTGGCGATGAACGGGTGTCCGAACACGTTGCACACCACTGCCAGCCCGGCTCCCATGTTGCCGCTGGTCATCTCGACGACGGCCTGGCCCGGCGTCAGACGACCGCTGGCGCGCGCGTCTTGTATGATACGCAGCGCGGCGCGATCCTTAACGCTACCTCCCGGCTGCATGAACTCGGCTTTGGCCAGAATCGTCCCGGGGCCCGGATGAACCTTGTCCAGGGCGAGCAGCGGCGTACCGCCGATGAGGGCGAGTGCGTCAGCGGAGATATCGGTCATGAAGCAGGAAGTATTGGCCCCTCGGCACGCCGGCCGCAAGCGGCGGCTGTATACGAAAGGCGGATAGCTCGATGAAGCGGATGATGATGGCCCTCATTCCAGCGCTGCTGGCAGTCGCGATCACCTCCGATGCCCGCGCCCAGTCCGACAGCTGGCCACGCAGCGTCGTCATTACTAATGACGACGGAATCGAGGCCGAGGGCCTTCTGGCCCTGGTCCGTTCCTTCGCGCCACACGCCAAAGTCTACGTCGTCGCGCCTCTCGGTAACCGCAGCGGCAGCACCAACTACACATCAGCTATAGCGAATCGCGGTATCGAGGTCGAAGAGCGCGATCTGGGCGAAGGCGTCATCGCCTACGGCGTCGACGGCTACCCTTCTGACTGTGTCACCTGGGCGCTCACCGGGCTGCTCGCCGGCGAGCCGCCCGACCTGGTAATCTCCGGGGTCAACACCGGGCCCAACCTCACCGGCGACTGGAGCCTCTCCGGCACCGTCGGCGCGGCACGCACAGCCGCCTTTTTCGGGGTACCGGCCATCGCGATTTCGGGTTGGACGCCGGACCACCTGGAGACGCTGGAGGCCGTCGCCCAATGGACCGTCGAGCTCGCCCGCAGCGACATGGTCCGCGACCTCGAGCCCAGGCAGTACCTCACCGTCAGCGTGCCCCGCGTCGCTCTCGCGGAGATCGCCGGCGTCGCCATCGCCAGCCGCTTCCCGCGTAATTGGGATATCGTGATGGAGCACGCGGGCCCAGGCGCCGTCGATGGGCGCGAACGCTGGAGCCTGCGCTTCCAAAATGTGGAGGTCTCCGCTCCCGTGGGCACCGACCTCTATTACTATCAAATGAATACCATCGCCATCGTCCCCATGGCGGTCGACGAGCACGATTGGGGTTTGTGGCAGAAACTACATGAGTCACACCCGGCATTCCCGGCCTGGCCGGGGCCGAGCGGCCGCTAGACCCGGGATCCGAACTCAGGGCGGGCCCGAAACCCGGCTGGCCCCTCTCCCGTAGGAGAGGGAAGACAGGGGGATACCATGCTGAGGATACTGAAACCGATCCTACGGGTCGTCGTCAAAATACTGGAGTGGTTGGAGCGGAAGATCTGAAGTCCGCCCGTCCTCGCTATTCCACCAGAATCGGCCACCTCCGTCCGGCGGAACATCACACCAGCCGGACGATATCGCTTTCGGCGAACAGGTGCTCCACCTCAACGCCAACGCTCTCCTCTCCGTAGAGCGCCGGCGGCACGCTGATGTCCGCCAGATAGAGTTCGCCCACGTACTCCGCCACACCGAACGCACTTAGCCCTTGCTTCGGCAACGCCAGTGTCATCGTCGCCGTCGCCCGGATCGCCGGATCGAGGACCGAGCCCGTGGTCGCATCGACGCCTGACGGGCCGTCCAGCGCCAGGATCGGCGAGCCGCTCGCGTTCGCCCAACGGATCAACTCGGCCGCACCGTCCCGCGGATCGCCCGACAGGCTGTAGCCGATGATCCCATCGATGATCACGTCCACGGGACCCGCGGCCACCGCCGTCACGCCGTCGGCCTGGCCCACCGGGATACCCATCCGCTTGACGATCTCGAGTTGATGCGCGGGTACCGCGGCCATCGCCGATTCGGGCCGCGTCAGCACCACCCATACGTCGGCGCCCCAATTGTGCAGGCGCCGCGCACAGACCAGCGCACCGCCGCCGTTGCCGCCCGAACCCGCCGCCACCACGACGCGCCTGCCCCGCGGGTCACCATCGAGAAAGCGGACCCGTGCCAGGTGCGCCAGGTTGCGCCCGGCGTTCTCCATCATCTGAACCAACTCGATTTGATACTCGTCGATCATCAGTCGGTCCACTTCCACCATCTGGGCCGTCGTCAGACTCGGGATCTCGTCTCGATAGCGCGGAATCGTCATGGGAACCTGTGGGTTGTTGGCCTGTCAAACGCCGACCGACTAGCTTGACTGGATCATGACCGCCAATGCGACCCCCGTCGTCCAGTTCGACAACGTCACGCTGGAACTTGCCGGCGGACAACGAATCGTCTCCGAGTTGAGCTTCGATGTCCAGGCCGGCGAGATTCTCGTCCTCCTGGGCCGCAGCGGATCTGGTAAGACCACGACGCTGAAGCTCATCAACGCGCTCCTTACACCCAGCGACGGCGCGGTGATCGTTGAAGAAAAGGCGACGAATCGCTGGGAGCCCACCCGCCTGCGGCGACGCATCGGCTACGTCATCCAGGAAGTCGGGCTCTTCCCCCACTTCACCGTGGCCCAGAACATAGGCCTCGTACCCACACTGGAAGGCTGGGACCCGGCGCGCAAGCAAGAGCGCGTGATCGAGCTTCTCGACCTGGTCGGGCTCGATCCGTCCGAATACGCCGGGCGCTACCCGGCGGAGCTGTCCGGCGGCCAACGTCAGCGCATCGGCGTTGCCCGCGCCCTGGCCGCCGACCCGCCGCTGCTGCTGATGGACGAACCGTTCGGCGCCCTCGATCCTTTGACGCGCCTGGAACTGCAGCGCGAGCTGCTCGACCTCCAGGGCCGCCTGCAAAAAACGATCGTATTCGTAACCCACGATGTCCGCGAAGCAATGCGGCTGGCCACGCGGATCGCGCTCTTCCAAGACGGTAGCTTGGCATTTCTGGGATCCTCCGACGAACTGTTGCAGTCGCCCGATCCCGAGGCGACCGCGTTCAAGAATGCACTGCGAGAGAGATGATGGATCTGATCGACTTCCTGTCTCGTAACAGAGCCGAATTCCTGACACTGTTTGGCGAGCATCTGCTGCTCGTCGGCGTCTCCATAGGCATCGCTATCCTGGTCGGCGTCCCACTCGGCATTCTGCTAACGCGACGACCGCGGCTGAGCCCTCCGGTGCTCGGACTCGCCAACATATTTCAAACGATCCCCAGCCTGGCGCTGTTCGGTTTCCTGATACCCATCCCGTTCATCGGCGGCATTGGTGCCCGTACGGCCATAGTTGCGTTGGTGCTCTACGCGCTGCTACCGATCATCCGGAATACCTACGCCGGCATCCAGGGCGTCGACCCGGCGATCCGTGAGGCCGGGCGCGGCATGGGGATGACCGATCGTCAACTCCTGTTCATGGTCGAGATGCCACTCGCATTCGGCGTCATACTCGCCGGGATCCGCGTCGCCACGGTCATCGGCGTTGGGATCGCCACCATAGCCGCCGCCATCGGCGCTGGTGGTCTGGGCGTCTTCATCTTCCGCGGCGTCGCCATGGTCGACAACACCCTGATCCTGGCAGGCGCGCTTCCGGCGGCGATCATCGCGCTCGCCGCCGATTTCCTGATCGGCAGGCTGGAGCGTCGTTTCGCACGTGGAGGCGCACGGCTCGCCGAGGCCCGCGCCACATGAAACTTCAACGCATCGTCATCGGCGTGGCGGCATTCGCCGCGGGCTGCGGCACGGGCGGCGACCGTGTCGTAGTCGCCTCCAAGAACTTTACCGAACAGACGATCCTGGCCGAGTTGGTAGCGCAGCAGATCGAGCGCCGCACCGACGTTCGCGTCGACCGTCGCTTCTTCCTCGGTGGCACGTTCGTCTGTCACCACGCAATCGTCGGCGGTGAGGTCGATATATACGTGGAGTACACGGGCACCGCGTTGACAGCGATCCTCGAACGACCGCCGGCCCACGATCCTGACGCCGTCTATGCCAGCGTACGTGACGCCTACGCCGAACGCTTCGACCTGGTCTGGGGCGAGCCTTTGGGGTTCAACAACACTTTTGCCATCCTCGTACGCGGCACGGACGCGCTGAGACTGGGAATCACCACCATATCGGATGCTGCGCCTCACACGCCCACTTGGCGAGCCGGTTTCGGTTACGAGTTCATGGAGCGCGAAGACGGCTTTCCCGGTTTGGCGCAGAGGTACGGTCTCGAGTTCGCCGAGACGCCACGCACCATGGACCTCGGCCTCACTTACCGCGCCCTCGCCGAGGGCCAGGTCGACTTCATCGCCGGCAACTCCACCGACGGCCTCATCGCTGCCCTGGATCTCATCCACCTCCGCGACGACAGATCGTATTTCCCTCCCTACGAGGCGGCGCCGGTGATCCGTCGCGCGATCCTGGAACGTCATCCCGAGATCGGCGTGGCGCTGGACCAGCTGACCGGGCGTATCTCCGATGACGACATGCGACGCCTAAACTATCTTGTGGACGTAGAGCACCGGGACGTACCTGTCGTTGTGCGAGAATGGTTGGATACCACGTTGCCACTGGAGATCGGTGAAGGTGAATAGCAACGAACCCGATTCGCTGAATCCGCTGCACCCCAGCGTCGTCATGGTCTGGCGAGTTGGCGCTCTCATCGGCGCCGCCATCTGGACTGTCATCGCCGCTTCCCTGGAAATGCTGCTGCTCATCCCACAACTGGGCCCGCTGCTCTTTCCAGGTCTCGTCACCGCTCTGGTCGCCGCCTTCTTCTTCACCCTCGCCCTGGTCTGGCCCGGCTTACGATACCGCCACTGGCGCTGGCGCGTTCAGCCCGACCGCGTGCTGATCCAGAAGGGCGTGATCTGGCGCTCCCGATCCCTCATCCCGCGTGTCCGCATCCAGCATGTCGATACCCGGACTTCGCCGCTACAACGATGGCTCGGACTCGCGTCGCTGGTCATCTACACGGCCGGCACCCGCGGCGCCGATGCCGAGATCCCCGGGCTCGCCGCCGACCAGGCCGTGCAGTTGCGCGAGGACCTTACCCGCCTGGATGAGCTGGATGAGCGCGTCTGAGCCCCACGAGCGCTGGCGACGGCTCCATCCGATTTCGCCGCTTTTCCGTTCCCTCCAGCTCCTGTACGGCTACGCCATCGGCGTCTTCGCCGCCTCGCTAAGCGTCGGTCCGTCGCTTACCATCATCCTGTTCTTCGGCGCCCTGATCGCAGCCTGGGCTTTCGCCTCCTACCTGCGCTTCCGCTACCAAGTGACGGTGGACAGTCTGATCGTCACCCACGGCGTCCTCTTCCGCCAGCGACGTGTGATCCCCAGGTCGCGCATCCAGAACGTCGATCTCCGCGCCGGCCCGTTGCAACAGATCTTCCGCGTCTCCACCGCACGGATCGAGACCGCCGGGGGCTCTGGCACCGAGGCGACACTCCACGTGGTGAGCCGCGAAGAGGGACTTCGCCTCCGCAACACGCTGGTCGGACGCATGCACGATTTCTCGCCCGTCGCGGCAGCCGCCGTTGAAGGAGAGCCCGCAGCCGCACTCGACACGTCGCAGCGTCGCGTCGGCCTCCTCGACCTGGCGATCGCCGGCGCTACATCTAACCGCGCTGGCGTGCTCTTCGGATTCCTCTTCGGTCTCGATTACGCCTTCGACATCGTGCCCACCGACTGGCTGCTCCGCCGCGTTCTACCGGAGGAGCTGCTCGCCCCTGAGGCCGCTGCCAACGCATTGGCCGAGGTGGCGCAGCGCGACTTCCGCGCCTTCATCATTGGGCTCGCCACCCTGATGCTCTTCTTCGCCGTCGCTGGCTGGGGATTCTCGATTCTGATGACTGTGATCCGCTACTTCGGCTTCACCCTGCGGCGGATCGGCGGCGAGCTGCAAGTGAGCTATGGTCTGTTCACCCGGCGCGAAAAGGGACTTCGCAGAAGCCGCGTCCAGAACCTGCAGATCGAAGAGCCCATTCTGCGCCGCTGGTTGGGGCTGGCGACTTTGAGGGTGCAAACGGCGGGTTACGGTCCAGAGATGAAGGGCGACGAGCGGATGGAAGTGCTCGCACCCATCACACGCGTGGCTTCGATTCCTGACTATATAAGAGAGGTCTTCCCGAATCTCGATTGGGAGGACGTCGATTGGCGTCCCTCACATCCCCGCGACAGGCGACGCCTGTTCGTTCGCAGGGCCATGGTCGTTCTGCTGGCCACGGGCGCCCTGTCGATCGTCAGCCTGCACGCCCTGCTGCTGCTCGCCACGCTGATACTGGCCTGGTTCCTCGCCGCCGCTCACTACCGCCACCTCGGGCACGCCCGCCACGGCGACCACATCCTGACTCGAGAGGGACTGTGGACACGCCGCACCCATATCGTCCCGGTACGAAAGGTCCAGGCCCTACACTTTCGCCAAACGCCTTTCCAGCGACGCCTGCGCATCGGGACCCTCACCCTCGAGACCGCCGGGGATCCCATGGACTGGCACGCACCGCGTTCGATTGACTTGGGGCTGGAGTATGGACGAGCGCTGCAGGAAGGATTGGCGACGGAAGTGACAGCGACGGGGCTGACGTTCTAGTAGGATGGTCAGGCAGGAGACTGTTCTACGCCGGTCCCTCAGGCGCCCCTTCGAGAATTCCCACCCACAAATCCCGGCGTTGCAGGTCAGGCACTCGTATCCCAACTTATTACTCCTACGGGGGTCAACGGCAGGAGTACAGATGTGGCCAGTCTAAGACAGATAGCCAGGGAGATCCACCGGCGATCGCTTTGGCAGATCTTCGGCTTCTACGTCATCGTCGCCGTCGTGGTCTTCGAGGTCAGCAGCGCGATCGCCGTCCGCCGCGAGCTACCCGAGTGGTTCGTGATATTTGCCCTCGTCCTATTGATCGTCGGGCTACTCGTCGTCTTGATCACGGCAGCCCTGCAGGAAGGCATCCCGCGGCTGGGGCGGTCCGACCCGAGCCTCAAGGTCCAGGCCGGCGACGACCCGGAGAAGCTGACGGTCGAGCCGACGGGCTTCCGCCGCCTTTTCACCTGGCGGAACGCCATCATGGGAGGCGTCGCTGCCTTCACGCTCTGGGCCATCGTCGCCGTCGGCTGGCTCGTACTGGCGGACCAGTTCGTCAGCCAGGTTCGTGGGGACTCCGACTCGGCGGCTGAGAGCGAGCCATAGTCGCGCCGCCGATGCTCCTCCCTCTTCTTTTCCTTATCACGCAAGCTGTTGGGCTGGGCGCAGACGCACTCGTCGGCGTCGAAGCTTACTTCAGCTTGAAGCACGTTACCGAGGTCGAGGTTGCCGCCGACGGCCGCGCCGTCGCTTTCATCGTGACCGGCGCCGACGTCGGCGACGATCGATATCGCGACAGGCTCTACGTCTGGGAGGTCCGGTCGGGCGCGCAGCCGCTGGCCCTGCAGTTCACCGACGCTCGCGCGCCTCGCTGGTCGCCCGACGGTGAGTGGTTGACCTTCATCGCCACCGATCCCGCCGACACAAGCGCAGACGCGCAGCCGCAGCTGTGGGCGGCGCCCCGTTTCGGCGACCAGCCACTGCGCCTGGGGGCCGCCGCCGGCGCCGTGGCCGATTACGCCTGGGCGCCCGACGGCGTCATCTACGCGATCGCCGACAGCGCCGATCGCGAATCGCGCAGCTTCTGGAGGATAGAGGTGCCGGCGGGAACCGCCGAACACCTATGGGGCGTCGATCCTGGCGCCCGTCAGATGGCGCTCAGCCCGGACGGAAGCCTGATCGCCTTCAGCAGCAACGGCAGCTCGTCGGCCGACAATTACCTGAACTACGACATCTGGCTGCTCGACATCGAGGGGCAGGCTACCCGCCGACTCACCAGCCGCGCCGGACCCGAAGTGAGTCCCGTCTGGGCACCCGACGGGAACTCCATTGTCTTTAGCGCTCCGCAGAGCACGCGGCTGGTCCATTCGCAAGCCGAGCTATTCCGTGTTTCGGCGGCGGGCGGCGCGCCGCAACTGCTCACCGGCGCTTTCGATCGCTCCGTCATCCAGCACCGCTGGCCCACCGCGGGCGAACTCATGTTCACCGCTGCCGTCGGAACCTACACCCATCTCTTTGTCAGGCGCACCGACGGCGCCATCGAGGGTGTGCTCTCTGCAGCATTCAACTTTGGTCCGTTCGATGCCCGCGGGGTGGGCTCCACCATCTATACCGTCCGCGAGTCGGCGAGCCAGGCGCCCGAGCTCTGGCGCCTGGCCGGCGCGGATGCGGAACAGCTCACAACCCTGAACCCGCAGACCGCTGGCTGGTCGCCGGGCCGGCAATCGGTTATTCAGTGGACCGCTCCCGACGGATTGGCCATCGAGGGGCTGCTCGTTTTCCCCGCCGAATACAGCGAAGGCGACCGCTACCCGCTGCTGGTCAACCCGGGGGGCGGCCAGGGCACGCGGGTTCGCAACGTGTTGACCGGGCCCGGAGGCTACCACCTCTACTCCGCTCAAGGCTACGCCGTGCTGACCGCGAACGTGAGGGGCAGCATCGGTTACGGCGAGGGGTTTCTCACCGCCAGACGTAACGACATGGCCGGCGGCGAGCTTACCGACCTCCTTGCCGGCATCGACTACTTGATCGAGCTGGGCATCGCCGACTCTACACGTCTCGCCGTCTTTGGCCAGGGCTACAGCGGCTACTCGGCGGCCCGCGCCGTCACCAGGACTCGGCGTTTCGATGCCGCAGTCGCCCACTTCGACTATGACGAAGCGGAGCTTCAACTCGAGCAGAACCTGAGCACACCACTCCTCCTCATCGACGCCGCCGCTGAGATCGCAGCCGCCGAGCGCGGGCCCCATGCCGATAGCGATATCTTCTTCCGAACTCTCCGTTGGTTCGACCGCTACCTCAAGTTCGATGGCGCCGACATCTTCGACTTCTACCTCGTCGGCGAGTGGGTCACCGGACCCAACGGCTGGCAGTCGCGCGTGCAGCGGACGATCCCGGACGCGGGCTACTCGGGGTTGGAGCCGGATGACGGCAGATACCTTGAAATCGTCGTTGACTTCAGACCCGACCCCGATGCGCAACGCGTTCGCACGCTGGAGCTCGATCCCACCGCGGCCATCAGCCTGGTGGCGCCCGATCGCTCACAGCTGCGAACCGCCGGCGTCGTCACCGAGATCTTCGGCCGCGAGGCTCTGGCCAGCGACAGCACGACCCTGATGAGCATCGCGCCCCCCACGACGGGGACCTCCCTCGTCAGCCTCAGGCTGGCCTTCGAGGTCCCGCATGCGGCGGCCGAATACCGGTTACGCATCGCCGGTTTCGCACCGATCCGCATCTGGGTTCCGGGCGGCAGCTAATCCTGGCCTGGCTGTTGACGAACGCCAACCGTTCGTTCGACATTCATCGCTCGCTTCCAACCGCAGAGGGACGATTTCTGAAATGGGTGAGATACTGAACCGGCGACGCATCGGATTCCTGATCGGCGGCCTCATCTTGGTCGGCGCCCTGGCCGCAACCGGCCATTTCCCGCGGCACGGCGACCACTATGGCTTCTGGTCCGTCCTTCCACCCGCCGTCGCCATCATCCTCGCCTTCGCCACGCGGGAAGTGATCAGCTCGCTCTTCATCGGCATCGCCCTCGGCGGCGTGATCAGCGGCAATATCAACATCGTGCAGGGGTACCTCATCCCATCGGTCGGCAGCGAGAGCTACGCGCTCATCCTGCTGGTCTACCTCTGGTCGCTCGGCGGACTCATCGGACTCTGGACCCGCACCGGCGGCGCCCTCCGTTTCGCCGAATGGGCCGGCGGCCTCATGGTCGTCGGGCCGCGATCCGCCAAGTTCTTCGCCTGGCTAATGGGGATTATCTTCCACCAGGGCGGCACGATCAGTACGGTCCTCACCGGCACCACCGTTCGACCTGTCACCGACAAGTACAACGTCTCCCACGAGGAGGTGTCATATATAGTAGACTCGACCGCATCACCGGCCGCGACGCTCATCCCCTTCAACGTCTGGCCCATCTATGTGGGTGGCCTGGTCGTCGGGACCGTTCCATTCCTCGGCACGACGTCGGAAGCGGTCGGCTATTTCTTCAAGGCCCTGCCGTTCAACTTCTACGCCTGGTTCGCCGTCATCTTCACCCTGCTCTTCTCCCTCGAGGTCATGCCCTTCATGCCGGGAAGATTGTGGGCGAACGTTCCGCTCGTCGTCGGCCGCAAGATGTCGAACGCGATTCACCGCTCGCGTGAGAGCGGTCAGCTCGACCGGCCAGGCTCGCAGCCGCTCACGTCTGAGGAGCTCACCGTGGTGAAGGTGAGCGAGGGCTACAAGACGGGGCTGATCGACTTCTTCGGTCCCATGGGAACGCTGCTGGGCGTCGCGATCATTCCTTACCTTTACACCTTCTTCGTACTCGGCTCCGACCAGCCGACCCTGCTCATCGCCGAGGCTTTCATGCTTGCGGTGCTCGTCGGTATCGCGATTGCGCTTTGGAAGGGGATGTCGCTGAAGGCCGTGATGGGTGCCATCGTCGACGGCTGCAAGGGCGTGACCATCGGGGCCATCGTGCTCGCCCTCGCGGTGACACTCAAGAGCGTTGCCGACTCAGTCGGCACCGCGGCCTACATCATCGACGTCAGCTCCGGCTTTCTTACTCCCGTCATTGTGCCGGCTCTCTTCCTGCTGCTCTGCATGGTGATCGCCTTCTCCACCGGGACATCTTGGGGCACCTACGCCGTCGTCTTCCCCGTCGCCATGCCCCTGGCCTACTCGGTCAGCCACGACCCCACGTTCCTGCTCCTCTGCTTCGGCGCCGTCACCGGCGGCAGCGTCTTCGGCGACCAGTGCTCCCCGATCTCGGACACCACTATCCTGTCGTCGCTGGCCACCGGGGCCGACCTGATGGACCACGTTTACACTCAAATCCCGCTGGCGCTCACCGCCGCCGGGCTGGGCGCGATCCTCTACACACTCCTGGCGGCCTTCGTCATCTAGCCGGAACCCGCCCGCCGGGCCCCGTGTATTCATAGGCTACGGAGCCCGTCCGGGCTTCGTCCCTCCCTACGCCCAGCCCGAAAACTGAGCAATGTCCCCGCACGCCAATAACAAGTCTCCGTCACAGGTCCTGGCGAAAGTACTGCTACATAAGGGCGTTCTGACGCGTGAGCAGCTGGATCAGGCGGTCGCCCAGGCCAAGTCCTCGCGCCGCGGCCTCGGCCACGCCCTCGTCAATCTCGACCTGGTCCCGGAGGCCGCCATCTATCGCATTCTGGCCGCCGTCTACAAGGTCCAGTCCGTCGACGTGTCGCGCCTGAGCGTAATACCCGCGCAGGTGCTGGAGACATTGCCTGCGGAAGTGGCGTGGGAGCACCAGGCGCTGCCGCTGCGCCGGGCCGCCGACACGCTCACCGTCGCCGTATCCAACCCTGCGGACAGCGCTCTCCTGGCAGAGCTGAGCCAGGCCAGCGGGCTCAAGATCGACCCGGTGATCTCAACCGACTACGCCATCTTCGAAGCGATCAAGAAGTACTACGGCCGCAGACAGGCCGACCCGGCCGCGCCCCAGCCGGCGAACCCCAGACAGCCCCAGCGACCGGCACCCCCGGCGCCCCCGGCGCCCCCAGCGCCGGAACCGAAGCAAACACCTTCGGCAGCAGCGCCACCACCCACCGCCGCACCGGCTCTTGCCGCCGTGCCCGTCGCCGCAGTTGCCCCGGCCGCCAACTCGACTTCTACAAACGAGGAGCCGCCGCTGGGTCAGAAGTACTCCCGACCAGCAGCCCCGGCTGCGCCTGATGAGGGACCCGACGACAACGAGATGATTCGCAAGCAGGCGGAAGCACAGTTGATGATGTTGAACATGGACCACATGCGCGAAGAGCGCACGCGCGGAGGCTGGGGCGGCATGAAGCTGGTCCTGGCCGGTGGGGCCATTATCGTCATCGGCATCGTCGCCACGGCCGCGTCCTACATGTCAGCCAGCGAAGGCGGCTCCTTCACGGTCTGGTACGGTCTATTCCTGGCCGGCGGCGCCGCTCTGATTCGCGGACTGTTCACCCTCAACGACTAGCCCTTCTCGATCCCACGCTTGATCGCTTGCTGGGCTTCACTGGGCTCGGCGAACGGCCGCAGACTGTAATTGTACCGCGTCCGCGTCTGCACCCGTGTCTCCGCTACGACTTCTTCCCCGTCGCGCCGATACAGCACCGCGAGCGGCCCGCCGATCGAACTGGCGTAGGCTTCCACAAAATCATCGCCCCACTCGTCGTCCACGACATCGACGCTGCCAACGGCCAACAACTCGTCGCCGACTTGTAGCCCGGCAACCGCGGCGGCGCTGCCCGGGACGACCTGGCGCACGATCAGGCGCCGCTCACGGTCGGGACCGATCTGAACGCCAAAGAACGGCTCGATGATCGTGTCCTGATCGTAGCGCATCCCCGCCAGCGCCAGCGTCTCCTTGTAGGGCAGCGGCTCGCGTCCGTCGACGTATCTCTCGTAGAACTTGCCGGCCGCCTGTTCGCCGATGTACTCACCGATGTAGCCGAGAACGTCATCGGTCGTGAAGCCGCGCCCCTCCAGGTAGCGCTCGCTGTAGAGCCGAGCCATCACGTCATCCAGGCTCTGCTGATTGTCCGTGGCCTGCCGGATCCGGATGTCGAGAAGCAGTCCCAGCAGTCCGCCCTGGTCGTAATAGAGGTATGGGTCGACGAAGGTCGGCTCGATCCAGGTGTTGATGCTCGCGTCCTCCACGGCCTCGTGCACTGGCTGCTCTTCCACGCGCTGGATCGCCTCGCGCACCATCGCCCAGAAAAGATCCACGCTCCACAGTCCCGACCGCACCAGGATCAGGTTGCCGTAGTAGTCGGTGATCCCCTCCGATACCCAGAGCAACGCGGTCTCCTGCTCGCGATCGTAGGCGTACGGCCAGAGTCCCAGAGGTCGGATTCGCTTCACGTTCCACGCGTGGTAGTACTCGTGGGCGAGCAGCGAGAACAGGTACTGCCGAAAGGTGAAGCGTGGTTGCTCGAAGATAGCCGCCGGCATCAAGTCGAGATGCGAGTCCGCGTGCTCCAGTCCGGCCAGGAACAAGAAACCATCATTATCCAGGTATATGAGCGTGGTGTAGCGATCGTAGGGCGGCCTCCCGGGGAACATGCCGTGGATCGTGGCGGCGATCACACCCAGCGCCTCCAGCGCCATCTCACGCGCCGGGTTCCTCATGTAGGGTGCCGGGTAGACCGCTAGCCGCGACCAAACTCCGTCCACCTCGACGCTGTCGATGGCGAAGTGGCCGATGAACGTCGGGTTGTCGACCAGTTCGTGATAGTCCCCTGCCCGGAAGACGAACGGATCGTCCGTCTCTTGCAGCTCCGTCGCCACCTTCCAACCATCGGGCAACTCGAGGCGCACTTCCGCCGGGAACTCGTAGCCTGCCGCGCCTTCCGGATAGACGAACAGGTTGGTGCCGTTGAAGAAGCCGAAGTCGTCACGCAAGAGACTCATGCTCAACTCGACGGTGTCAGCCGGGAAATCGAAGCTGACTTGCACCGTCGAAGCGCCAGCGTTGACGATCCGCCACGTATCCTTGTCGAACTTGTCCCAGCGCAGCGGCCGCGCGCCGTCCGTGGCCTCGAAGTGGCGGACGTAGCGGGCGTAGTTCTCCAGCTTGTAGTGGCCCGGTGTCCAGGCGGGCAGCGACACGTAGGTGGTGTCGCCGCGAGCTGCAAGCTCCGCCTCAACGTGGTAGAGCTTGCTGGCCGGGTCGTCCACCCGCACAAGGTATCGGACGGTCTCCTGGCCACTGGCTTCCGCCGCCATAGCCATCAGCAGGAGCGTAACGAAGGAAAAGAGACGCATGATCGATCCAACATAAGTGCCGGACTGACTTAATCAATTGCCCGCGGGCCGAGTCGGGTCTTATTCTACCGGTATGGCCCACGTCAGCATCAGGAACCTCACCAAAGAGTTCGAGGACACCGTTGCCGTTGACGGTCTCAACCTCGAGGTCGCCGACGGCGAGTTCGTCGTCCTCGTCGGCCCATCGGGCTCCGGCAAGACGACGGCTCTGCGCCTGGTCGCCGGGCTCGAGCGGCCCACCAACGGCGCCATCATCATCGGCGACCGCGACGTCACCGACGTGGCGCCGAAGGACCGCGATATTGCCATGGTCTTCCAGAACTACGCGCTCTACCCCCACATGAGCGTCTATGAGAACATGGCGTTCGGGCTGCAGGTGCGTGGGTTCGGCAAGCGGGAGATCCGCGATCGCGTTGTCGACGCGGCAAAGATTCTCGGCATCGGCGGCCTGCTCAAGCGCAAGCCCGGCCAACTTTCCGGCGGCCAGCGGCAACGCACCGCGCTGGGCCGCTCCATCGTTCGCCACCCCAAGGTCTTTCTGTTCGACGAGCCGTTGTCCAACCTCGACGCCGGGCTGCGCGTTGAGATGCGCGCCGAACTCTCCCAACTGCACCGCCGCCTGGACGCGACGATCCTCTACGTTACCCACGACCAGGTCGAGGCGATGACGATGGGCCAGCGTATCGCCATCATGGATGCAGGCCGTCTGCAGCAGTGCGCCGAGCCGCTCGAGGTCTATCGCAGACCCGCCAACAAGTTCGTCGCCGGTTTCATCGGCTCGCCGGCGATCAACTTCTTCCGCGGCGCGTTGAAACCTGCGGTCAACGGCTGGCAGTTCGATGGTGACGCCTTCCACCTCGTTGTTCCATGCAAGGGGACACCGCCCGCCGGTGGTGCTTCTCTCGGCATCAGGCCTGAGGACGTGACGCTCAGCGACAAGGGGACGTTCAGCGCAGCCGTCCGCGTCGTCGAGCCGGTCGGCAGCGAGATGTACGTTCACCTCGACTGCGCCGATGGGGCCCGCGTGGTTGCCCGGGTACCCGCCGACCAGAAAGTTGCCGTCGATCAGCGCGTTTGTGTCGTGATCCCGCCAAGCAAGGCTCACCTGTTCCGCGACGACACCGGCGCGCGGGTCGGGCCATGAAAGTCGGCGCAACGTCATGGCGCCTGGCCGCGCTGGCCGCGCTCGTCGGCGTTGCCGCCGCCTGCTCCGGCGAGCGTAGCGATCGCACCGTTCTCCGGGTCATGGCGTGGGCCGGCCCCGAAGAGCGCGCCATCGAGCAGCGTATCATCGACGGGTTCGCCCGGGGCCACCCCGAGATCGAGATCGAGTTCGAGTCGATCTCGGCCAACTACAGGGAACGGCTCCTCACGTCGATCGTCGCCGGCAGCCCTCCCGACGTGGCGCTCCTCGACAACGGCTCGTTCGGCGCCGCGCCGTTCATCGCCCGCGGCCTCCTGGTCAACGTCGCGCCTTACCTCGACCGTATCGGCGTCGACACCTCTGCCTACTACCAGGAAGTGTTGTCGATCTTTCGACGGCCCGGCGGCCTCTACGCGTTTCCTAAGGACTTCAACCCCATCGTCGTCTACCTGAACGTCGATCTGTTCGAGGAGGCCGGCGTCCCGCTCCCCGACACGGCATGGACCTGGGATGACTTTCTCGACATCGCGCAACGCCTGACCCGCGACGTGGACGGTGACGGCAGAAACGACACTTTCGGAACGCGCGTCCCCCGCAATTTCTACCTCTGGCAGCCCTGGGTCTGGTCGGCGGGCGGCGACGTGTTGAGCCCCGACGGCGGTCGCGCCAGCGGCTACCTCGACAGCCCCGAGACCGAAACTGCCATCCGCTTCCTCGCCGAGCTCATCACCGTGCACGACGTTGTACCCAGCGTCGACGTTCAGCGCCTGGCGACCGGAACGGAACGCAACTTCTTCTTGACCGGCAGAATCGGCATGGTGTTTAGCGGTCACTGGTGGCTGCCCAGCATCCGCCCCTACATCGATGATGGCCGCGTACGAGTCTCCGTCGCGCCGCTTCCCCGCTACCAGGACCGCGATCCGGTGACGGTCATCTACGCCGCCGGCTGGGCCGTGCCCCACAACACGCGACACAAGAAGTTGGCCGTCGAGCTGGCGGCGCACCTGTCGTCGGCCGAGGCGCAGCGCCTGCGCGCCGAGTACGGGCTGGCGATCCCTTCAATACGAGAAGTACACGCAGATTTCGCGGCGAACGACCGTTACGGACTCGAAGAGGCGTTCCTGTTCGCCGCCCGCCACGGCCGCATGTCTTGGGGCTCTACCGTCGAGGAGTGGGCCCATGTGGAAGTGCAGATGCCCGACATCTTCGATCGCGTCATCTTCAACGACGAGCCGCTCGGCCAGGTGACCGCCGACATCGCCGACCGCATCGACGAGATTCTCTCCTCACGATGAACCGCCTCCGCCCCGCCTTCCTGTTGCTCGTCGCGCTGCCAGCTTTGGCATTCGTTGCCCTGAGCGTCACGGTAGTCGTCCAGAGCCGCTCGTCGCTGCTTCCCGAAATCGATCGCTTCGCCGTCGCCCGCGCCGCTGAATACTTCCGCTACTACCGCGCCAGCCGGACGGCAGAAATGCCCGGGGCGCCGGAAGAACTCGAGCAGTACGTCTCCGAGCTGGGTATTGAGCGCTACAGTATCTACGATGATTCGGGTCGCCGAATCGAAATATTCCCGAGCGACGCTCAGCCCCTGTCGGCCGGCGGCGGAGCAGAGCGCGCTACCTCGATGTTCGATGCTACGCGCCGCGGCCAGACGGTGCTCGACATCGTTGGTGTCGACGGCCGGCCCATGTGGCTCGCTTTCTTACCGGGAGAAGAACGGCTGGGCGTCGTCCTCCGCACCGTGAGACCCGAACTGACGAGCAGGTTTCTCGAGCTCACCGGATACGATCTCGCGCTCTACCTCGGTGATTCGAACGCCATGGCCAGCGCGGCCGACTTCGCCGAAACACTTCCAGCTGCCCTCAACGATTCGCTGGTCAGCCTCGACCGGGGAATCGCCTCCGAGCTGAGCGGCCGGCCGATCGCCGCTGCGCCGCTCAAAGACTTCGACGACTGGGATGTGACCGGCACCGTCGTCGTCCGAGCCGGCGGCCAGGCACCGACCCTTCCGGGTCTCCCTGTACTGCCCGTCCTCGCCCTTGTTCTGGCATCCGCCGTAACCGTTCTTATCATCTGGCGGCTCACGCTGACCGCCGGCGAAGCACGCAGCACTTCGCACCTGCGGCGCGGGTTCGCGCTAGCCTTGCTGCCGCCCGCCCTGGCTGCCGCCTGGCTCGCCAGCGCCGATGCGCGGCTTTCGGCGCGCGCGACCGATGCCACCCTCGAGATCGCCGCACGCTCCGTCGGACTCGCGACCGCTGAGGCGCCCGGTACCCTGCCAGCGGTCGATCTCGCCCGGCTCGTCGGGACGGACGTGGTCGTCGTCGAAAGCGGCTCTGTCGCCGAGCCCAGCAGCCCCGAGGTCGCAGAGGTGCACTATTCCGATCTTTCCACCGGGCCCGGACGAGTACGAATCGCGGGCCGCCGTTGGGCTTACAGTGTGATCGAGGCTCGCGGGGAAACGCAGGTCATCCTTCTGACGACGCCGCAGGAGGACTCGAAGAAGACGGCGCTATTCTGGCTGGCCGGACTCTATGGACTGCTCGCCGTCGGTTTGCTCGTCTATGCCAGCCTCGCCAGCGCCAGCGGAAACGCCCTAGCACTGCGCGAGGCGAAGGCGGCCTGGAGCTTCGTTTCGCCGTCGCTGATTCTCTTGCTCCTCTTCTCGGCGGCGCCGCTCCTCTTCGCCTTCTACTTGAGCTTCCACCGCTGGAACCTGCTGGAGCCGGCGAAGCCGTTCGTCGGACTGGCGCACTACGTCGACCTCGCAGGGGATGGGCTGTTCTGGAACGCGGCTAAGAACACGGCCATCTATTCGCTCTACGTGCCGCTCACCATGGTCTGCGCGCTGGGAGTGGCCAGCCTGTTGAACAGAAGGATCAAGGGCGTGGCGTTGCTTCGCGCCATCTTCTTCCTGCCTTACATCACCAGCTTCGTCGCCATCTCCATTGTCTGGCAGTGGATGTACGACCCGGACTTCGGCCTCTTCAACTGGATGCTGGGGCTGGTCGGGTTGGGACCGTACCCGTGGCTCAACGACCCGTCCACCGCATTGTTGGCGCTGATCCTCATGGCGGTGTGGATACATATCGGCTTCCAGATGATCATCTTCCTCGCCGGGCTGCAGGCGATCCCCAACGAGCTGTACGAGGCGGCGATGATCGACGGCGCCGGGCCCTGGCGCCGCTTCCGCCGCATCACACTGCCCTTGCTCAAGCCGACCACATTCTTCGTGCTCGTCACGTCGATCATCGGATCGTTCCAGGTCTTCACATTCGTCTACGTAATGACGGAGGGCGGACCACTCCATGCCACAGACGTCATCGTCTACCACATCTACCAGAACGCATGGCAGTTCCTGCGCATGGGCTACGCCTCCGCTATGAGCTGGGTTCTGTTCGCGGTGATCTTCGCCATCACCCTGCTTCAGTTCCGCTTCCTCGGCAGAAGGGTGGAGCCCAGCTGATGAGCGAGCGAGCTGCAGCTTCCGCCGACCGGCGCCGCGCCGCCAACGCTGTCACCTACGGGCTGGCCGCCGCACTCGGCATCTCGATGCTCGTGCCATTCCTCTGGATGGTCTCGACATCGTTCATGGACGAGTTCGAAGTATTTCACTTCCCGCCACACCTCGTACCGGAAGACCCGGCCTGGAGCAATTACCCGAACGCCCTCACCGCGCTACCGTTCGCCCGCTTCTTCCTGAACTCGGCGATCATGTCGCTGTTCATCGTCGCCGGGCACCTGTTCACCGCGGCTACCGCCGGCTATGCCTTCGCACGGCTCCGCTTCCCTGGACGCGACAAGGTCTTCATTCTCTTCCTCGCCAACTTGATGGTGCCGGTCATCGTGCTGCTCATCCCGCGCTTTCTCATCGTCAACGCGCTCGGCTGGGTCGACAGCTACATGGGACTCATCATCACCGAGCTGGTGAGCGTATGGGGGATCTTCCTGATGCGGCAGTACTTCCTATCGATACCGCGGGAACTGGAAGACGCCGCCCGCATCG
>JBDHHX010000015.1:0-22556 GCA_039589155.1 Gemmatimonadota bacterium | reverse complement strand
CCTTTCCGCCGGTACCGTCATCGGCTCCGTCACCGCCATACTCGTCGTCGTTCACAAGTTGCCTGTCGGTATCGCGGCGATGTCCGCACTCTACCACAGCGGCTTCTCTGGACGCCGGTCCGCCTGGATCACCGCTGCCCTCGCTTCCGTCACGCCCGTCGCCGTGATCATCAGTTACTTCGCCTTCCGCGACATCTCCGATCACACCCTCGGTTTGTTGCTCGCTCTTGCCGGTGGCTCCTTCCTTTACGTCGGCGCCGCCGATCTGCTCCCCGAAGGCCAGGCGCGTGGCCGCATCTCCAACACCCTCACTTTCCTTCTCGGCGCGATCCTCATGGCCGTCATTAAGTTAGCCGCCCACTGAGTTCGCTTCGGTATTTGTTCAATTGACGCTCCGCTCACCAAGCATTACAATGCAAACAGCGAATGAGACCGCAGCGACCCATTCTTGAGCCAACACGAGAATGTGCGGACCCGGCTTCTTCGCTTGACGCCATGCCCTTTTGGGAAGGCGGAAGGATGGAGAGAGGGTACCGAAGGTTGCAGTAGGGCTTCAAGCAATGCCCTGCGGTCTGGCCCTTCGCTGGTCGGCTTTCGATTCGTCGGAGGCCGACCGTTTTTTTGTATATGTCGGCACCCGCCTGAAGACCCACAACTGGCATAAACTCCTACAATCGTCTAAGTTACCTCGATTTCCGGCGCTAATAGGCGATTTCGGGGCACTGCGCCCCATGTTTCCGTGAGACTCACTACAGATGCCGATCGTTCGGGTCACCCGCCGGCTCCATTTCAGCGCTGGCCATCGTCTCCACAACCCGGAGCTTTCAGACGCCGAGAATCGTGAGGTCTATGGCCTGTGCAACAATCCCAGTGGCCACGGACACAACTACGGGCTCGAGGTGACGCTGCGGGGCGCGGTGGACGAGCGGACCGGCTACGTCTTCGACCTGAAGCGGTTGAAGGGAGTCGTCGAGGAGGTGATCCTCGGCGATCTCGATCACGCCAATCTGAACGTAGACGTTCCCTGGTTGGAGGGCGTGATCCCGACGGCGGAGAACCTCGCGGTGAGCATATGGGGTCGATTGGAAAGCGTATTGCCGCCGGGGATGTTGGAGTGTGTGACGGTAGCGGAGTCGGAACGCAACCTGGTGGAGTATCGTGGCGAGTAAAGGTAGTCGTGCGGTCATGACGGACGAGTCGATGACGATAAGCGAATTGATACGTGAGCTGTTGGTACAGCTGGGCGAGGATCCTGGCCGCGACGGACTCTTGAGGACGCCGGAGCGCGTGGAGAAGTCAATGGGCTGGCTGACTCGCGGTTACGAGATGACGGTGGAGGAAGTCGTCGGCGACGGTGTCTTCGAAGCGGATCACGACGAGATGGTGATCGTCAAGGACATAGAAGTCTATTCGATGTGCGAGCATCATCTGCTGCCGTTCTTCGGCAAAGCGCACATCGCCTACATACCGAATGGTCGAATCGTCGGCTTCAGCAAGTTGCCACGCATCGTGGAGGTGTACGCGCGCCGGCTTCAGGTTCAGGAGCGGCTGACCGATCAGATCGCCTGTGCCATCCAGGAGGTCCTCGAGCCCAGGGGGGTGGGCGTTGTCATCGAGGCCGCACACCTCTGCATGATGATGCGCGGCGTGGAGAAGCAGGGCTCGAGGACGGTGACCAGCGCGGTGCGAGGGCTGTTCCGTAGCGACCCGCGCACCCGGGAGGAGTTCCTTCGACTCGTGGCCTCTCAGACGCTTCTGTCGTGACGGAGTCGGGAGCCGACCTGTTCGGAAACAGGATAGTGCTGACAGGCGCGACCGGCGGCGTCGGCCGGGCCATCGCCCGGCGGCTAGCCGCTGCTGGCGCGATGCAGGCGCTGATCGGCCGCCGCGCCGACCCGTTGTCGGAGTTGGCGAGCGAGTTGGGCGCCGAGCCCATCTGCGGTGACCTCACGGATCGTGAGTTCGTCGCAGGCCTGCCCGCTGCGCTGGAACGTCTCTGGGGTGCGCCGCCTGACGTGTTGGTGAATAACGCGGGGGCATTCGAGCTGGCTTCGATAACCGAGACCGAGCCCGACATGTTCGAGCGGACGTTGGCGGTGAACCTCAGGGCACCGTTCGAGCTGATTCGGGTCGTGCTGCCGGGCATGCTGAGCCGGGGCAGCGGACAGGTGGTGAACATCGGGTCGATTGCGGGTCGCGTTGCCTTCGCTGGCAACGCAGCGTACTCGGCCTCCAAGTTCGGACTTCGCGGCCTGCACAGGGTGCTCGTCGAGGAGCTTCGCGGCACGGGGGTAAAGGCCAGCTGGATCGAGCCCTCGGCCATCGACACGCCGCTCTGGGATCGACACGATCCCGACGGTAGGTCGGACCTGCCCTCACGGGCGGAGATGCTGAGACCAGAGCAGGTGGCGGAAGCGGTGCACTTCGCCATCGCCCGGCCTCAGGCGGTAAACATCGAAGAGATAATCATCCGGGTGAATTCCCAGGGTGGTGGATGATGGTGTTTGGGATGATCAGGAGTGTATAAGACATGATCCATCAGCATTTGAAGAAGCTACAGAAGGTCAGCGAGACGAAGGACAGCGTCACGCGCTTGGGCCTCAGTGACTGGGAAGACAAGGGGCACGCGGCTGCCGCATCCGTGTTCAGCCGCAGCCGGCGCATCAAGCACATCCGCGACCAGGCTGGCAATTCGTTCATCGTGAACGGCGAGCCGAAGGGCAAGTACGTGGTGATGGGATCCCACCTGGACACGGTGCCCAACGGCGGCTGGTTGGACGGCGCGCTTGGCGTCGCTGGTGCGCTGGCCGCGATGCAACGCGTCCTCAAGAAGCATCGTAACGCGCCGATCGCCGTGGCCATCTGGGCCGACGAAGAGGGTCATCGCTTCGGCAATGGGCTCTGGGGATCACGGGCGTTCGCCGGCATGGTGAAGCCCGAGGAACCGCTGGCGCTTCACGACCGCGAAGGGATGAGCCTGGCCGATCTGCTGGCCGAGCGTGGCCTGCAGAAGAAGCCCAGGCGCAGCCGCGAGACGGGCGAGCTGGTTCCGAGGTTTGACTACAAGCCTCCGATCGAGATCGCTTCGTACCTCGAGGCGCATATCGAGCAGGGCCGCAGACTGCTCGATGCGGGCCGGCGCGTTGGCGTGGTGACGCACATCTCGGGCATCAGGCGTTGGCGGCTCGATAGCATGGGTGAGATGAACCATGCCGGTACCACCCCGATGCGGGAGCGTCGCGATGCGTTGGTTCCCATCGCCGGCATGATTGGCCGGCTGCCTCAGTTGGTTCGAGGTGTGGAAGATGGTGTGATCACCTGTGGCGCCATGGGCGTGAGTCCCGGAGTCGCTAACGTGGTCCCCGATCGTGCCTGGGCGATCGTCGAGCATCGGGCGGGCAGCGAGCGCGACCAGGACGAGATCGCTCGCCGACTCAAGGAGCTGGTCGCGACGACAGGACCGCGGGCACCGGGTGTAGGCCTCGAGATGGTCCCGATCTCTGCCGTACGGCCGATGTCCATGTCGGATGAGGTGACGGAAGCCGTTGAGGCGGCCTGCAACAAGCTCAGCGCCGAGCACATGCGCATGTCTTCCATGGCCGCGCACGACGCCATGAACGTGGCCCGCGTCGCACCCGCCGGCCTCTTCTTCATCCCCAGTCTGCGCGGCGTCAGTCACCGGCCGGACGAAGACTCCCGTAAGGAGGACATCAAGCTCGCCGGCGACATCCTCTACAAGTGGGCGGCGGCAGAGCTCGACCGTGTTCTTTGAGCTCACCGATCTGCTCGCCTGCCCCCGTTGTGGACCGGACCACGGCCTCGTCCTGCTCGTGGATGAGGTCCAGGACCGCAGGGTCCGCAACGGTCGGTTGGGCTGCCCCAACTGCCGCACCGACTACCGTGTGCGGGACGGCGTAGCCGACCTGCGGCTGGCGCCGAACGCGCAGTCGCCGATGGTTGCGCCCTACGAAGACGACGAGCTTGCCTTGAAACTCCTTGCCCTGTCCGGCCTTGCCGGGCAGCGAGGCCTCATGGTCCTTGGCGAGCGCCTCGCCCACATCGCCGCCGCGGTGGCGGACGCGGCGCCGGAGCTCGACGTGGTGACGGTGAGCGTCGCTGGCTCGGCCGCTGGCATCGAGCCGGGTGTCAGCCGCGTGTGGTGTGACGCCGGTTGGTCGCTGGTGGAGCACCGGGCTAAATGCGTCGCCATCGCGCCCGGCGGCGATGCGAGCCGGGGGGTCGAGAACGCGGCTCGCCTCGTCGCGGCTGGCGGCAGGTTGCTGCTGTTCGACGCCAGCGACGCTGACGTAGAGGCGGCTCAAGCGGCCGGTCTCGGGCTGCTGGCGGCGGAGCAGGGAACCGCCGTCGCGGAGAGACGGGTCGGCTCGCTGCCGATCGTCGGCTGAGCCAGCCGCGATTGCGCGCCTCGGTGGGCGGAGCTACCATGATCGCCGAGGTAGATCATTCCCAAAGGAGGGTCCCATGAAGCTGAATGCGACAGCGTTTGGCGTCGCGTGCGGTGCGGTTCTGGGTCTGGCGAGTCTCGGTGCCACGTTGTTGTCGCTGTGGCGCGGCGCAGGATACACGATCACCACGCTCGCCGGCGCCTACTTCGGCTACAGCTGGAGTCTGGTCGGTGCCTTCATCGGTCTCTTCTGGGGCCTGGTATACGGCTTCATCTTCGGCTGGCTGCTAGCCACGATCTACAACCGCGTCTCCGGCTAACGCCCGTATGGGTTGGTGGCCGTTTTCGCGGCGCCGCACAGGCCTGGGCGAGCCGCCCGACTACTACCGCGAGGGGCTCAGGCTCGCCGACCAGGAGAAGTATCACGAGGCCCTGACTTCCTTCCGCCTCGCCCTCAGAAGCCGGCCCGACGATTCCGAGATCATGGAGCAGATGGCCGTCGTCTACACACACATCAGCATGCCGGACGAGGCGGTCAAATACTATGAGGAGGCCGTGAAGTCCGGCGGCGATTCGCCGGCCGCCCACTACGGTCTGGCCTTCCTCTTCCTGCGCCGCGGCGATACTGCCAACGCGACCCTCCATCTGAGAGCGTTCTTGCGGAAGCCGCCGGAAGGCGATGAGGCCGCCGCTCACATCGAGCACGCGCGGCAGACCCTCTCGCGACTCGAAGGCGGTGAAGTGTGACTGGCCCGGACGAAGCGCGGATCGCCAGCACGCCTGCAGACATCCCGGAAGGGAGCATCCCGCAGCTCTTCCTCGAAGCCGTGGAATTCCAGAAGCCGGATGCTCTGAAGTACAAGACGTCCGGTGAATGGCACCCCATCTCGCACGCGCAACTCTACGATGAGGTCAAGAAGCTCGCTCTCGGTTTGCAGGCGCTGGGCATCGCCCGGGGTGATCGCGTAGCGATACTCTCGGAGAATCGGCCGGAATGGTTGATGGCTGATTTTGCTTGCGTGATGGCGCGTGTGGTCAGCGTGCCGCTCTACCCCGTGCTGCCGGCCGACCAGATCGATTACATGCTGCAGGACAGCGAGGCGCGCGCCATCTTCGTCTCCTCCGAGGAGCAGCTGCAGAAGATCCGCCAACTGAAATCGAGCGCGCCGTCGCTGGAGCATGCGATCGTGTTCGAAGATGTGGCCGCTGGCGAACCGTGGGTTCACACGCTTGCCGAATTGACCGAGATGGGAGCTGCTCCGGCGACGAGCATGTCGGATGAAGAGTACCGGGAACACGCCCTGGCCACCGAACCACACGACCTGCTGACCGTCCTTTATACGTCGGGCACGACGGGCCGCCCAAAGGGCGTGATGCTCACGCACAACAACCTGGCTTCCAACGTGCGTAGCGCGCTGGCTTCTATCGACATCGGCCCCAACGATGTGGCGCTCTCGGTCTTGCCTCTGTCTCACATCTTCGAGCGCATGGTCGGCCAATACACGATGGTGTCGGGCGGTGCGACGATCGCCTACGCCGAGTCCTTCGAGGCCGTCGGCCAGAACTACCTCGAGGTTCGACCGACCCTCATGGCCATGGTGCCCAGGGGCTACGAGAAATTCTTCGCGCGAGTCGAGGAGGCTGCCCGTAAGGGCGGCGCCATCAAACAGAAGCTGTTGCGCTGGGCCGTTGACGTCGGTGGACGTTGGATCGACATCAAACTGGCCGGCGGCAAACCGGGTCCCCGCCTCTCGCTCCAGCATGCCATCGCCGACCGCCTGGTCTTCACCAAGCTGCGGGCGCGGACCGGCGGCCGCATCAGGTTGTTCTTGTCCGGCAGTGCGCCGCTCAACCCGGAACTCGCCCGCTTCTTCATTTCGGCGGGCCTGACGATCATCGAGGGCTACGGGCTGACCGAGACCTCGCCGGTCATCTCGCTGAACAAGCCCGGCGCTATCCGCATCGGTAGCGTGGGGCGGCCGCTGCCCGGCGTCGAGGTGATGATCGCCGCCGACGGCGAGATCCTGACGCGCGGCCCCCACGTGATGAAGGGCTATTACAAGGACCCCGAGGCGACGGCGGCGGCCATCGACCGGGACGGCTGGTTCCACACCGGAGACATTGGCGAGCTGGACGAGGATGGCTTCCTGTCTATCACCGATCGCAAGAAGGATATTATCGTCACTGCCGGTGGCAAGAACATCGCCCCGCAGCCGATCGAGAACCGGGTGGCGTATAGTCCGTACGTCAGCCAGGTCGTGATGCTCGGCGACCGCCGCCGGTTCCCGATCCTGGTCATCGCACCCAATTTCGATGCCCTTGAAAGCTGGGCGCGCGCACAACACATCGAGTTCGAGAACCGGGAGCAGCTGGTGCGCGATCCGGCTGTGATCGAGTTCATGGAAACGGAGCTGCTGGCCGGCCTCACGGACCTCGCCCGGTTCGAGCGACCCAAGAGAATCGCCTTGCTGCCTCGCGAGCTCACCATCGAAATGGGTGAGATCACACCCTCGCTAAAGGTCAAGCGTCGAGTCATCGAGACCAAATACGCCGAGATCATCGAGCCGCTCTACTCCGAGCCTGAGTAAGGCCGGTTACGACGACGATCACGATCACGAGCAAGAGCAGGATTGGGTATCTTGCTCGCGCTCGTGCGCGTGATCGTAATCAAGGTCATAGACAGCGGGCTGGCCCGCGCCTAGATTAACAACCGGACGACTGGAAGACCCCCCCTCGAGAACCGTGTCCCTCCGCGGCCCACCGCGCCGCTGGATGCTGCACCCTTCAGAGCTATGTCCGAGAGGAACACCGCCGTCATCATCTTGGTAACAGCACCGGACGGTGACGCCGCCGCGTCGATCGGCCGAACGCTGGTCGAGGAGCGGCTCGCCGCTTGCGTCAACATCGTGCCGGGTCTGCGCTCCATCTACCGATGGAAAGGCCAGCTGCAGGACGATCCGGAGGTGTTGATGCTGGTCAAGGCGCGCCGTGAAGATGTCGAGCGGATCACCGATCGGATCGCAGAGCTCCACCCGTACGAGGTGCCGGAGGTGGTGGCAACCGAGATTGTAGCGGGCCTCGGCGCCTATCTGGACTGGGTCCAGGCTGAGACGGAGCGCGACCGATGACTGGAAGCGAGGAGAAGGAGGGGTCGGCGGGCGGCGGAGAGGTGGCCCGCGGTGAGGATCTCTACCGCCGTGCCAAGGACCTGGCGGGCGGTGGCTCTCTCAAGGAGGCGGTTGGCGTCTATCGCCAATTGCTGGAGCTGGAGCCCGACAATCTTCGGGCCCACAACAATCTCGGCGTTCTGTACGACCGCCTGGGCGACCTCGAGCGTGCGCTGACGGAATACCGGGCCGCGGAGCAGCTCGACCCCGACGACGTGCGGCTGCAGTGTAACATCGCGGCGGTGTTGGCCTCGCTGGGCCGCTATCGCGAAGCGGAGACCAAGCTTGCCGCGGCGCTGCACAGCGACCCGAAGAACGCCGATGCCCGGGAGAACCTGGGGCTGGTCTACTTCAAGAAAGGGCTTTACGTCGATGCCGCGGAGGAGTTGAGACTCGCCGCCGAGATCGACCCGACGCGAGCCAGCGCGCTTCTCTACCTGGGTGAGGCCCTGAACAGGCTCGACGATCTCGAGGGCGCGATGACCGCCCTCAAGTCTTCGGTGGAGCTTCAGGAGAGCGCTCGAGCGTACTACGCCATGGGGATCGTCTACGATCGTATGAACCAGAAAGCACCCGCACACTCTATGTACCGCAAGGCGGAGGAACTGGGCGGATGGTGAAGAGAAAGCGTCGTCGCCGTCTCATCGGTGCAGCGATCCTCGCCGCCTGGGTGGTCGTCCTGGCCTGGCACGTGCGTCGCGAGTACTTCCGGCCGGCCGCCGTTCGCCTCGCCGAGGCGACGGCCAATCTCGTGCCCGTCGCTTCCTATTACTCTGTAAAGCTCGGCGAGGCGACCATCGGCTACGCGGCCTCTCGCATCGACACCGTCCCCGACGGCTTCATCCTGCAGGACGATCTCCGGCTGCGCGTGATGGCACTCGGCAGTAATGCCCCGGCCAGCGCTCGCACCGAGATCAACCTGGGTGAGCGCCTCGAGCTCAAGGACTTCGAATTCAGTCTCCGTTCCGATTTCGGCGACTTCGCGGTCAGCGGCGCCATGGTTGGTGACACCGCATTGAGCCTGGCGATCAATGCCGGCGGTGACGAGCAGTCGATGATCATGCCCACCGACGGACCCATCGTCCTGCCGCAGGTCATGCCGATGCACTTCGCCCTCGGAGAAGAGCCGCGGCCCGGCGAGATCTATGCCTTCGAGATCTTCGACCCCAGTGTGATGGAGCGACAAGAGGTTACTGTGGAGGTCGTCGAGAAGGAGACGCTCATCTATCCCGACAGTGCAGACTTCGACTCCATTGTTGGAGCCTGGGTGCCGGCGATGTGGGACACCGTCGAGACCTGGCACGTCAGGCAAGGCTTCAGCGGCCTTCAACTGGATGCCTGGCTCGACCCCGACGGTCAGGTCGTGCGCGCCACCAGCCCGCTCGGCTATACCATCGAGCGCACCGCATTCGAGATCGCCTGGAACGAGTACCGGACGCTCGAGGCGGCCGGCGGAGGCGACCTGACCCTGGGAGCACCGGACATCATCGAGAGCACGGCCATCTCGGTGGGCGTTGACTTGCCAGAGGGTGACCGGCTGGCCGGCCTGGCCGTCCGCTTACTTAACGTCGACCTGGAAGGATTCGACCTCGACGGCGAGCGGCAGCGGTTGCGCGGCGATACGCTGTATGTGGAAGGCGCGGCCGAGTTGCCCAGTGCCGGCTACGCTCTCCCCGCCGATCGGGCCGACTTCGCCGAGACCCTCGATGGCACACCACTCATACAGATCGACGACCCCGAGATCCAACGCACCGCCCGTGATATCCTGGAAGGCACTAGCGATCCCAGCCTGGCGGCGGCACGCCTGGCCGATTGGGTTTACGGGAACCTGGACAAGCGAATCACCCTTTCTGTTCCAAGCGCTCGTCAGGTGCTGGACGCGGGAAGCGGCGATTGCAACGAGCACACCGTGCTGTATGTCGCGCTGGCGCGGGCGGCGGGCCTGCCGGCGCGAACGGCGGCCGGGCTGGTTTACGTCCGCGACCGCTTCTACTTCCATGCCTGGCCGGAAGTCTGGCTCGGCCGCTGGGTTCCGGTGGATCCTACGCTGGGGCAGACCCCGGCGGATGCCTCGCATCTACGCTTCGTGGTGGGCGGCCTCGCCCGCCAGGTGGAACTGGTGAGGCTCATCGGCCTACTACAGCTAGACGTCGTATCTGCGGAGGAAAGGTGATTCAGCTACAAGGTCTGACCAAGAAATATGGTGATTTCGAGGCGCTCAAAAGCCTCGACCTGAAGGTCCCACGGGGCCTCCTCTACGGGCTGTTGGGGCCGAATGGGGCGGGCAAGACGACGGCGCTCCGTATCATCGCCGGTATCCTGCAGCCCACGGCCGGCAGTGTGATGGTCGGCGGCTTCGACGTGCAGCAGGACCCGGAGCTGGCCAAGGGCAAGCTCGGCTACATCCCCGACCGGCCGTTCATCTACGAGAAGCTCACCGGGGCGGAGTTCCTCAAGTTCGTCGCCGGGCTTTACAGCCAGAACGGCGATGATCTGGATCGTCGCATCGACGAGCTGATGAGCGTTTGGGAGCTGACGGCCTGGCGCGACGAGCTGCTCGAGGCCTACAGCCATGGCATGAGGCAGAAGCTCATCATTTCGTCGGCGCTCATTCATCGGCCCGAGGTGATCGTCGTCGACGAGCCGCTCGTCGGCCTCGACCCCAAGGCCGCCCGGATCCTCAAGGACATCTTCAGGGGCTTTGTCGATCGTGGTGGCACCATCCTGATGTCCACCCATACGCTGGAAGTGGCGGAAGCGCTCTGCGACCGCATAGCGATAATCCAGAGTGGCGAGATCTGTGCCGAGGGTACGATGGACGACCTGCGCCGTGAAGCCGAGAGCGGCGACGCTGGCCTGGAGGAGATCTTCCTCAAACTGACGGGCGGTCACGAGGTCAAGGAGCTGTTGGAGGTCCTCGGTTCGTGAGCGTCCCTTCGGTCGGCGTATGGCACATGCTGAGACCGAAGCGCATCACCGCGCGTCGGCGCCTCGGCAGCCAGAGCGCCGGCGGCGGTAAGTTCATCTCCATCGTGACGGTGGGGGCCCTCTTCTGGCTCGCTGCCTACGGCATCCTCTACCGCATTCTCCGCTACTTCCAGAGCGTGGAAGACATCGGCGATCTACTGGCCGCCAAGCTGCTTGGCCTCATCCTGCTGACCTTCCTGAGCGTGCTGCTCCTTTCCAACGTCATCACCGCCCTTTCCACCTTCTTCCTTTCACGCGACCTCGAGCTGCTCATGGCCGCTCCCACCGAGTCGGCACAGGTCTATTTGACCAAGCTGATCGAGACCGTCCTCCATTCCAGCTGGATGGTCGCCCTGATCTGCGTGCCCATCCTGGTCGCCTACGGCACGGTCTATGGCGGAGGTCTCGGGCTATTTCTCGTGGCGGTTGGGGCACTCGTCCCCTTGTTCCTCATCGTTACCGCGGCCGGCTCCGCACTCACTCTGCTGCTCGTCAGCGTGTTCCCGGCGCGTCGTGCCAAGGACATCTTTGGCGTTATCACCGTGGCGGCGGCCGCAGGCGTCGTGCTGCTCATCCGGCTGCTGCGGCCGGAGAGCCTGGCCCAGCCGGAAGGCTTCCGCAACCTCGGCGAGTTCATGGCGCTCCTGCGCGGCCCCACCTCGCCCTGGCTGCCCAGCGAGTGGGCTACGGAAACGATCATCAACAGTCTCCAGGGCCGCTTCGATCCGTTCATGCTGATCCTGCTGTGGAGCACTGCGCTGGCAGTGATCGTGTTGGGCGCTCTCTTCCACGGTCACTTCTATCCGTCGGCGTTCACGCGCTCACAGGAAGGCGCCCAGAAGCACACGGCCGGGCGTCGGTTCGGGCTGTCGATGCGGTTCCTGTTCAGGCGGCTCGGTGTGGTCCGGGCCGAACTGATGCTGAAGGACATTCGCGTCTTCTTCCGCGACACGACCCAGTGGTCTCAGCTCATCCTGCTCGCGGTTCTGGTTGTGGTCTACATCTACAACATCCGGGCGTTGCCGCTGCGCACTGATGGCGTGACTAACTTCTTTTCCAACATCATTTCGTTCGTGAACATTGGGTTGGCTGGCTTCGTGCTCTCGGCTATCGCCGCGCGCTTCGTGCTGCCCGGTGTTAGCCTCGAGGGCCCCACCCTCTGGTTGTTGCGCTCCAGCCCGCTCCGCGCCCGCGACTTGCTCTGGAGCAAGTACTGGGTCGGTACCGCGCCACTGCTTGTCATGGCTTTCGTCCTCACGCTCGGCACCAACCTGCTGCTCAAGGTCGGGCCGGCAATGATGCTGTTATCGCTCGCGACCACGACCGCGATCACGTTCGCGCTGTCGGCGTTGGCGCTGGCGTTTGGCACCATGTTCCCGCAATTCGAGTCGGAGAACATGGCCCAGATCCCCACCAGCATTGGCGGCCTGCTGTTCATGATGTCGGCGATCGCACTGGTGGGCGGAGTGCTGGTCCTCGAGTCGTGGCCGGTGCTGACGATGGTCCGTCACCGGTTCATTGGCATACCACCGTCGACGGAGACGATCGCCATGGCAGTGGGCGGTGGCGTGACGGCGCTGCTGGTCTGTGTGCTGGCGACTATCGTTCCCCTGCGTGTGGCGCTGCAGAGAATAGAGAACTTCGAGGCCTGATCCGGATCAGGTCTCACCTCGCTCGAGAAGGCCTTCCACGTTCCGACGCTCTCCCGCAAACTCGATCCAACCCCTGACACGGTAGAGCGCGTTGTATGGCTTCGGCCCCTCTTCCACGGAGAGTTCGTTGAACTGACGCTCCACCGCCGTGAGCTCGCACCGGATGTCGGGCTCCGGTATTCTGAACCAGACCCGGATCGGGACGTTGCGCCGCAACTGCGAGGAGTTCACTACCTCGACGGTCCGCGTCTCCAGCTCCGTCCACCGTCGCGTTAGGCCGTCGGCGTACATCCAGGCGTAGGGGTCGCCATAGATTTCCTGGTTGCTCGTGTGGAAGAGCACGATGATCGCCCCATCATCCGACCGCAGGATGACTCGCTCGTAGTCGCCGTACAGCGACGGTTGCTCCGGCTCTGGCATCGCGAACCGATGTCCCACGGCGACTCCTGCGACCCGCTGACCGCGCTCCACCAGGGTCGCTTCCCGGATCTCGTGCCAGGTTCCGGCGCGGTCCTCCCAAGCGTCCAGGTGGTTGCCCAGGTCCAGCGTGTAGTCCCGGGCACCGACCTGCAAGATCAAGTCGTCCGGGTCGCCGTCGGCGGTCACCGTCACGCCCATCGAGTCGGTGGGGAAGAGTCGCCATGGCTCGCGGATCGGCTCTTCCTGCGCCTCGACGTCCAGGATGCGACGCCACTGGGAACGGTCCAGCTGCCACACCTGGTATCGGCGGCCCAGGTTGCCAGCCGTCGCCGTGTTGGCGAATTGCATGACCAGCGCACGGGTCCGCGTCGGTTCGAAGGGGAGGAACTGCAGGCTGGTCATGTACTCGGTCGCGGTAACCGCAGGCGACGCGGAGGGATCGTCGAGTGTGTTTTCCCGTTCGCTCGCCGGCGCCTGGCCCGCTCTCTCCGAGCCGCACGCCTGCAAGCTCAGCAGACCGACGACTCCAACCGTTAGTGCCCGTTTCATAGGCCACAAGCTAGTCTGGCCCCGAGGAATTGTCGAATTCGACAATCGCCGACCGACGCCGTATCTTGGCGGCGTTCCTGAGCCCCAACCACACACAGCCGAAATCAGTATGACGAAAGGGATAGGAACTCGCTCGTGACGATCTTCACCCGGATCATGGCGGTCAAGCTCCACACGCAGATCCTCATCGGCCTTATTCTCGGGGCCGTCCTCGGCCCGTTGCTCGGCGGTCTCGCCGTCCAGATCAAGCCGATCGGTGACGCCTTCATCAACCTGCTGGTCATGATCGTCGTGCCGCTCGTCATGGCGTCGCTGATCGTGGGTACCGCCAGTCTGGGTAATCTGCGCAAGCTCGGTCGCATCGGTATGAAGACAGTCGGGTTCTACGTGGTCGCCACGGCGTTGGCCGTTACTGTGGGATTGGTGGCGGCGCAGACGCTGCACCCGGGTGCCGGGCTGGACGAGAACGTCAAGGCGCGTATGCTCACCGACTACGCGGGCGTTACGGCCGAACAGCTCGAGCGCGTGATGGACAAACCGTCCATCGGCGATCTACTGATCAGGATCATCCCCAGGAACCCGTTCCAGGCGATGGTCGAGACGAACTTCCTGCAGATCATCTTCTTCTCCATCCTGTTCGGGATCGCGCTGACGGTGCTGTCCGAGGAGCGGCGAAAACCGGTCCTCGATGTTCTGAACGGCATCAACGATGCGATGATTGTCCTCGTAAAGCTCGTCATGAGGATAGCGCCGCTAGGCGTGTTCGCGCTTATCGCCGCCGTGGCCGCCCAGTTCGGCTACGGCGTGTTGATTACCCTGCTCAGGTACGTGTTGATCACCATCGGCGCCATGGCCGTGTTCACGGTCAGCTTCTATCCCCTGGTCCTCAAGTTGTCGGGGATGTCGCCGGCGTTCTTCTTCAAGAAGTTCTACGAGGTGTTCGTTTTCGCCTTCTCTACTTCTTCCAGTAACGCGACGCTGCCGCTCAACCTGCAGGTCACCGAGGAGGATCTGGGCGTTTCCAACGAGGTCGCTTCCTTCGTTCTCCCGCTCGGCGCCACCGTCAACATGAACGGGACCGCGATCTACCAGGGCGTCAGTACCGTCTTCATAGCCGAGGTGTTCGGCATCTCGCTCGGCGCCGTAGACCTGCTGACGATCGTGCTGACCGCGACACTGGCTTCGATCGGCGCGGCCGGCGTGCCCGGCATCGGCATGGTCACCCTTACCATCGTGCTGAACCAGTTGGGCATCCCGTTGGAGGGAATCGCTCTCGTCGTCGGCGTCGAGCGCATACTCGACATGACGCGTACAGCGGTCAACGTCACCGGTGATACCGCTTGTGCCGTTTGGGTGGCGCGAGGTGAGGGCGAACTCGATATACCGAGCGAAGCGGCTGGGGCGGCTGCGTTGTCCTGAGGTTGGTAGGCGGAACGCCGTCGATCACTCGATGCCGAGTCGGCGATCGAGGTCCCGGAAAAATCGGTGAATGCGCCGGGCGTTGACTCCCAAATCGCCCCTGCCTTTCCGCGAATGGGACCACATGTCCACCCGGGTCAGGGCGTTCTGATCCAGCTTGACCTTGATGCGAACGTCATCGACGAACCGGAAGACGGGGGTCGTGGCCTCGAAGCCAATCATTCCCTTGTCCTCGTTGGCCCGGACCAACTCCCAGCGCTTGCTCTCCGTGATCATGCCGATGATCTCGTCCCAAACGGTCGCGAACGGCACCATGTAGGTGCGCCCACGAAGCCGCGGGTCGTCCGCGTTCTCACTGGTCTGGGCTGAGTTCTCGGTCAGTGCTTTCAAGATGCGATTCTCTGTCGCGCTGTCTGGTTCGGGATTCCGTTCGATTGCCGCCTGATCATGCGAGACGCGCGCCACTTCTGCAAGCCCGATCCCGGCTCTACCGATCCGCGGCTAAAGCCCTAGTTTCCTGCATTGACGCAGCCGCATGCTGACGTACCGGCGTAGGCAAAGAGGGGGCTATGTGAAGGTCATCATTCCACTTGCCGGCAAGGGCACACGACTCAGACCACACACGCACACCGTGCCCAAACCGTTGCTCGAGGTGGCTGGCAAAGCGGTTCTGGACTACGTGGTGGAAGACCTGGTGGCGCGGCTCGATGTAGAGGAATTGATCTTCATTACGGGCCATTTAAAGCATCAGGTCGAGGCCCACGTCGAGGCCAACTACACGGTTCCAGCGGTCTTCGTCGAGCAGGCGGTCCAGGACGGCACGGCCGGTGCCATCAAGCTAGCCAGGCCCTACGTTGATGGGCCGGCGCTCATCGTATTCGTCGATACGGTGTTCGATGCCGATCTATCAGCGATCGCTGCCGACCCACACGCCGACGGCTTCATCTGGGCCAAGGAGGTCGAGGACTACCAACGGTTCGGCGTCATTGTCGCTGACGACGACGGAGTGATGCAGCGGATCATAGAGAAGCCGCGAGAGCCGATCTCGCGCCTGGCGAACATTGGCTTGTATTACGTGCGCGATCACCAGCTCCTGTTCGAAGGCATCGATCATACCCTCGCCGCCGATCCGCGGCTGGGCGAGTTCTTCTTGACGGACGCCTTTCAGTACATGGTCGATCACGGTTCGCGCATACAGGTTCTGGAGGTCGACGGCTGGTACGACTGCGGCAAGCCGGAGACAGTGCTCGCCACCAACCTACACCTACTGCAGACGGGACGTGCGAAACGCCCCGAGGGTGGAGATGCCTCGCAGATCATCGATCCGGTGAGGATCGAGGACGACGTAGAGCTCTCTGACTCGGTGATCGGACCCAACGTTACCGTGGGCCGCGGGAGCCGCATCCGTCGAAGCAAGCTGCAAGACTGCATCGTAGGGAAGAACGTAGTGATCGAAGATTGCACGCTGAGCGAATCGCTGATTGGCGCGAACGCCGAGATCCGCGGAGTCGAGGGTACGGCGCTGCTGGGAGACGATTGCGTCGCCGGTCACATGCCGGCCGACTGAAGACGGTCAGAAGCCAGCCACTGCGGAGAGGATGTCGAACAGCCTGACGGCGCCGGCCGAACCGTCCGAATCCACGAACCACTCGTGCTCAGTGTGTGTGTCGCCGGAGCTACCGCCACATCCAATGGCGATCGAGGGAACGCCCAGCGACATCGGCACGTTCGCATCCGTCGACGCTGAGGAGAACTCCGGTGCAGCGCCTGCGCTGCGCGATGCTCGCTCGGCGGCCTGTACAAGCGGATGCGAGGTCGCCAGAATGCCGGCAGGGCGTTCGCCGATGATCTCCAGTTCGACCCGCAACCGCCCATCGCCGCGAGCCTCCTCCGTGGCAACCGCGGCGGCGAGCAGGTCGCGGATCCTTGACTCTGTGAGATCGATTTCGGCGGTCACCTCGGATCGCAGATCGAGCTCCACCCAGCTCTCGGCGGGAATGGCGTTGATGCTGGTGCCGCCGCCATGCCGCGCCACCGTCAGCGTGGTGCGCGGAGACTCGGACAGCTCGAGCCCGGCCAGCAAGTGGATGAACTCGCCGATCGCACGCGCCGGGTTGCTGCGGCCCCAATCGGTCCACGAGTGGCCGCCGCTGCCGCTCACCGCGATGTGAAAGCGGCGGCTGCCCAGCGAGCGGTGAATGATGCGGCTCAGCCCAGTGCCGTCCACGGCCATGAACGCGACCGCTGATCGCAGGGGGTTGTCCTCGCTGAAGAGGTGTTTGACGCCACGCAGGTCTCCGCGCCCCTCTTCGCCGACGGTGAAGACGAAGAGCACAGGGTGTTGCGGCTCGACCGCGCTGTGCAGCATGGCTCGAAGCACGGCCAGCGCCACGGCAAGCCCGCGGGCGTTATCGGTGATGCCGGGGCCGATCCAGCGGTCGCCTTCGCGGCGTATTTCGATGGCGACGTCGGCGCCGAATACGGTGTCCATGTGAGCGGCGACGATGACCGGTCGCGCCTCTGGAAGCCCCGCATCTGGAGGGAGCCAGGCGAGCAAGTTGCCGATATCGTCGAATCGAGGTGCCAGGCCGAGGGCGCTCAGCTTGGACGCTATGGCTTCGCCGCGGGTGCGCTCTTGAAACGGCGGCGCCGGGACGCGGGCCAGCTCGACTTGCTCCTCCAGAATCGAGTTGCCCTGATCGTCCAGCCAGGCGCGCGCAACATCGGGAGGACTCTCCCGCTTGATAGACATGATCCGTAACATTGGAGCGGCCCCGGAGGCTGTCAACGCGATATCGAGGTTGTAGTGTCAGATCTTGCGAACGAGCTTCTGAAAATCCAGTACCTGTCGTTCGTGGTCATCGGCATCTTCGCCGGCCTGATCACCAACGCCGTCGCCATCTGGATGCTGTTCCACCCCCACGAGCCCCTCCGCCTGGGTTGGCTCAGGCTCTTCCCCCAAGGCGCGATCCCCAAGGAGATAAGCCGGATCGCCAAGCGAATCGGACTCACCGTGGGCACCCACCTGTTGCGCACCGAGGACATCGTTCAAACGCTGAGTCAATCGGAGTTCCGCGAACGGTTCGACTCCACGCTGCGCAATGCGCTCAAGCGACTGCTCGACAAGGACCTCGGCAACCTCAGGTCGGAGATTCCCCGACACAGGCTGGGCGACGTCGCCGGTACGGTGACCGAGTTCGGTGAACGGCTCCTCGATGGACTTGCCGAGTACCTGCACGGCGAATCGTTCGAACGCCGCGTACGTGAGTTCGTCGACCGCCTACGCGACGAGTTCGGCGACGAACCGCTGGAACAGGTATTGACGCCGGCTGCCCGGGAACAGCTGGTTATGACGTTCCACGACGTCGGCGAAGGCGTCGTGATGGGACCCGGGTTTAGAAGTGCGATAGGAGAGTTCCTTCAGCGAAACCTTCGCAACTTCGTCACCTCGGAAGAGTCGTTGGGCCGCTTCGTGCCCACCGGCGCCATCAACTTCGGCGAAGCCATCGTTCGCAATTACCTGCCGCTGGTGCTCGATCGTTTCGGCCAGGTGCTCGAGTCGCCGGCCGCACAGGAGCGAGTTCGCCGCGCCCTTCGCAACTTCATCGACGGCTACCTGAGTCAGCAGGGGATGCTTCAACAGATGATCGGGCGCCTGATCATCACCGAGCGAACGCTCAGCCAGACGGTGCAGGCACTGGAACGTGGCGGCGCCGAGGAGGTCGCGGCGCTGCTGCGTGAGCCGCTCATCCAGGACCGGGCGGCCGGCGCAGTCAACGATGCCGTCGACGATATGCTGCAGCGCCCCGTGCGTGACATTTTCGGGGACATGAGTGACGAAGAGTTGGCCCGGCTCGGTGACGTGCTCGCCGACCGGATCGTCGAGTTCGCCCGCCACGAGTCGACCGGGCAGTTCGTCACGAACAGGGCGGACCGGCTGCTACAGACGTCGCAGGGGAAGAAGCTCGTTGACGTGCTCGATTACCTGGGCCCCGAGGCCTCCGGCCGGATCACTGATCGACTGGCCGATTGGATAGTAGAGATCGCACGCGGTGATCGGGTACGCGGCCTGCTGGAGGCCGCGCTGGTTCGCCAGACGGAGTGGCTGCTCACAGTGCCGATCGGGCGACTGAGAGACTACCTGCCCGCTGACGCGTTGGATCGTGCCGAGCAGCTGGTCTTCGATCCGCTGTGGGAATTTCTGCAGAAGCGGGTGCCGGCCCTGGTCGAGGAGTTGCCGGTGTCGGAGTTGGTCGAGCAACGGATCATGGCGTACCCGATCGCCGAGTTCGAGCGCTTGATCTGGACGGTCACCCGGCGCGAGCTTCGCCTGATTATCTATCTGGGCGGTTTCTTGGGCGCGGTAGTCGGATCGGTCATGGTCATCGTGCAGGCCCCCACGGTGGGCCTGGCCTACTCCGGCGTCATCGTTCTGGCGTCGTATCTGTACATCAACTTCCGTTAGGTCGCCGGCCCCATGAGATGCCGACGGTGTTCGAGGCTCATCGTTGCCGGGGTCGCGGCCGCGCTCGTGCTCGCCCCTGCACCATTACACGCCCAGTTCCTCGACTTTCGCTTCGTCGCCATCGACATGCTCGGCGGCGTCGTCTCGGTTTCCGATACCGGCTACGGCGTCGCCTTCGGCGCCAGGTTCGGATTCGCGGACTTCTTCGGCTCGGCAAAGATAGGTATCGAGGCCGATTGGTGGACGGCCGAGCATCAAGACCCGGCCTACGAGGTGCGTGACATCATGGGCGGTCTTGCCGTTTGGAAGGACTTTGGCAGCGCCGCCATTCGCCCTTACCTCGGAGCCGGCGGCGGCATCCACTCCATCGATACCTCACCCATCGACAGTATCGGCGGCCAACTGCCGATCCAGGCCCTCCGGCTGCAGGGCGTACGCGTCGGGGCCAGCGGCTTCGCCGGCTTCGCGCTCCGCCTCAGCAGCACCGGCGCTATCTGGATGGTGCTCGAGTATCGCTACACGGCCATCTCCCAGGTGCCCTATCACGAGCTCCGCGCCGGGCTCCGTCTGGCAGGATCTTCCCGCTAGACGCCTCAGTTGCTACCGTCCCATAGCCTGCGCTATCATGCACTTGCGATGGCGGCACGCTAGTTACCCGTCCCGTCGACAGGTGGGCGATTTTGTTTGGTCTCGAAGATCACGGCGACAGCCACCAGTTCGGACAGTCGCAAGGACCGGCCGGTGCCGGCGAGGCCGTCGAGGCCTTGCTGGAGGAGGTCGGTGAGGAGACGCAGACGCAGCCGGCTGGCTACTTCTCCGGATTGCGCGGCCGCACCGCTGTGATCAGCGGCGGCGCCACCGGAATCGGTCGGCGGACCGCCCTCGAGTTCGGCCGTTGTGGCGTGAACGTGGCGTTCAACTGGTACGATCTCCCGGGTCGCACCGTGGCCGAGGAAGCGGCGCGCGCCGAGCTCGAGCTGCAGCAGCTCGAGGTCAAGGTGTTGGTCGAGAGAGTGGACGTCAGGGATCCTGAGTCTGTACAGGCCTTCGTCGACCGTGCGAGCGACGAACTTGGCGGAGTCCATTTCCTGGTGAATGCGGCGGGCGTACACCGTTCGGCTCCGCTTTGGAAGATGACGGATGACCAGTGGCGTGATGTCGTCGATGTAAATCTCACGGGTGCGTTCAACATGATTCGCGCCGTCGTACCCGTCTTTAAGTCGCAGCGATTCGGAAAGATCGTCAACATCTCGTCCATCCAGGCGTTTACGGGCAGCTTTGGAGTCGCGAACTATGCGGCGTCCAAGTCGGGGCTGGTTGGCCTGACACGGTCGGCGGCCGCCGAGCTCGGCTCGGCGAACGTAAATGTGAATGGCGTGGCGCCCGGCTACGTTCGCACCGAGATGCTGGTCGATGTTCCTGAAGAAGTGATCTCTGCATCGGAAAGGCGGGCGGCTCTCAGACGGCTCACCGAGCCCGTCGATGTGGCACATGTCGTCCTCTTCCTCTGTTCGGAGATGGCGCGTCAGATTACCGGCCAGGTGATCCGCGTGGACGCCGGGCTGCTCGGTTGAACAACGGTTCCAATCACAGGTGAGGGGAGGACGGTGGTGAAGAGGCTCACGATTGCGGCCCTGGTAGCGACGGTCGCCTGTGGCGGCGGAGGCGCTCAAGAGGATCCGGTTCCGGTAACCGGATTCGGCATTCTCAGCGGTAAGACGGTTGTGGTGCTGCCTGTCCAATACGTACGGCAGGTGCCGGGCGGCTGGCCCGGCGGCGCTTCCAGCGCTAGGGATGCGGCACGCCAGGCCGATGCTGAGATCACGTTCGCGTTATCGGAATACGATGGCCGCGCGACCTGGATCACCGCGGAAATGCAGGTAGCGGCGCTGGAGCGGCAGCCGTCGATCCAGGGGGTGAATCCCTACTTGCTGTCGGCGGACCTGCTACGCCGGGAAGGCAAGGACGAGAAGTATTTCCGCGATCCTCTTTTGCGCGAAGTGCGGCTGCTCGCGGCGCTCTTTGAATCACGATATTCGCTCTGGCCGCTGGAGCTCCTCTACCTGAAGGACAAGGACGCCGATACTGGCCGTCTGGCGATTCGTACCTTCTTGTTGGACGTACGGACCGGTACCGTACTCGCCTACATGCTGGTGCCCGGTGACGAGCAACCTCCGGCCACAGCGGGCGCGCTGGCGGCCTTGGGGCAGGAGTTCGCCGTGGTCGTGAGCCCCTAACGGCTCACGACTCGAGTCGATGAGGAGATGACCGCGACCGTAACGCTGATACCGGGAGACGGTATCGGACCGGAGATCGTTAGCGGCGCCCTGCGCGTGTTCGACGCGGCCGGCGCCGACGTGGAGTGGGACGAGCAGACCGCCGGTGTAGCTGCCGTCCAAGAAGGTCTGGGTCCCTTACCTGACGCGACCACCGATTCGATCCTCGCCAACAAGATCGCCCTCAAAGGCCCGCTCACTACGCCGCTGGGTGAGGGATTCCGCTCGATCAACGTTGCCCTAAGAAAGCACTTCGACCTCTACGCCAACGTGCGTCCGGCCAGGACTCTGGTGCCGGGCGGCCGTTACGAAGACATCGATGTCGTCGTGATCCGCGAGAACACCGAAGGCCTCTACGTGGGCGTCGAGCACTTCATCGGTATGGAGGAGGACCCGACCGCCGCCGCAGAGTCGATCATGATCGTCACCCGCTATGGCGCCGAGCGCATCGTGCGCTTTGCCTTCGAATATGCCGTGGCGAACGCGCGTAAGAAGGTCACGTTGGTCCACAAGGCGAACATACTGAAGTGCACACAGGGGCTGTTCCTCGATGTCGGAAGAGCGGTCGCTGAAGAGTACGAGGGCCGCGTCGAGTTCGAGGACCGCATCGTCGACAACACCGCCATGCAGCTCGTCGTCAACCCATACCAGTTCGACGTGATCGTCACCGAGAACATGTTCGGCGACATCCTGTCCGACGAGACCGCCGGCCTGGTCGGCGGTCTGGGACTGGCGCCCGGTGCGAACATCGGCAATCACGCGGCCATCTTCGAGGCCGTGCACGGCTCGGCGCCCGATATCGCCGGGCAGGGAATCGCCAACCCGTCGGCCGTGATCCTCGCAGGCTGTATGATGTTCGAGTACATGGGGATGACCGATGTATCCAGCCGCGTGCTCAAAGCACTGACCTCTGTCCTGCATGGCGCGGTGCTAACCCGCGACCTCGGCGGCGTCGCCTCGACGCGTGAGTTCGTGGACCAGGTGATCGTGGAGGTCGTGCGGTGAGATTCGGTATGGCGGAGACGGCCTGCACGAGCTGCGGCGTGTCGTACCCGGCCGGCGATCTCGACCGCTATCTGTGGTGTTCGAATTGCAGGGGAGCCTTGATGAAACGCGGGTTGCGCTGGGGTAGAATCGTAGGGTTGGTCGCGAGCGCTGGCCTCGCCCTCTACCTGTATGTTCGCGTGCAGCCCTCGACTCGCTTTCTGATCATCTACCTCATGCTCCTCGTGATGA
>JBDHHX010000014.1:0-23168 GCA_039589155.1 Gemmatimonadota bacterium | reverse complement strand
GTAGGCGGACGGTGGCGCTGGATTCGCGGCCGAAACATATATCAGTTATTAATTTACCAGGGTTGTCGGTAGCCCCTATTCTGGTGCGTCCCAGCCTGAGTCCCTGGCTGGAACCCCAATAATCGAACTGGTGTGCAAGGCACCGCTGGCGGCGTATGGACTGGACATCTGTTGACCCGGACGACCGTGCGAACGTGGGTGCAGCCGTTCCCGAGCCCGAGAACTCACCCATCGTCGTCGCCGACGACGAGACATCCATCCTCGACCTCCTGGACAAGGTGCTGGGCGACGAAGGTTACCCGGTCGAGAGCTATACGTCGGGTCGCGAAGCGCTGGCCCGGATCGCTGAGGGCGGCATCGCGCTGCTGATCACCGACATCAAGATGCCGGACATGGACGGCATGGAGCTGGCCAGCCAGGCACTGGAGGAAGATCCGGATCTGGCCGTGCTGGTGCTCACCGGCGCCGCCGACACGGAGAGCGCCGTGGAGTCTCTGCGGCTGGGCGTCGAGGATTACTTGCAGAAGCCGGTCTCCGTAGACGACCTGGTCGAGTCGGTTGGGCGGGCGCTAAGGCGTCGTAGCCAATCGCTCTACCGGCACCACATCGAGGCATGGTTGCGGGCCGAAGTGGACAAGCGAACCGAGCAGGTACGCAAGCAGGCGGAAGAGCTGCAAGAGGTGTCGCTGGCCACGTTGAGGGCGCTCATCCGTGCGATGGAGGCAAAGGACCCGTATCTCAAGGGTCACAGCGAGAAGGTCGCCGAGCTGGGCGTGAAGATGGCGATGCATCTCGACCTCGACATCCCCGAGATCGAAGACGTTCGTGTCGCTTGCTTGCTGCACGATATCGGAATGATCGCGGTCCGCGAGTCGGTGATGCACAAAGAGGGGAAGCTGACGCAAGAGGAGTACTCGCATGTCCAGGAGCACGTCGAGGTCGGCGCCAACATCCTGCGCCCGCTGACCAACCTTGGAAAGGCCATCGAGTACATCCGCTGTCACCACGAGCGACTCGACGGTTCCGGCTATCCGCGCGGGCTGGCGGGCGACGAAATATCGTTGGGCGCCCAGATCGTCGGCGTCGCCGAGATCTACGTATCGCTCACCGAGGAGCGCCCGCATCGACCGGCACGCTCGGCAGAGGATGCGCGGGCCGCGTTCAAAGAGAGCTGCAGCAGTTGGTACTCTGCGATGGTGATCGAGGCGCTGGCCGCTGTTGCTGCGTAGGGGCCGGGGCTTTGCAGACAAGTAGACCAGTAGACGGAACAACAGTAGACGAGTAGACGAGTAGACGAGTAGACCAGTAGACGAGATGCCGACGTCTTGTCTACTGGTCTACTCGTCTACTCGTCTACTCGTCTACTTGTCTATCCGCTCGTCTATTCTTTCCCGCCGCCTATTTCTCGGCCAGTTCCTCCAGCATCGAGGTGGTGACCGACTTGGGCCGCTCGATCGGGTAACCGAGGGCACGGTCCCACACGATGTTCGACAGAACGCCCAGCGCACGGCCGATAGCGAAGAGCACGGTGTAGAAGTCGTACTCACGCAGGCCGTAATACCACTGGATGACGCCGGACTGGGCATCCACGTTTGGCCATGGGTTCTTCGCCTTGCCCTGCTCCTCCAGGATAGGCGGAACGACCTTGTACAGCACGTCCACGTACTTGAAGATCGGGTCGTCGGGCAGGTGCTTGAGGCAGAAGTTCCGCTGCTCGGCGTAGCGCGGGTCGGTTTTGCGCAGCACGGCGTGGCCGAAGCCCGGAACGACCTGGCCCGAATTCAGCGTGTCCCAAACGAACTTCTTCATCTCGTCTTCGCTGGGAATCTTGCCGCCCATCTGGTCCATGACGCCCTGGATCCAACGCAGGACCTCCTGGTTGGCGAGCCCGTGCAGTGGGCCGGCGAGCCCGTTGACCATCGACGAAGTCGCGTAGTACGGGTCGGACAGCGCGCTGGCGACGAGGTGACCGGTGTGGGCGCTGACGTTTCCGCTCTCGTGGTCCGAGTGCAGGATGAAGTAGAGCCGTGCGACATCGTCGTAGGGTGATTCGATTCCCATCATGTGGGCGAAGTTACCGCCCATGTCCAGGCTGGGGTTGGGATCGATCTGCTTGTCACCCTTGTATTTCAAGCGATAGACGAAGGCACCGACCTGTGGAAGCCTGGCCCACAGGTTGAGCGCGTCTTCCAGCGTCGGCTGCCAGTGGTCCATCCTGCCGATGCCCTTGTCGTACGCCTTCCGGTATTCCGACTCTCCCTCCATCGCCACGATGGCGGTCGAGAACATCGCCATCGGGTGCGAGTCCTTCGGCATCGCGCGCAGCACGTCCCAGACGTAGGCGGGCACCTTGGCGCGCTTCCGCAGATCGTCCGCCAGTTCCTTGGCTTCCTTCTCCGTCGGGACATCGCCGGTCAGCAGCAGCCAGATGTGTCCCTCGACGTACGGCATCTCGGAGCCGGGGTACTTGGGCAACGCTTCCAGCGTCTCCGGAATCGTGTAGCCGCGGAACCGGATACCTTCGTTGGGGTCGAGGTACGAGATGTCTGTAACCAGGCAACGCACGCCGCGGGCGCCACCGATCGCCTGGGCTATCGTGACCTCTCCGACTTTCACATCACCATGCTGCTTTAGCAGTTTCGTGGTTCTCGGCCGCCAGGCGTCGATCTTCTCCCCGAGCTTCTTCTGTAGCGACATGATGCCTCCTTTTATAACCGCCCAGTTCCACAGTAGGCATAATTGTACCTGGTTAACAAATGCATAACTCGTGCCGCAGCACCGGGATAGGGCGCGGCCCGTAAGCGGTTAATCCTTGGTAAGTTAACGGGGCGACCGGGGGGCCGGTTCTCGGCCGGCAGCGCAGCGAGAGGGACGATCTGTCACGGGGTGGGGCGGCGTTTGGCGCCGCCAGGCCGGCGTGCCAACGGGCCCCTAGCTGCGGCGAACGATTCGCCGTATCGGTTGGCTATCCGGCTGTGGAGCCGGGTGCGTCCTCATCCAGCTGCTTCACCAGCCCGGCGTAACGACGCTCGATCTTGAAGCCGTAGGAGTAGAAGTACTCGGGCCGGAAGAACCCGGTAGTGACGGTCTCCGAGCCGGCGGCCCTCAAGCGGTTGAAGAACTGCTTCATCAGGCCGTCGGCCACGCCCTTCCTGCGGTAGCGGTCGGCGACGACGATCTTCTCCAGGTGAGCGGTGGCCCCGCTCTCCTCGGCGGTGTAGTAGATGCCGCCGATGATCTGCTCCCGATCGTTGATGGCGACCAGGTACTTGTGCTCGGGACCGAATCGCACGTCGAGTTTGGCCGCCAGGAAGAGGCGGTGCAGTCTCTCGACTTCCTTTGGTAACAGGGCATGCCGTACGCGGAAGGCGTTACCGTCGGCATCGTCGAGGGTGACGACGATCTCGCTCTGGTATTCGCCGCCCATGTCACTGCTGACGAAATCGACGGCGTCCTCGGGTTGGAGGTATGCGAACGGTATGCGGGCGAGGAAGTAATCGTCATCCGGCTCGACCTCGAGCCGGGCTCGCAAGTCGGCGACCGCGCCGGCAAGATCGGCGTCCCGCATCTCTGCGGCACGCAGCTTACGGATCAGTTCATCGAGACCCCGTGTCAGCTCGTTCGAACTGTTACGAAAGACGGTCTCGCGGAAGAAGCGCAACCTTGCCTCGGGGTACACCTTCGCCAGACGATCGAGTCCGTAGGTGTCGTAGAATTCCTGCAGCGTTCGACCGCGTGCTTCGAGAGTGGCGTCCTCGTTCAGCCGCGCCCAGCGACGGTAACGTTTCGCCGCGAAATAGAGCCGCATCGGCAAGAAACCGCGGCCCCTAACCGTGTCGACGTAGGCACGCAACGCCTTGCGCAGTTCCTCCGGTGCATCGGTCTCCGCCACCAGCGCACCCTCGTAGGTGGCGAGACCCTCCTGCTCACCGAGCACCTCGAGCACGGAGGAGAAGACGACATCCCAGCCGACGAGTCCCTTCAGGTCATCGTATTCGTTCTCGACCTCGCCGACGAACCGGTCCTTGAACGCCTGCAGCATCCTGAGCACGCCGGAATGATCGCACCTGACCGAGAGCGACACGATGCGTGAACCGAGATGATAGTCGTGCGTCGGCACCACGACGTCGGTGGGCGCGAGGGCCGCGATCTCGCAGCGTCTGCCCGTGCGGTCCCAGAAATCGACGAACGCGCTCAGCGCGCTCCAAGCCAGGAACGGCCAGAGCTGGGTTATCCCCTCGACAGCATCAGAGCGTCGAGCCAGGCGCCTCAGCTCGCGATCCAAGGTGGAGCCGGAGATGAACTCCTCGGTCCAGACATCCTGGTCCGGTACGTAGCCGCCGAACTCCTCCACCACGGGCGCCCGGTCCTCGTGTTCGCCGCAGAGGATCAACCAGTTGACTTCTTCCTGCACCTGCTCGGGAGTGAGGTCGACGTTCACGTTGGCGGCGAGCTCGAACGAGTCGTCCGAGCGCGTCTGTACCGTAATCCGGTAAACACGCTTGCCGTAGCGCTCGCCGGCCAGGCGGATCCACACTCCGCCGGGCGGTATGTCGGTCAGGCGAATCACTTTGCTGGCGAAGAGCAAGAAGATCGATCCGCTGAGGAACGGTGTGTTCTTGATGGCGGACAGCAGACGACGTCGGTCGTCGGGGTCGATGTCCTCGGCGAAGACGATGACGTCCTCCCAGCGGTACTCCTGCCCCGTCTCCGTGTCGACCGCGATGCGCGCCGTCGGGCCGAGCCACTGGAAGAAGCCGGCTCGGAAAGTCTCGCGAACCGCGCCGGCGTGCGTCCTGACGCTCTCGCGCGGCGCGAACAGGTTAACCCGCACGAGGAACGCGCGGATCCTGCGGTAGCGCGTGGGATGACCACCGCCGTACTCGCCGAGGAAGTCGATGAGCGAGAACGCTGGATCGCGGCTCTCGTCTTCGACCTCCGGCACCGTGCAGGCTTCCCAGGCGAGGCCGATGAAGGCCTCGATCTTCGGCTCGGCCAGGGTCCGTTCGCAGAGAACGGCGCGGGTCTCGGAATCGAGCAGTTGCGGGTCTCGGGCCAGGAACGCGGCGATCGTTTCGCGGAATCGCCGCGCCCGTTCCACCGGGACGAGTACCTGGAATGCCTGCCGTCTGACTTCAGCGGATTCGACCTCGACGCCGCGAGCCAGCAGGAAGCGGGCGGCGTCGGCCAGCGGCCCTTCCTCGTTGCTCGTGATGACGCGCTCGAACAGGCGGACCGCCTTCAGCGCACTCTCCTCATCGCTGGAGATGAGCATCCGCGCCGCCTGGTCGAGGTCGAGCAGGCTCCACTCGACGTGGCGGCTCGACTCCGCCAGCCTGTCGCGATCGGCCTGGGTGGGATTGTAGTGCTTGGCTCGGCCCACCCAGGCGATGGCATGGGCGGCGCTTCCCGGTCGCTGGCGGTCGTCGAGCTCGAGCGGCGCGAAGGCGAAGAGCTCGTCGTTGCCCAGCCACAACCTCGGGGTGGCGAAGACCACGCCGAGGTCGAGGGCACCTTCATCGTGGCTATACAGGCAGGCGCCTACCTGGACGCTGTCGGCATCGTACTGCCGCACCATCAGACTGGTGCCCAGGGACGGGATCGCGAGGTGGTCGCCCTGCGCTCGAATGTCGCCCGCCGTCAAACCGAGCGTTTGGAAGAGCCAGTTGGGAAGCGTGACGCTGACACCGCCCACGCTGAGGTAGGTGCGGTGGTAGAGCGTCTCGATTATCTCCTCGAAGTTGTCGACCACGACCTTGCGTCGCGGAGTGTTCTTGGGCGTCAGCTCGCCCAGATCGGCCTCCAGGTCCCGGTCGATGACCGCGAAATCGACGACCCGCTCGAACGGCGCGACAAACTTGTTGACCGAAACGACCAGCGAGCGGAAGTGGTCGCGCACGTCCTGCGCCGATATCGAGGCGAAGTCCAACTCCTTGTAATCCGGGTTGGGGTAGATGAGCAGCGTGTTGTACTCCTTGTGGTCGCCCACCAGGAAAGCGCGGCCCACCGACTCGAATTCGCGGAACAGGTTCTCGATCCGCTGCGGTGCGATGGTCTGGCCCTTTACGTTCTTGTAGATCTCCTTCTTGCGGTCGACAAGGCGGATGTGCCCGTCATCGTCCTGGACCATCAGGTCGCCCGTGTGAAACCAACCCTGCTCGTCGAACGACGGCTGTTCGTCCGGTGGGTCCAGGTAGCCGTGCATCACGTAAGGGCCACGCATCCAGAGCTCGCCGTCTTCGGCGAGCTTGAGCTCGATGCCCGGCAAAGCGATGCCCAGCGAGTTGTCCTTGTATTGGGACGGCGGTGTCATCGTGACGCCGCCGGTCGCCTCACTCATCCCGTAGCCGCTGAGCAGCTGGACGCCCTGGCCATGAAAGAAGCGAAAGATCTCGGTGTCGAGGTGGCCGGCTGCAGACAGCCCCCAGCGCAGGCGGCCGCCGGTCAGGTCGCGCGCGGCATCGCGGACCTCCTCGTCGGACGCGTTCATCGGGTCGGCACGTTTGACGATCGACTCGTGGAGCTGGATCCACTTCCGGGGAACACTGATGAAGACGGTCGGCCTGAAGCGTTGCATGCCGTCGATCAGCGCCTCGACCTTCGGGTCGGTGAGGAAGCAGTAGGTGGCGCCCCAGAAAACGCAGCCCATCAACTCGAAGAATCGGCCGAAGGTGTGGAAGAGCGGCAGGTAGGACAGGAACGCGTCGTCGTCGCCGATCTCGGGTAGTGCGAGTGCCCGGGCGAAGCGCTTGAACACCAGATTGCGATGCGAGTACTGGATGCCCTTGGGCACGCCGGTGGTTCCGGACGTGTACATCGCGGTGGCGACGTCGCCGATGCGCACGGCGTTGGATCGTTCCTCGATCAGGGCTACCGGGACCGCGCCGGCACCCGCCTCCAGTTCTGCCAGCGTCATCACGTTGCCCGCTGGCCCATCGACCGGGTCCAGGGCGATCACGTGCTTCAGGTCAGGCAGCGCGCTGCGGTTCTTCTCGACTTTGTCCAGTTGTTCGCGGCCCGAGACCACGACGGTGCCGATCTTCGCATGACCGAGGATGTAGCCGACATCCGCGTCGGTCGCGTTCGCCGGAACCATCACGTTGAAGATGCCCGACGTCAGGCAGGCGTGATCGAGCAGCGCGACTTCGAGCCTGTTCTCCGAGATGATGGCGATGGGCGCCGGCGGCGCGTCGGCGTAGAGTGAGAGCAGCCCGCGCGCCAGCGTTTCGAGCCGGCCGGCGACATCGCTCCAGGTCAGACTCGTGCTTCCGCGGCGCTCGGGGATCTTGTAGAGGACCTTGTCCGAGTATGTCGCCGCCCGCTGCCTGAACAACGGGCCGACGGTGAAGTCGGAGGCCTCGATGGCGGTGAGGATTCTCTGGGCCCAGAGACCTTCCTCACCGCCGGCGGCGATGCGGCGCAGGACCGCCGGCCGCCGGAGGAGGTCGAGGGCTTCCCAGGTCAGCGTGCGGAGGGCGATGCCGGGAGCATCGCCGCCATCCTCGAGGCGCTCGACGCAGCGCTGCAGCAGGCCGGCCAGGCTCTCGAGGTCGATGGCCTCGAGAATCTCGTCGCGGTCCGCGGAGGTGCGGACAAGCTCTACGATCTCGTGGTCAAGCTCCAGAGCACGCGCATCGCTCGGGCCACGCTGCCCCGCGTCATCGAGCCACGCCTTGATCCGTTCCACCGCTTCGCCCACGCTCGCCATCATCAACCTCGTTGCCTACTTTGTGAACTCACTCCAATCCTAGCGCGGCATTCCTGAGGTCACAATAAGCGGGGACGATGGGCCTGCTGGTACGAGCCATTTTGCGAGCGACGGTATGGGCGTCGGGGGTGTTCTACCGCGTCGAGCGCGTTGGACCCGACCTCCCGAGCGGCCCCATCTTCATCGTCACCAACCATCCCAACATGCTGATGGATCCGCTGCTGTCGATTTGGGCGGCGCGTCGTCGAGTCCGTGCCCTGGCCAAGGCGCCGTTGTTCGAGATCCCGGTCTTCGGCGGCATCTTGAGATCGTTGGGAACGTTGCCGCTCTACCGGGTTCAGGACGACCCGGACCAGTTGCACCGTAACAAGCTCGCCTTTCAGGAGACCGTCGACTCGTTGGCCGCCGGTGATGCGTTGCTCACGTTCCCGGAAGGGAAGAGCCACTCGGAGCCGGCGCTGGCGCCGCTCAAGTCCGGTGTCGCCCGCATGACGTTGGCGGCCGAGGAGGAGAAGGATTGGCGGCTCGGTGTGAAGGTCGTTCCCATCGGGCTCGCCTATCATCGTAGGCACCGCTTTCGCAGCCGGGTAGTGGTCGGCATCGGCGATCCCATCGCCGTGTCCGATTGGAGTGAGGCGTACAAAACTGATCGTGCCACGGCGATCCGCTCCCTGAAACGTGCCATCAGCAAGGGACTGGAGGAACGCACGCTCAACCTGTCGGCTGAGGGCGACCGACAGTTGGTGGAGACCGCCGACCTGCTCTATGCCCGGGCACGGGATGAGGTGGGCTGGCGCGAGCGCCAACCTTTGCAGGAACGACTGCCACGACTGCAGCGGCTCGCGAAAGTCTTTGCCTGGCTCAAGGTCAGCGACCCGGAGCGTTGGGAGCGGCTCGCTCGCCGGTTGCGCGGTCATCAGCGAACGCTGGAGCTGCTGGGCAGCGGAGAGGCCGACGTGCCGCCGCGCTACGAGGCCGGCCGAGTGGCGCACTACGTGTTGCGCGAAGGGCTGCAGCTGGGCCTGGTGATGCCGGCAGCGGCGATGGGGCTGGCCGCGTGGTATCTTCCTTATCTCGCGACCGGCTTCTACTGCAAGTTGGTGAAACCGGACAACGACATGGCGGCGACGGTCAAGCTACTGACCGCGGTGGTGGTCTTTCCGGTGGCCCACGCCGGCTGGATCGCGCTGGCCGCGAGCCTCGGCGGTTGGCCGGCCGCGCTGGCCGTCGCGATAGCGCTTCCGCCGCTCGGGCTGATCGCGCTCCGCTGGCTGGATCGACGCGAGGAGGTCTGGGAAGACGTGCGGCTCTTCTTCCAGGTCATCCGGCGACCGCGACTTCGCGATCGGCTCTCGGAACGGCGGCAGGCGTTGGCCGACGAGCTCGACTCGTTGGAGGCGGCGTGGAACAGCGCGCGGCAGAACGCCGAAGCTGAAGAGAGGAGGGTGTCGTGAGCGATGCGACCGGACCGGCGAAACGTCGCTTCGCTGGCGTGGCGTTCTCGATCGTGGCTCTGGCGCTGGTCGGCTGCAGCCCGGGAGAGTCGAGCGGCAGCGCGACACAGGGAGAGCGGACCGCGGGCACGTGGAGCGAGGCGGCGGCGCTGCCCGCTCCGGTGGCCAACAACGCCGTTGCGGCCGTATCGCTCGGCGGCAGCGATCTCGTCTTCAGCTTTCTGGGTCTCGATTCGACGCGACTCTACTCCGGCATTCACGATCGCGTCTTCCGTTTCGATGTCGCGGCGGGTGAGTGGAGCGAGCTGGCCGGGCCGGGCGCCGGCCGGATCGCCGGAACCGCTCAGACGGTGAGGGGAAAGATCTACCTGTTTGGCGGTTACACCGTCGCGGCGGACGGCAGCGAGAAATCGCTCCCCGATGTGGACATCCTCGATCCGGCGACGGGTGAGTGGAGCGGCGGCGCACCGATCCCGTTACCCGTCGACGACGCGGTCTCCGGCGTCTGGCGCGACTCACTCATCTATATAGTCAGCGGCTGGCATGACACCGACAACGTGCGGGACGTTCAGATCTATGACCCGTTCACCGACTCGTGGCAGGCGGCGACCCCGATCCCCGGGCCGCCTGCCTTCGGTCACTCCGGCGGCATCGCCGGCGACGCGATCGTCTACGTCGACGGCGTGGCCACGTTCGACAGTGACCCTCGCTTCCGGATCACCGACGCCGCCTACCTGGGTATGATCGATCCGCAGGACCCTGCGAACATCGAGTGGCGCGAGCTGCCGCCTCACCCGGGGCCACCGCTCTATCGGATGGCGGCGCTTGGCGTCGGCCGCCGGGTCCTCTTCGCCGGCGGTACCGACAACCCATACAACTACAACGGGGTCGGCTACGACGGTAATCCCTCGCAGCCCTCGAACGCGCTCTTCGCTTTCGATGTATCGACCGGCGCATGGGAGATCCTTTCAGACAAACCGCTCGCCTCGATGGACCATCGCGGCTTCGCAGCCGTCGGCTCGCGCCTGTTCATCCTTGGCGGCATGGTCGATGCGCAACAGGTGACCGCCCGCGTCCAGGTTTTGCAGTTAGGGGGATCTGCTAGATGAACGAGTTCGATAGCTCCGGCAAGAAGACGTGGCTCAACCGGCTCGGGCTGCACCGCCGCGAGCTTCGTAGTTGGGCGTTGTACGACTGGGCCAACTCCGCCTTCGCGACGACGATCATGGGCGCGGTGTTGCCGATCTATTTCGGTCGCGTGGCAGCGAGCCATCTGCCGGAGAACATCGCCACCGCCTATTGGGGCTATACGACAGCCATCGGCCTGACGATCATCGCCCTCGCGTCCCCGGTGCTCGGCGCGATGGGCGACTACCTCGGCGCCAAGAAGCGCTTCCTCGCCGGCTTCATGATCCTCGGCGTCATCGCCACCGCCTGCCTCTATCTCGTCACCGAGGGCGAGTGGATGCTGGCGTCGGCGCTGTTCATCACGGGCAACATCGGGTTCGCCGGCGCCAACGTCTTCTACGACTCGCTGCTTCCCCACATCGCCTCCGAGGACGAAGTCGACCGCGTCTCTACCGCCGGATACGCTATCGGCTACGTGGGCGGAGGGATCCTGCTGGCCGTCAACATGGCGATGATCATGAAGCCCGACCTGTTTGGGCTCGCCGACTCGGGAGTGGCCACGCGGCTCTCGTTCGTCAGCGTCGCCATCTGGTGGCTGGGCTTCTCGATCCCCCTGCTCCGTGATGTCAGCGAGCCGCCCCGGCGGCTCGAGGAAGACGAGGTGGCCGGTGCCAACCCGTTCCGCATCGGCTTCAAGCGTCTGTTCGACACGATCGGCGAGGTGCGCCAGCATCGTGAGCTGCTGCTGTTCCTCATCGCGTTCTGGCTCTACGCCGACGGGATCGGCACCATCATCAAGATGGCGACCATCTATGGTACGGAGCTCGGCATCGGTGAGACCCACCTGATAGGCGCCTTCGTGCTGGTCCAGTTCCTCGGCATCCCGTTCACTTTCGCATTCGGATCGCTGGCTGGCCGCATCGGCGCACGTAACGGCATCTACATCGCGCTCGTCGCGTACACCTTCATCTGCATCTTCGCGTTCTTCATGACCCAGGCCTGGCAGTTCTGGGCCCTGGCCGTCGGCGTGTCGACGGTGCAGGGCGGCGCCCAGGCACTTTCCCGCTCTCTTTATTCGACCCTGGTGCCGAAAGGTAAGTCGTCGGAGTTCTTCGCCTTTCTCAGCGTATTCCAGAAGTTCGCCGGCATCGTCGGCCCATTTCTGGTTGGCTGGGTCGCCGCGGTGAGCGGGTCGGGCCGCTACGGGATCCTCGCGCTCGTTGCCTTCTTCATCGGTGGCATGCTGCTGCTGTCCCGGGTCGATTTCGAAGCGGGGCGCCGCGCGGCACAAGAGGAAGACGGGACGCTGGTATCGGTTGGTGGCGCGGGGTAGCGTCGAAACCCGTTAATGTCCGCGGAACGCGCGGGACCCGTGTCCTTGTTATAGGGTACGGATAACAGGGGGGAGTGGGCCATGTGTGGTGGTATGGGTCGAGTCTCAGGAGGCAGCGCGTGATCATTCCCAACGTACGGGCCTCGTTCGGGAAGGACGAGATACAGCTGCTTACGCGCGTTCTTCACCTCAAAACGCCGCGTAGCCAGCGTGCCTGGGAGGATCAGCTGGCGGAGGAGGGACTCGATTCGCTCCTCGACAACCCCGAAGCACATTCGGCGATCATGGAAAGCGACGATCTGGGCGCGGTTTCGCCCAGGCTCGTCTTCTACGTCATGGTTCGCCACACCCTGCTGGAGTCGGGGCTGGACAACCCCGAGATCGCCGACTACGTGGCCGCGCTGCTCATCGAGTTCGCCGCGAACGGGCGCGCCTATCGTATCGCACGCCACGACGACGCGACCTACCGCTACCTGATCGACCTGGTCACGGAACTGGAGGGGGAGACATCGGAACGAAGACAGTTCCTCCTGCGGGCCCACCTCGGTAATTACTCGCTCTGGCTGTCGGGGTTGTTCCCCGACTTCGTTGCCGCTCGCGTGCAGCGGCGCGGCGCGCCCGGCTTGACCTACTTCGAGGACCTGGGCGCCACTGGCTATCGCCTGGCCAGCGAGTGCGGGATCGCCGACGAGTGCGATCTCGCGGATATCTACCTCGAGGTGGCCGACGGTTTTCGCGTGGTTCGCCGCGCCCTCAACCAGGTTTCCGACCGTTACTTCTTCCCCGCTTCTTCTTCGCCGGTCGACCGATTCCTCAGACAGGTGGTCGACGGACTGGACTCCGACTGAGGCCGCCGTTCGCGGAACACGACCGCTAGGCTTGGGTAGGGGACATCTAGAGACTGGGGTGAGCGTGACCTGTACGGGAAACTCAGAGAAGGTGCAAACGCGTAGATAGAAACATGTAGCAGGCATCACTAAAGGGGGAGGCCCCGGATGGCACCGCAGGGTATGGATATCATCGGCTTGATCCGCGAGAAGCAAGACGCTCGCCGGTATCAGGATCTGCACTGGGACGGCCCGTTTGCCGAGTACCTCGAGCTGCTGCACGAGAAGCCGCAGGTCGCGCGCAACGCGTTCCAGCGGTTGTACGACATGATCCAGTCGTACGGGACCGAGGAGTACACGGAATACAAGAAGAAGATCACGCACTACAAGTTCTTTGAGGACCCGTTCGACGACGGACAGGACGCCGTCTTCGGCCTCGACATCTCCTTGATGAAGCTGGTACAGACGATCAAGGCGGCGGCGATGAGCTATGGGCCCGAGCGGCGCGTGATCCTGCTGCATGGCCCGGTGGGTAGCGCCAAGTCCACGATAGTGAGGCTGCTGAAGAAGGGGCTCGAGGACTATTCGCGAACGCCGGAAGGGGCGCTCTACACTTACAACTGGGTGGGTGAAGGTGCGAGCGCACCGCGTTTGCCGGACGAGCTGGCCGGCTCGGCCGAGGCGGCGTTGCGCGTCCAGGAAGAGGGCATGCCGTGTCCGATGCACGAGGAGCCGCTGCACCTGATCCCGGCGAACTTCCGCCAGGTCTACCTCGATCACATCAACAAGAGCATCGATGATGACTTCGTGATCAGCGTCGAAGGCGACCTGTGTCCCGCCTGCCGCTTCATGTTCAACCACTACATGGACCGCTACGAGGGTGACTGGACCAAGGTGATCGAGCACGTTCGCGTGAAGCGGCTGCTGATGAGCGAGCAGGACCGCGTGTGCATCGGCACGTTCCAGCCGAAGGACGAGAAGAACCAGGACTCGACCGAGCTAACAGGCGACATCAACTACCGGAAGATAGCGATTTACGGATCGGACTCGGATCCCCGTGCGTTCAACTTCGACGGCGAGTTCAACATCGCGAACCGTGGGCTGATCGAGTTCATCGAAGTGCTCAAGCTCGACGTCGCGTTCCTCTACGACCTGCTGGGCGCCTCGCAGGAGCACAAGATCAAGCCGAAGAAATTCGCGCAGACCGACATCGATGAAGCGATCATCGCGCACACCAACGAGCCGGAATACAGGCGCCTGCAGAACAACGAGTTCATGGAGGCGTTGCGCGACCGTACAGTAAAGATCGACATCCCCTACGTGACCCAGCTCGATGCCGAGATCGATGTCTACGAGCGCGACTTCAGCAACAAGCGGGTCCGCGGCAAGCACATGGCGCCGCATACGATCGAGATGGCGGCGATGTGGAGTGTGCTGACGCGGCTGGAAGAGCCGAAGAAGGTCAACCTGACGCGGCTTCAGAAGCTGAAGCTGTACAACGGCAAGACGCTTCCAGGCTTCACCGAGGACAACGTCAAGGAACTACGCAAGGAAACCGAGCGCGAAGGCATGCAGGGCATCTCGCCTCGCTACATCCAGGACAAGATCTCGAACTGCCTGGTGGCCGACATCGAGGAGGGCTGCGTCAACCCGTTCATGGTGATGAAGGAGCTGGAGTCGGGACTCAAGCACCACTCGCTGATCACGGCCGAGGAGCAGCGCGAGTTTTATCGGGAACTGCTGACCGTGGTCCGTGAAGAGTACGAGGACATCGTCAAGAACGAAGTCCAGCGTGCGATCAGCGCTGACAAGGAAGCGATCTCGCGGCTGTGCTCGAACTACATCGACAACATCAAGGCGTACACGCAGAAGGAAAAGGTCAAGAACAAGTACACGGGCGAGTACGAGGACCCTGACGAGCGGCTGATGCGCTCGATCGAGGAGAAGATCGACATCCCGGACAGCCGCAAGGACGATTTCCGGGCCGAGATCATGAACTACATCGGTGCGTTGGCGGTCGAGAAGAAGACGTTCGATTACACAACGAACTCGCGTCTGCAGAAGGCGCTCGAGTTGAAGATGTTCGAGGACCAGAAGGACTCGATCAAGCTGACCAGCCTGGTGTCGTCGGTGATGGACAAGGAGTCCCAGGAGAAGATCGATGTCGTGAAGGGCCGCCTGATACGTGACCACGGGTACTGCGACATCTGCGCGACCGACGTGCTGAACTTCGTGGCTAGCATCTTCGCCCGCGGGGACGTGAAAGAGCAAGAAGAGTGACGAGAGAGACGTTCAGCGGCTTCTCGTCCATAAAGCGAATAGAGCGGGACAAGAAGCGCTTCGACGCCATCATCCGGGGGCGGATAAAGCAGGACCTCCGGAAGCACATCACCCGCGGCGAGCTGATCGGCAAACGCGGCCGCGAGGTGGTGTCGATTCCGTTGCCGCAGATCGAGCTGCCGCACCTGAAGTACGGCAAGAAGGGGATGTCCGGGGTGGGCCAGGGCGACGGCGCCGAGGGCACGCCGTTGGGCCAGGGCGACGACGAGGGCGGCGCCGGCGCAGCCGGCGACCAGCCTGGCGCTCACATCCGCGAGGTCGAGGTCTCGATCCAGGAGCTGGCCGAACTGCTGGGCGAGGAGCTGGAGCTGCCGCGCATCGAGCCGCGTGGCAGCCGCACGATCAAGAGCCGTCGCAGCCGCTACAAGACGGTCCGCAGCACGGGCCCCGAGAGCCTGCGCTCCTTCAAGCGCACCTACCGGCAGGCGCTCAAGCGCCAGATCGCCTCTGGCGCCTACGATTTCCGAAGGCCGATGGTGACGCCGGTGCGCGACGACTACCGCTACCGATCCTGGAAGGAAGAGCCGGAGCCGGTGGCCAACGCGGTCATCATCTACATGATGGACGTATCCGGCTCGATGGGTAACGAGCAGAAGGATATCGTGCGGATCGAGTCCTTCTGGATCGATGCCTGGATCCGCGCCCACTATCACGGCATCGCCAACCGCTACATCGTCCACGACGCGGCGGCGGCCGAGGTCGACCGCGAGACCTTCTACACGACGCGCGAGTCGGGCGGCACCCGCATTTCCAGCGCCTACGAGCTGGCTGCCAAGATGATCGCCGCCGAGTACGACCCCGACGAGTGGAACATCTACTGCTTCCACTTCTCCGACGGCGACAACTGGGGCGGCGGCGATGACGACCGCTGCTACGATCTTCTGAAAGAACGGTTGCTGCCGACCGTGAACCTGTTCGGCTACGGCCAGGTCGAGAGCCGTTACGGATCGGGCCAGTTCCTCGAATCGCTGCGCGATAACGTGGAAGACGAGAAACTGGTGTTGTCGCAGATCCCCAACCGCGAGGCGATCCTCGATTCTATCAAGGAATTCCTCAGCAAGGGGAAGTGAGGCGGCCGAGCGATGCCCCAGCGACTGAGTCCGGAACTAGCCGAGCTGCAGAAGGAGATCGAGGGCTACGCTAAGGAGTATGGCCTCGATTTCTTCGAAACGATCTTCGAGGTCCTGGACTGGGACGAGATCAACGAGGTCGCCGCCTACGGCGGCTACCCGGCGCGCTATCCGTACTGGCGCTTCGGGATGGAGTACTACGCGCTGTCGAAGGGCTACGCTTACGGGTTGCAGAAGATCTACGAGATGGTCATCAACAACGACCCGTGCTACGCCTATCTGCTAGCGGCGAACCCGAACGTCGACCAGAAGCTCGTGATGGCTCATGTCTATGGCCACTGCGACTTCTTCAAGAACAACTACTCGTTCTCTCATACGAACCGTAAGATGGTCGACGAGATGGCGAACCACTCCACGCGGATCCGCCGCTACATGGAGACGTACGGCGAAGACGAGGTGGAGAACTTTCTCGACATCTGCCACTCGCTCGACAACCTGATCGACTACAACGCTCCCCACATAAAGCGCAGCCGCCGGGAAGACGCTCGCGCGACCGACGGGCAGGACGCTTCCCGCAAAAGCCAGCCGCGCCGGCTCGCCGCCAAGGAGTACATGGAGGACTTCATCAACCCCGAGGAGGCGCTTAAGGCCGAGGCGGACCGGATAGAGGAAGAACAGCAGAAGGAAGAGCATTTCCCCGTCAAACCGGAGAAAGACGTTCTGGCGTTTCTGCTGGAGCATGCGCCGATCGCGAACTGGCAACGCACCGCGATGGGGATCATCCGTGAAGAGGCGTATTACTTCGCGCCGCAGGGCCGCACCAAGATCATGAACGAAGGCTGGGCAAGCTACTGGCACTCGACGATCATGACGCAGAAGGCGCTTCACGACTCGGAGTTGATCGACTACGCCGACCACCACAGCGGTACGGTAGCGACACAGCCGGGCCGCCTCAACCCGTACAAGCTGGGTCTGGAGCTGTTCCGCGACATCGAGGAGCGCTGGAACAAGGGGCGGCACGGGCTGGAATGGGAGAGTTGCGACGACTACGGCGCGCGCCGCAATTGGAACACGGAGGCGAATGAAGGGCGGGAGAAGATTTTCCAGGTGCGGGCGTTCTACAACGACGTCACCTTCATAGACGAGTTCCTCACGGAAGAGTTCTGTCACAAGCACAAGCTGTTCGTCTACGACTACAACGAGGCGACGAACCAGTACCAGATCTCGAGCCGCTCGTTTGACGAAATCAAGCTGGCGTTGCTGTTCCAACTCACCAACTTCGGTCAGCCGTGGGTGTACGTTCGCGATGGCAACTTCCTCAACCGTGGCGAATTGGTGTTGTGGCATCGCTACGAGGGCGTGCCTATTCGGGTCGACTACGCGCAGGAAGTATTGCAGAACCTCTTCCAGATCTGGAAGAGGCCGGTCCACCTGGAGACCTACGACGACGACCGACCCATCGTGATGAGCTTCGACGGCGAGGAACACTCGCACGAGGAGCGTACGGAGGACTGAGCCGGGGCTTGTAGACCGTGTCCGCCGGGATTAGCTTTTCGCGATTCGCCTGAGGCAAACACAAATAGCATCGAGAACCTGTGGCCGACGACAAACAAACCACCCTGGTTAGTAAGATGGGCGCCCACAACGTGGCCCAGTTGAAGACGTTCTTCGAGGGAGCGGAGATCGACGGCGACTGGCAGCTCACGTTCGCGTCCGACCACAGCGGCTGCGTCGTGTCGCTGCCGGGGAAGGGCGGCGGCCCAATCGAGCTGCACGTTGCGGCCCGCTATCGGGAAGATCTGCCGTTCCTCGATTTGCGCATCGAGCCTTCGGAAGAAGACGAGCAGGAGGAACCGGAGGACGACGAGGAGACGGCGCTAGCCGATCGGATAAGTGCGCAGAACACGGTTCGACTGAAGGAATTTCTCGAGGGGTCGGACATCGGTGGCGACTGGCAGTTGATCTTCGCGTCGAGCTACAATGGGTGCATCATATCGCTGCCAGCGAACGGTGGCGGTCAGATGCGGCTGCGTATCGCGGCGAAGTACCGTGACGAGTATCCTTACGTAGAGTTGCGTGCCCAGCGAATGGGCGGTGAGGAGGAAGAGTAGCGCGCGAGGCCCTGGAGCTATGCGAAAGCGCACCCATGAGATCACAGGCCTGGCGGTAATGCTGGGCCTTTTCTTCATCTCCTGCGTCTCGGAGCCGCGGGAGATCGTGCTCGCCTCCACGACGTCGACCGAGGATTCCGGTCTGTTCGAGTACCTGCTGCCGGCGTTCCGCGAGGCGCACCCGGGTTTCCGCGTTCGGGTCATCGCGGTCGGTTCCGGCGAGGCGCTGCGGCTGGCGGCGCGCGGAGATGCGGATGTGGTATTGTCACATTCGCCGGCGGCCGAAGACGAATTCATGAGCGCCGGTCATGGCGAATCACGGCGTCGCGTCATGTATAACGACTTCGTCGTCGTCGGCCCGGCGGACGATGCGGCCCGATCCTGTGGCGTCGAGGGAGCCGCCGAGTCGCTTGCCTGCCTGGCCGAGAACGGAGCGCTGTTCATCTCTCGGGGCGACGACTCGGGGACCAACGCACGCGAGCGCCGGCTTTGGGCCGACGCCGGCCTGGAGCCGGCGGGCGATTGGTACCTCGAGGCGGGCCAGGGGATGGGTGCCGTGCTGATGATGGCCAGCGAGAAGGGCGCCTACACGCTTAGCGACCGTGGCACCTTCCTGAGCATGAGAGATCGCCTGCAGCTTACGATTCTCGTCGAGGGTGATCCGATCCTCAGAAACCAGTATTCTGTGATAGTCGTCAGCGGCGCCGCCGAGCTGGAGGGCGCCCGCACACTGGCCGACTGGATCGCGTCAGGCGCTGCGCAGTCGCTGATTGGCGAGTTTGGAGCGGGCCAATTCGGCCGCCCACTGTTCACCCCGAATGCCGAGTGATCGTTGGACGTAATCCTGGACGCGGCTAAACAAGCCATCGGCCTGCTGCTCACCGGCGATGCGTACCTCTGGAGCATCATCGGCCGCTCGCTGCAGGTCTCCGGTATGGCCGTTACCCTAGGCCTGCTGATCGGTATCCCGCTTGGCACCTGGCTGGGCCTGGCTCGCTTTCCCGGCCGCGGCGTCGCCGTGGCGCTGGTGAACACCGGCCTGGCGTTGCCGCCGGTCGTTGTGGGCCTGTTCGTCTATATCATGCTGTCGCGACAGGGTCCGCTGGGCGCCCTGGGTTGGCTGTACACGCTAAGCGCGATGATCACTGCCTAGTTCGTGCTCGCCGCGCCTTACGTCGCCGCCATCACGCTCGCCGCCGTTCAGTCGGTGCCGCCAGAGCTTCGCTTGCAGGCCCGGGCGCTGGGCGCCAGCCGCTGGCAGGCGTTGCTGTTGCATCTGCGCGAGGCGCGGCTGTCGTTGATGGCCGCCGTGGCCGCCGGGTTCGGTGCGGTGATCTCCGAAGTCGGCGCCGTGATGATGGTGGGTGGCAACGTTCACGGCGAGACGCGGGTGATCACCACGGCCATAGTACTGGAGACCCGCAGGGGTAGGTTCGCGACAGCCATGGCACTGGGTCTCATCCTTCTGGCCATCGCGTTCGCCGCCAACGCGTTCATCACTCGTGTGCAGCAGGCGCAGCCACGCCGGCGCCGCCCGCTGACGAGCTAGTGTCTATGAACGACGCTCTGCTGTGCGGTGAAGGCCTGGTCCGCTACTACGACGGACGGCGCGTCGTCGACGTCGACGCGATCGAGGTGCGGGCCGGCGAGGTGCTGGCTGTACTCGGGCCAAACGGAGCGGGGAAGTCGACCCTGATGCGGTTGCTCTCTGTGTTAGAAGCGCCGGACGAAGGTCGCACGCTCTATCGCGGCGAGCCGGTCGAACGCGACGACCCGCGGCTCAGGCGCGCCGCCGTCGCCGTACTGCAGCGACCGTACCTGTGGCGCGGCACGGTCGCCCAGAACGTCGAGTTCGGATTGAAGGCGCGGCGGCTACCGGCGCCGGACCGTCGCGAGCGTGTCCGCGCGGCGCTGGCGACGCTGGGGATCGGCGAGCTTGCCGAAGCGCCGGTCGACACGCTCTCGGGCGGCGAAGCGCAAAGGGTCGCATTGGCCCGGGCTCTGGCCGTGGGCCCCGAGATACTCTTCCTGGACGAACCGACCGCTGATCTGGACGTGACGGTCCGCCGCCGACTGCTCGCCGACCTCGAGCGCATAGTTCGCGACGCTGCGCCGGCCATCGTGTTGATCACGCACGATCCCGGCGAAGCGTTTGCGCTGGCCGACCGTGTCGCAGTGATCGAAGGCGGACGCATCGTCCAGACCGGAACGCCCGCCGACATCTTCGAAGCGCCGGCCACCGAGTTCGTTGCCTCGTTCACCGGCGCCGAGTTCATGCTGGACGGCGTCGTGCACGAAGTAGAAGAGGACACGCTGATCGTGCGGCTCGATTCCGGCGAGCTGCTGGAAGTTGCCGGGCACGCGAATCCGGGCGCGCCGGTGCGAGTCGCCTACCGGCCGGAGGACGTGATCATCGGACCGCCCGAGTCGTCGACGACCAGCGCCCGCAATCGTTTCAACGTGTGCGTAACGAGGCTTCACCCGCAGGGCGGCCTGGTTCGTCTGCGATTGGAATCCGACGGATTGAGTATCGAGGTGGTGATCACGCGGCACTCGATGGAGGAGTTCGGTTTGAAGGAGGGTGTGCCCGTCGTTGCCCAGATCAAGGCGACAGCGTTGCACGTGTTCCCGATCTAGAAGCGATTCACTTCGTTCTCTTCTTGGCTTCCCAGGCCAGCCAGCGGTCTGCCGCTTGTAGCGTGGCGAGCGTCGCCGCCTGCTCTACCGAGTTGTCGACGAGACAGAGGCCGACCAGCGGCGTCGCGCCCGTGTTCATACCGTAGACGCCGACGACCACCATCGGGCTCTCGAAGACGCGAAGCAGGCGCGCCCCTTTCAGCCCCAGCGTCACGCTACCCTTCTCCGCCTTGTTGAGCGCCTCTATCGTCGCGCGTGCCGCGATCTCCGCTCGCGCGCCGGGAAACTCCGGACCTTCCGACTCGCCGGTGAACTCGCCCTGCGCCGACACGATTACGACCTTACAGTGAAAGGCTCGAGGCCCGATGCGCGTGAGTTGCGTCGAGCGGTAGATGTATCTCCGCCGCGGAATCGCCGGCACGACCTGGGGCTGCAGGTCGCGCTCGCGCGCCGCTTCCTCGGCCGCCTCTTGCAGCGCCAGGAACTCGTCCTCCGGCACGCCGCCTTCGGCTAGCCACGACGGCCAGGGCCAGTCCGGCTTGTCTTCTCTTGGATCGTCCATGCTACTGCTCGGCTTCCCGCGTCCCGGCCGTTGCCGGGGCGATGCTCACGCCTGAGGCTGAGGGTTATGCCGGTAGGGGACATGCAAGCGGGGGTCCTGCGGCCACCCGGCCAGAGGGGCAAGTACTCTGCCACGGGAGGCGTCAAAGCCTGTAGGCGTAACTCATTGCGGAGTAAACCTTTGACGTCAGGCGGCCGTGGATCGGCCGCGCTCCGGGCCCCGAGAATAGGGCGGCCTGACCGGCCCTGTGGACAGAGTGACCGTTGCATCCCGGCCTCAAAATCCCAGCAATTTGTTGACTATCTGATGATTCCGGCCCGCTAGCTTGTCCGGCATGGGGCGGTCGGGTTCATCGGGTGGTCGGGTGGAGTTCGCGTTTGGGGCGGCCCTCACCGCGATCCGGACGGTCGGGCTGGGAGCAGGTCGCGGCGGCCCGCTGACGGTGAGCGACTTGCTCCCCTCATCGACGGGGCACATCTGGGTGGCCGACGCCCGGGCGGGCGCGCTGAAGATCTACTCCCAGAGCGGTCAGCTGCTACGGACGTTCGGTCGTGGCGCCACCGGCCTCAGGCGGCCGGTGAGCCTCGCCGCGTTTCACGGGCGTTGGGTCGCGGCGCTGGACGGCGGATTGCCGGCGATAGCGATCCTCGACGAGCGCTGCCGGGCGGTTCGCCGCTTTCCGCTACCCGAGGTCGATCGTCCGCTGCAGATCTGCAATGTGGCCGATCGATCGCTGGCCGTCGTCGGCAAGGGCTGGGGACGGAGCTCGGGTCGGCTGATACATCTCTACACGCCGGCCGGCGATCACCTCGAATCCCTGTTCGGCGAACCGCGAAGCGGAGCGGGTCGGGCGTTCGCGGCGGCGACCGGCCGAACGGTTTACCTGGGTCACACGGTCACCGACTCGTTCGCGTGCTACGACATCGAGGCGCGGGCGTTCCTGTCGTTTCCCAACCTGGCCGCCCGGGTCGCCAGCTACGTCGGACGCGCCGCTGGCTTCGCCGGCGCACTACGCGGGCTGTTCGCTACGAGCTCCGGTTCCTTGATCGCCGCCTATACGGACGGGGGCGCTACCGGTCGCGAGTATCTCTACGATCTCTACTCGTCGAACGGGGCGCCCCTGGCGCTCGGTCTCGGCAGCCCAGAACGCGTGGTCGGCGTCGAGGGCCCGCTGTTCTATACTACGCGCAGCTCGGCGGTCGGCGTGACGTTGCGCGTTTGGAAGTTGCGCTACGGCGGAAGCGCGACGCCGACCGGCTCGAATCGTTAGGGCACGGGCGGCCCAACATCACAGCCGTCGTATTCCACTTCGTGCCGTTCGCCTGCGGCGATGTCGGAGCCGAAGTGCGAAATGCTGCAGGTGCCATCACCCGTACTTGCGGTGCTGCGAATGTCATAACAACCCGGATCGACCTCCCACTCCCACGATTCGCCGGCGGCAATCGTGTTACCGACCAGCCTGTCGTTACCCCAATCGCTGTCGCTGCAGGCGCTGAACCGTACGTCATCGACCGTCAGGTCGGACGTGTTGTTTATTACGAGACACGTGCCCTCGCATGGTTCGGGTCCGGTGGCGTCATCTCCGCAACTGACTATGAGCGCGGAGAGACAGAGCGCGAGCGCCAGGCGTGACTTGTTCATGGTGTCCTCACTTCTCCCTGATCGTAGAGTGGACGCCGGTGGATCTCACTCGGCGTTCGATCCCGCGATCGAATCTCGCTGCGGCCGGCGACCTGGGTGCAGATGGTGATGGGCCGAGGACAGTCACCCGACCCGGCACGATCACCTGCGAGTCGTAGAAGAGGTGATCGAAGCTCAGCCTGGCCGGTTCACCGCCGGTATAGGTGACGCGCAGGGTCAACTCGTCGCCCGCTGCGCCACCGCTATCTCCGATGGTGGTAGAGATGAAGCGCCACGCCTCGGTGTCCGGTCCCAGGTCGAAGGTCGTGGACGCGAGCTCCAGCGCGCCGCCGCCGTCATCGAACAGGATGGAAGCAT
>JBDHHX010000013.1:0-23304 GCA_039589155.1 Gemmatimonadota bacterium | reverse complement strand
TGGGCAAGCACCACGCCGGCGATGGGCGACCGCACAAGCAAGCGCTCGCGCCGCGCCCGAGCCACGGCCAGCTCACCCTGCCGCTCCTCCAGCGCCGCCGCCGCCGCAGCCGCCGCCGAGCGGTCGCCGCGCGCCTCCGCGGTCGAGCGGTCCAGTCGCAGCCGTTCAACCGCGCCCTCCAGCTCCAGCGCCGCGATCTCGATCTCGGGGTTCCACAACCGGGCGATCGGCGCGCCGGCGGCGACCGCTTCGCCCTCGCGCACGTACCAGCGATCGATCACCCCGGTGACCTCGGCGCGGATCTGCGCCCGCGGCTGCGCCTCGACCGCGAAGTCGCCCTTCGCCCGGAACGTCCAGGGCAGCAAGAAGGGAAGCAGCACGATCAGCACGACGGCCGCCAATCCTGCCGCGACCCGATGTGTGCGCAGGAAGCCGGCCCGCCAGGTCGTCGTCGCCGCGCCGGCCAATGCCCGGCCGCGACCTGCCGTGCGCCCGACGCCGCGCAGCGCGATGATGGCGACGATCACCCAAACCCAAGGGCCGATGAATCGACCGATGACGAAGATCAACCAGAGCAGCGAGACCAGGGCAACGAAAGCGCTGTAGGCGAAAGCCGAGACACCGTAGATGGCGAAGACCCGGCGCTCGCGCGGCGTGGCCGGCAGCTCCGCCACGTCCATCCCCAGCAGGTAACGCTTGCCCAGCCAGCCCGTGTATTCGAACGAGCGCCGCCGCAGGTTCGGGATCTCCAGCCAGTCGGAGAGAGCGTAGTATCCGTCCAGCGGCAGCAGCGGGTTCAGGTTGGCCAGCACCGCGAGGATGCCGCCGGACAACACGGTCAGGAAGGCCAGCTTGTTGACGAACGTGCCCGGCTCCGTCGAGATCCAGACGATCGCCGCGACAGCGGCGATCAGCAGCTCGATCCAGGGGCCGGCGAACGTGACCCACAGCCGCCGCGACCGCTTCTCGAACGTCCACGCGTCGTTCGTGTTGCAGAAGAGCGCCGGCGCGAAGTAGAGCAGCATGGCCCCGATCTCGTGGACGCTACCGCCGAACGCCTTCGTCGTCAGCCCGTGGCCCAGCTCGTGGATCACGCTGATGACCAGGAACAGCACGTACAGCAGCACCCAGTCCCACACGCCGAAGCCCGATAGCAGGTAGAGCCCCACCGTGCCGTGTAGGAAGACGTCCCAGCGCGCCACCAGTATCGCCATGTAGACGACGAACAGACCGATCGAGGCGTAGACGAACGGCGCCGACCAGGCCCAACGCATGCGCTGCACGATCCACTCGAACATCCTGTCCGGATCACCGATGGAGAAGCGCGCGCGCAGCAGCGATCCCTTGGTGCGGCGGCGCGCGCGTACCTGGCGATTCGATCGCAAGTGCTCCATCAGCATCAGGTGCTGCTCAACCGGCGTGCGCTCCACGATGCCCAGCCGCTTCAGTTTCTGCGCGAAGTCGGCGACCTGTCCGGCCGGCGGCCGGCCGCCCAGCGTCGCCGCCGCGGCGTCGGCGATCTCCGCCGGCGTCCGCGCGCCGTCCATCAGCCGCATCAGCTCGACCTCCGACACGCCGAAGCGGAAGTACTTCTGTTCCTTCGGCTCTTTGACGACGTAGTGAACCTCACCGCGGTGTTCGCGGCGGACGATCTTCACGTCGGCCAGCAGCTTCGGCCTGGCGTCGAGTGCGTACGTCATGCGGCTAGTTCTCGATCTCCCGGATCTCAGTCGGTTCGACGGCGACGGTCGCGCCGGGGCGGAAGTCGCCCGGCTCGCTCAGCTCGATGATCACCTCGCGCGTGGCGCTGCCCGGATCGACTGTGGGGCCGACCACGATCACTCGCGCCGACCCGCTGGCGCCGCTTACACCTGTCACTCGCACGGGCGCGCCCGAATGGAAGACGTCGCCCTGGCTCTCCGGTACGAACAGCCGAGCGCGCAGCGGCGCCATGGCGGTGACACGGAAGAGCGGCGTGCCGCCCTCGATCATCTCGCCCACGCGGACGTAGCGCTTCGCCACCACGCCGGCGAACGGCGCCCGCACCCGCGTGCGCGACAGGTCCAGCTTCACGCGCTTCAGCTCCGCCTCGGCATAGCGCATCGCGTAGAGCGCCTCGTCGTACTCGGCCATCGGCACCAGCTCGCGCTGGCTGAGCTCCTCGATCCGCGCGAAGTTGGCCTGCGCTTCGTCCGCCGTCGCCTGTGCCGCCTCCAGCTCCAGCTGCGCCATGTCGTCCTCCAGCGTCGCCAGCAGCTGGCCCGCCGTCACGCGGGCGCCCACCTCGACGTGGATCGCGTCGACCAGCACGCCCTGCTCGAAGAAATCGCCGCTGCCCAACCGACTGAACACGTCGACGTCTCGCTCCGAGTACAGGTAAGTGCTGTATGTCATGGCGGCGCTGGACGCCTCGGTCGTCGTCGCCATGGCCAGCGTGATTCCGCCCGCCGCTGCCGACGCCGCCTCCGATTCGATCTCTCGCGAACAGCCGCTCAAGGCGAGGAGCACTGCCAAAACGATCAGGGTCATGGTCTTCATAATCACCGCCAGAATCGCATCTGGATCCAACGCACCAGCGGCCGCGCCAACAGGTAGCCCAGCGGCCGGCGCGCACCGACGATCTTGGCCCGGGCATCCATCCCGGGGCGGAGCAGGCCGTGCTCGTTGTCGAGGCCCGCACGCACGACAAAGCTGCGATCGCCGGCCAGCGGGCTGTCCGCGTAGGCCGCGATCTCCGTCACCGTTCCCACGAAGGTGTAGTCCGGCCGCGCTGCCACCTTCACTCGCACGCGCTGGCCGGGACGCACGCGCTCGATGTCCTTTTGTGCCACCCGCGCCTCCAGCTCGAGCTGGTTCGTGCGGCCCAGCACCACGAACGTCGCGCCGGCGTCCAGCCACTCGCCCAACCGCTCGTGCGGCCGCGGCGTCAGAACCATCCCCGCCACCTGGGCCGTCAGCAACGACCGGTCCTGCTGCTCGGCAAGCAACCCCTGCTCCGCCGTCAGCCGCTGCACGTCGATCGCCGCGATCCGCGCCGCCGTCTCATCGCCACGCGCATGCGCCGACGCCGCAGAGCGCTCCGCCACCGCCAGCGCCGCGCTCGTCTCCTGGATTCGCATCCGCAGGTCGTCGTCACGCAGCGACGCCAGCACGCTGCCCTGGGCGACCGCCTCGCCTTCCCTCACCCGGATGTCTTCGATCAGACCCGCCACCGTGGCGCGGATCGGCGTGCGGCTGCCCGGCAGGATCTGCACGTCGCGCGGCGATATCCGCTCGCTCCATGGGAAGAGCAGGAAGAGGGTGATCAGCGCCGCCGGAATGCCGACGCGGGTGAGCTGTTTGCGGGCCGGCATCGAAGTCAGCCGGCTACGCCAGGCGGCGATAGGCTCCAGCAAGCCGATGAAGGGGACCTGGCCGTAAAGGTCGGCGTTGCGAATCGAGACAGAGACCTGGTTGGCCAGGAGCTCCGCGGCCTCGAGGCCCGCTTCGCCCAGGAAGGCCGCCTTCGACGACTCCATGTAGAGCGCACCCAGCCGCCCCTCCTCGTCCTTCAACGGGATCAGCGCCAGCGATCGCAAATCCGACTCTTCGACGTAGGAGCTAAAGGTGCGGCCGATCGCCTCGGCTGTTTCGTCGCCCCCCGCCAGGTTGGCGACGTAGACCGTCTCATCACGTTCCGCCAGCCAGGCGACCAGCCGCTCCAGTGAATCCTTCGTCTCCGCCTGCTCGACGCTCTCGAGGCCGCTTATTGCTTTCAACGCCATGCGGCCGCCGTCGTCCAACGCGATCGCGGCGCGATCGTAGTTGAGCGCTTGGCTGGCCAGGTTGACCACGGAAAGCGCCAGCCGGTCGATGTCGAGCGTCGACGTCACCTCGCGGCTGATGCCGAGCAGCGTCTTCAGGTCACGGGCCCGCCGCTCCGCGTCCACCAGATCCGCGTTGCGCAGCGCCAGGCCCGCCGTCGCCGCCAAGCCGCTCACCAGCGCCAGGTCGCTCTCGTCGAACTGGCCCGTGTGCGACTTCTTGTTCAGCACCTGCACCACGCCCAGCACTTCGTCCTGGGCTTTGAGCGGCGCCGCGACCATCGAGCGCGTCGCGAAGCCCGTCGCCTCGTCCACCTGGTGCACGAAACGCGGGTCATCGCTGGCATCCGCCACCAGCTCCGGCTCGCCCGTATGCGCCACGTGCCCCACGATACCCGCCCCCATCGGCAGCTCGAGCCCCTCGATCTGCCCGCTCACCGGCCCGCGCGCCAATCGGCAGACCAGCGAGTCGCCGTTCCTCAACCAGATCGACCCGGCCTCGGCGTCCAGGATGCCCAGCGTCCGATCGAACACCCTCGGCAACAGCTCGTCGAAATCCAGCGTCGAGTTGAAGTCCTGGCTGGCCTGGTACAACAGGTCCAGATGCTCGTGCGACTGCAGACTGGCTTCAGGCATGGTGATACCGGGCCTTGGGGAGATGATGGAAAAAGGCGCACAATGGCGTGCGCCTTACATCGCTCGATTTGAGTTGGCAACGAGTTGGGCGGTAGAACGGACTGTGCTGTGGCTGGTCGGGGCTAAACGACCACATTAGGTGCTCCGGTACCAGGAGCCCCCACACCCATCTACCCAATGGGAATGACCTGTATAAACTAGATCCTCGGCGCACAGGCTGGCAAGTACTCCGGCTTGCAGCCCAAAAGCCTGCCAAATCCGGGGATTCGGGGCAGCGAAATAGGAAAGGCCGCCGGTCTCGGGCCCGGTCCCCTCCGCTCCAATCTGGGCAGATGGGTTGGTGGGTGGGCGTCGCCTTCAGTTGCTCCTACCTGATGAGGACGAACTTGCCCCGAGCGGTCCCGATCTCGTTGCCCGAGTTGTCCCCGGCCGTCACCACGAACAGGTAGAGGCCCGTATCCTCGCCCGCTTCAGTCACCCTAACGTCGTTTCGATCTACCACGCCCTGGAGAGCCTGGATCGATAGGCGCATTGATCTTCTGTTGATAATCCCGGGCCACATTGACCGCGGACACTGAGCCACGAGGCGCCCCTTTGCCGGGGCGCGCAATTGACTGTCAAGGAGGAGTCGAATATACTCATATGCATGAGTAAACGCCTCCAGGTCCTCCTCGACGAGGCCGAGTATCGTGAGATCCAGAAGATCGCCAAGAGGCAGCGGATGACCGTATCGGAGTGGGTGCGTCAGACCCTTCGACGCCGACGGCGCTCCGAGCCGGTCGCCGATGTCGACCGCAAGCTCGAGGCTGTGCGAGCCGCCGCCGATTTCACTTTTCCTACAGCCGATATCGACGCGATGCTGGCCGAGATCGAACGCGGCTACCTGGGTGAGCCCGGTTGATCTTCGTCGATTCAAACGTCCCGATGTACCTGGTCGGCGCACCGCACCCACACAAGACGGATGCGCAACGGCTGCTCGAGCGAGCCATAGCCGACAACGTGCGGCTGGTCACCGACGCCGAGGTGTTTCAGGAGATCCTGCACCGCTATGTGGCAGTCAAACGGCGCGACGCCATCCAGCCAGCGTTCGATGCGCTGCTTGGCATAATCGATGAGGTCTTCCCCGTCGACCTCACGGCCGTCGAACGGGCGAAGACGATCCTATTCGGCCGGCCGGGGCTCTCCGCGCGGGACGCGATACACGTGGCGACTATGGAGCAGAACGGTGTGGCGCGGATCATGAGCTTCGACGCCGGATTCGACGGATATCCCGGCATCGAACGGGTTCAGATCTAGGCAGCTGCTCACTCCGCCTTGACGGGGACGATGTCCTGCTGGCTGGCTCCGTTGGGGGGCAACTCGATCGACGGGCCTTCGTCCGCCAGGTGAAGCCGCCACCACTCCGTCGCGCGGGCGCTGTCCCATTCCAGGTCCGGCAGGCTGTCGGTCAGCAGCTGGCTGAGCGCGTCGGCGGTCTGCGGTCGATCGGCGGGATCTTTCTCCAGGCACTGCAGGATGGCGCGCTCCAGCGCGTCGGGGATCGGCAGCTCGGTGCGCTGTGACGGCGGGACGGGCGTCTCCTTCACGTGGGCGACCACTGTCGCCAGCGGCGTGTCGCGAACGAAGACGTGTTCGCCGGTTAGCAGCCAGTAGCCGACGCAGCCGAGCCCGTAGATGTCGACGCGGGCGTCGATGTAGGCGGCACCGGTGGCGACTTCGGGGGCCATGTAGGCGGGTGTGCCGCCGGCGATCCCCTCGACGGTGAGCTCTGTCGCTCCGCCTTCCTGGCCGGCCGACTTCACCAATCCGAAGTCCAGCACCTTTATAAAGTCGTAGTCGGGGCCCTGTCGGCAGGTGTGGATGTTGGCCGGCTTGATGTCGCGGTGGATGAGACCCCGATCGTGGGCTTCGCCCAGCGAATGACAGACCTGGCGCAGCAGGTAAACAGCGCGACTCGCCGACACCGGACCGAACCGCTTCACCAGTTCGTAGAGGTTGAGCCCGTCCAGCAGTTCCATCACGTAGTAGAAGGCTCCGTCCTCGGTGATGCCGAAGTCGAAGATGGTGACGGTATGATTGGAACCGAGCGCCGCCGTCGATCGCGCCTCGCGCTCGAAGCGGCGGATGGCGGTTTGCGCCGTCGTCAGGTCCGCGGCCAAGGACTCGGGATGGATGAGCTTGATGGCCGCGGGACGAGCCAGCATGCGGTGCTGGCCCAGCCACACTTCACCCATTCCGCCTTCACCCAACGGCCGCACCAACCGATAGCTGCCGATCTCGCGCGCCTCCGTCAGCCGCTTGCCGAACCGGTAGACGGTGCGCGAAATAAAGTAGGCGAGGCCGGCGCAGACGTATGTCGTGCCGCCGAAGTAGACGACGAAGACCGACATCGGAACGCTGGGGTCCGTCGCGCCCGCCGCCCTGGAGAGCGCCGCCGTCAGCAGCCCGGTCGAAGCGGCCGCCAGCGAAGCGACGAGTATCTTGTTCGGCCGGTTCGGCGCCAGGAACGGGAAAAAGACGATCCAGACGCATTCCCAGGGAATGCCGAAATTGCCCTCCAGCACGGCCGGGTCCCACTCTGGGAAGACGCCCCAGAACTGCGCCATCGAGATGCCGAAGGCGCCGACGACCTCAAAGACCAGACCGATGTTGAGTAAGAGCTCCGGCCGCAGATTCGAGTATCGACTGAACAGAAAGACGAGGAGCCCCAGGGCGATCGAGATCAACGATACGGTCACCTGGACGGTCTGCCCCCATATCGAGTGCTCGAAGTTGAGCCCTACCGCCTGTCCGAAGAAATGAGATCCAAACGTCGCCAGAAAGAAGGTGACCGCGTAGGTGAGCCCGGCCCAGCCGAGGCGCCTGGAGGCCTCGTGCAGCAGGTCGATCGGCAGCCCGCTGGTCGAGCCGCCGGGGGCGCTTGCCCGCGTCGGGGTCGGGGCCGCTTTCTCCAGGCCCTTCTCGCTCATTTAACAGCCAGCACGACCTGGGCCTGGGTTTCGTCGCGCATCGCGTCGGCGCCGACGAGCGCGATATCCCTCATGTGCAACTCCCACCACGCCGTCGCACGCTCACGCGACCAGACGGCAATGTCGAGGCCGGCGAGCTGGTCGTCCAGCTCAGCAGCGGTTTGCGGGCGGTCGCTCGGATCCTTCTCCAGACACTTGAGGATCAGATCGTCCAGCGCTTCCGGGATCACGACCTCGGTTCTCTCCGACGGCGGAACCGGCTGCTTCTGCACGTGAGCGACGACCGCGGCCAACGCGTTATCGGCCTCGAACACCTTAGCGCCCGTCAGCATCCAGTAGGCGACGCAGCCGAGCCCATAGATGTCGACCCGGCCATCGATGTCTTCCTGCCCCAGCGCCATCTCCGGCGCCATGAAGGCCGGCGTCCCCTGGGCGACGCCATCGACGGTCAACTCCGTGCCGCCCGGCTCGACTCCGCTCGAATGCTTCACCAGGCCGAAGTCGAGCACCTTCACGAAGTCGGTCTCCGGGCCGAGCCGACAGAGATAGATGTTGGCCGGCTTCACGTCGCGGTGGACGAGCCCGCGATCGTGCGCTTCGCCCAGCGAATGGCAGACCTGGCGTAGCACGTGGACGGCGCGCTCGGGAGGAACTGGACCGAACCGCTTCACTAGCTCGTCCAGGTTCATCCCCTTCAGCAACTCCATCACGTAGTAGAACGCGCCTTCCTGCGAGATGCCGAAGTCGTAGAGCGTGATCGTGTGGAACGAGTCGAGCGCCGCCGTGGCCCGTGCCTCACGCTCGAAGCGGCGCAGCGCCGTCTGCCGCGACCCCGAATCGCCGCCCAGGACTTCGGGCCGGATGAGCTTCACCGCAGCGGGTCGCGCCAGCATCCGGTGCCGCGCCAACCACACCTCGCCCATGCCGCCCTGGCCCAGCGGCCTCAGCAGCTGGTAGCTGCCCACCTCCATCGCCTTACCCATCCGTTTCCCGAAGTCGTAGATGATCCGGGAGACGACGCTGGCGATGAGCGCACAGACGCCCGTCGTGAAGAGGAAGTAGCCGCCGAAGTACTGCAGCGGCATCTCGGCGCTCGTGTAGCCGGCCGCCCGCGAGAGTAGAACGGTGAGCATGCCGGTGGACGCCGCGGCGAACAAGGCGACGGTCGTCTTGCGCGGCGTGTTGGGCGCGAGTATCGGAAAGAGGATGATCCACATGCACTCCCACGGGATGCCCGGGAACTCGTACATGAAGACGCCATCCCAGGTCGGGAAGGTAGCCCAGTACTCCGACATCGAGATGCCGAACGCGCCCACGACCAGGAAAACGAGCCCGAAGTCGAGCAAGCGCTGCGGCTCAATCCGGGTGTGGTGGGCGAGGGCGTAGACCGCGAGGCCGACCGCGATGGCAATCACCGCAGCCGTCGACTGAACGGCCATCCTCCCCTCGAACAGTCCCAGACCCCCGTAGGCCGTTCCCGGGTCGTTGCCAAGCGCCAGGTAGGACCCGAAATAGGCGAGGAAGAAAGTCCCGGAATAGACGAGCCCCGCCCAGCCGAGCCGACGCGAGGCTTCCTGCAGCAGCTCCGGTGGTATCAAGCTTCCCGACGCACCCAGCGGCGTCGGCGTCTCGCTAGCCTTCTTCAGTCGATCGCTCTTCACTCCCCGCCTGAGATCATGATGTGAGCCCACGGCTTGCCCGGGGCCATGAGCCAGGGGCCAGCGTCCGCCTCCGTGGGCAGGCCGGTCGACTCAGCGGTGGCGTACGGCACGTAGACCACGGTGAGCGCGCTCGCCTCGCTCACCGTGCCGGTGGAATGATCGAAGGCGCCCTCGGACCCGAAGAGCGAGTACAGGGCCGCCGGCCCACCGGGCATCTCCAGCGCGCCGGAGCGGATCGCCGACTCGCGCAGCGAGGCGATGGCTGCGCGATCCGTGGTACCCTCGGCTCGCAGCTCGCGCCCCTTCGCCATGAACGGTTCGAGCGACTCGTGATAACAGGAGACCTGCCAGCCGTCGCGACCGGGGTCGTCGGCGATGCAGATCATGTTGCCGCTTCCCTCTCGCAGCGTGACGAGCTCTTCACCGCGGTAGCCGTACACGGTGGCGCCGGCCTGCATCGACTCCGGCAGCGGCGTCACCGCTTCGGCGATCTGCTGTTCCTCCGATTTGCCCTGGGATGCCGCCGTTCCGGTGCAGGCCACGAGTCCTACCACCACTAAGATCTTGATTCTCGACATGTCAGCTCCTGGTTGAGGCTAGCCGGCAAGATACGCCGGCAGCCTCACAAACTCCACTCAGCCGCCTCCGTTCTCGTCGGCGGCGCGCTGCGGGTAGCGGAACGACTTGTCCGGAAAAGCCGGCACCGGCGGCACCGGCCGCGGATCGTTGCGGATCAGCTCCTGCAGGTGCTCGAGCGCCGCCTGCAGCTGAGCGTCTTCGCCGTTGAAGGTGGCGTGCGGCAGGTTGTCGACGATGATGTCCGGATCGACGCCGTGCCCCTCGATCAGCCATTCGCCTTCCGGCCCGTAGACGCCGAACTCCGCCGCCGTGGCGATCCCCCAATCCACTAGCACGTTGCTACTGGTCAGCCAGATCTCGCCGCCCCAGGTGCGCGTTCCGATCAGCTGGCCCAAGTCGAGGCGGCGGAAGCCCTCCGCCACCGCTTCGCCGTCCGACGCGGTCCGCTCGTCGACCAGCATCACCATGTGTCCGCGGAACGCGTACTGCATGTTCCAGGTCGGATCGCCGACACGCGACTGCCAGTAGAACCAGGCCGGGCGCAACAGCTTCTCGAGAATCCAGCTGTCTATGTTGCCGCCGTTGTTGTGGCGCACGTCGATGATCAGGCCCTGGCGGTTGTACACGGGATAGAAGTGGCGATAGAACTCGGCCATGTTGCCGCCGCCCATCGCTCGCAAATGCAGGTAGCCGATCGCGCCGCCTGAGATCGAATCGACCATCTGGCGCCGCGTGTATTCCCATTCGTCGTAGCGCAGGTCCCAGTCGCGGCGCTGCGTGATGGGTACGACGATGACGTCGTGCGCGCCCGCGCCGTTCCGCAGGCTGAGACGAACCTGTTCGCCGGCCTGGTTGCGTAGCAGGACCGCCGGGTCGACGACGGACACAGTCGAGACACCGTTGATCGCCGTGATCACGTCGCCTTCGCTGACGTCGACGCCGGGCCGCGCCAACGGCGACAGCTCGTCCGGGTAGTCCGGATCCGAGCGGTAGATGTGCTCGATCCGATAACCGCCGGCGCTCTCATCCCGCGACAGCACGGCGCCCAACGATGCGGGCAACACCTGGTCCTTCCCTTCCCTGTGGTCGCCGCCGCGAACGAAGATATGGAGCGCCGAAAGCTCGGCGACCATCTGGGCCTGCAGGTCGCTGAGCTCGCTGCGGTTGGTGACGCGATCGACCAGCGGCAGGTACTTCTCGAGCATCGCGTCCCAATCGACGCCGTGCATGCCGGGATCGTAGAAGTAGTCGCGCTCGAGCCGCCACGACTCCACGAACATCTGCCGCCACTCTTCCCGCGGGTCGAGGGAGAAGCTCCAGTTACTGAGATCGACTTCCGCGTCGCTCAGCTTGGCGCCGGCGCCCGACGATGCGTCGATCACGTAGAAGGCGTCGCCCTTCCACACCATCAGCTTCTGGCCGTCGCCGCTCAACTCGTAGCCGCGCACGCCCTCGGCGATCTTCTTCGGCTCCGGCTCATCGTTGTCGATGTCGAGCGCCATCAGATCCCAGCTGAACGAACCCGTAGCTCTCTGCATCCAGAACAGCCGCTTACCATTCGCGCCCAGCCCATTGTAATTCCCCGCTTGATTCGGAACCTCGTAAATCCGCGCTTGGATCCCTTCCATCTCGATCTCTACACGCGTCTCCTTCTCCTTATCATTATCCTGATCGCTATCGTCATCGGCATTCGACTCCGCCATCAACAATTCGTCCGCCGGCTGAAACGGAAACCGCACCCCGTCCCGCAACGCGATCGCATAGATCTTCGTCTGCTTATCGAAGTACGGCTCCGGCGCTCGCGCGCCCCACGGACTGCCGACCAGCGATCGGAAAGTCCGGTCCGAGAGGAAGTAGATCCACTCGCCGTCGGCGCTCCACACCGGGTCGTAGCTGTTGAAACGGTCCGTCGTGATTGCCGTCTGCGTTTCGCTCTCGGTGTCGTAGACATAGACCTGGTCGAAGCTGTTGAGCGCTGGCAGCCTGAAGGCGAGCCAGCGGCTGTCGGGCGACCAGGAGAGATCGTATCCCTGGCGGCTCTGCGAGACGGCGAGCCGCTTCGAATCACCGCGCTCGATGTCGTAAAGCCAGATCTCCTGGTCCTGGTCATAGTGGGCCAGCCACCTGCCGTCCGGCGAAACCGATCCGCCGAACCGCAGCACCTTGCCGTCCATCGTCAGTTGTCGCCGCTCGCCGATCCCATTCGCCGGCAGCATCCACCATTCCACCTCGCCGCTCTCGTCCGATAGCGCCAGCAGCGACTCACCGTCCGGCATGAACATCGCCTGCCGGTAGCGCACGTCCGGTGCACGTGACACGTGGATGAAGCGGCCCTGCTTGACGGGCGCCGTGAAGACCTCGCCGCGCGCCGTGATGGCCAGGCGAAGGCCATCGCTGGAGATCTCGACGGTCGACAAGAAATCCATCGGGTCGTCGACCCATTTCTCGCGCATCTGCTCGAAGTCGGAAATCAGCGTGATCGGTATCTCACGCGTCTCGTCGGCCGCGATGTCGTACACCCAGATGTCCGCGGCCAGCTGATAGGCGATTCGGCCGTCACCCAGCGATGCCGTCTTCACGTCCCAGCCGCTGTGGTGTGTGTGCTGACGAAGGTCACCGCCGTCGGGATCCATCGACCAGACGTTCATCGTCCCGTCGCGATCGCTCTCGAAGTAGACGCGACCGTTCCACCACATGGGATTACGGCTGGTGCCTGGATAGTCGGGGGTCAGCGGGGCCGCTTCCGCAGCGCCGCGCTCGAACTTCCACAGGTTCTGAGCCGTGCCGCCCATGTAGCGCTTGGTCCGGCTTCCCTGTTCCGAAAGACGAGTGAAGTAAAGCGTGCCGCTGGCCGGGTCGTAGGAACCGTCGGCCGCTTGTGCCAGCGGGATCAGAGAACGCTCACGCGTCGCCGCATCGATCTCCACCAGCTGGTAGTTGGGCAACGTCGCGAACTTGCTGGTCGCGTAGAGCAGCTTGCCGGCCGGGGTCCAGCCCGCGACCCGAGCGCTGGCGCCGTCGTAGGTGAGCCGTGTCGGTAGACCGCCGTCCATCGGCATGGTGTAGGCCTCCAGCGGCCCCTCGTAGGACGCGGAAAAAGCCAGGGTGGCACCGTCGGCCGAAATGGCCGGGCGCGTTTCCGCCTCGGCGTGGGTCGTCAGCCGCTGCGCCAGGCCGCCGGCGCGGCCGACCTTCCAGAGATCGCCCTCGGCGACGAAGACGATCGTTTCGCCGTGGATCGCCGGGTAGCGGTAGTAGCCCTCGACACCCTGTGCGACCAGGCTGGATGGCGCGAGAAAACCGATGGCGACGAATGTAAGCCAGCGCATGATGACTCCTTGCTGCAGAAGGGCCTTCGACTCGAGGATTTTTCAGGACGTCAACAGTATGCTGACTACTCGGCAGGCCAGCAACCTGAGGAAGGAGCGCGGGCGCTTAACTGAGGTTTTTCACCGCCCTCGATCGTTACGGCTTCCGACAGTTGGGGTGGCAGGCCAGGCACAGGTTTGGGGTCGATGTGACCTAGCCCTCCCATCGTTCCAGTTTCTCTTCTACCGCCTTCTGTCGTCCCATGGCACCGAGCCGGCGGTAGGTGGCCGCTGCGGCCTCCAGGTCAGCTCGAGCCAGGGCCGAGCGCTTCGCAATCGTGTGGAGTTCCGCCCATTCCTCCAGGATTTCCGCCTCCAGCAGGGGATTGGCGTGCTGGCGGGCCAGCTTGAGCGCTTCCTCGAAGTAGCGCGCTGCGCCATCGTGGTCGGACGCCGCGGCTGCGATGCTGCCCAGGAGCTTGAGAGCGTCGGCTCGACCCAGTTCGTCGCCAAGCTCGACGTAGGTTTCAAGCGAGTGCTGCGCTTCCACGCCGGCAAACGTGCGGTCGCCGCGCAGGAACGCGATCTCCGCCCGTCCCGCCCGGGCCATCGTCGTCAGCCGGTTGTCACCGAGCTGGCGAGCTCGCCGTTGGGCGCTGCGATAGTGGTGCTCGGCCTCGCGCCAATCACCGAGATCTCGATTGACGATCCCCAGGTTGTGTTCCGTCTGCGCCAGGCCGGCGAGGAATCCCACCTTCTGGTAGACCGGTATCGACAGCCGGAATAGCGAAAGTGCCCTGTCGTGATCACCGCGAAGACTCGCGATCGCGCCGAGATTGTTCGTTGCACGCCCGCTCATCTCGTCATTCCCAGCCTCGCGCGCCAACTCGAGCAGGTCCGAGAATCGCTCCTCGGCGCCCTCCAGGTCGCCCAACTCGAATTGGACCGCACCGGCCAGGTTGAGTGCCGGCAGCAAGCCCATCGGGTCGTGGCGCGTGCGGAACTCCGCCTCCGCAGCGAGCGCCAGGTGGAGCGCGCGATCCATCTGACCGCCAAAGAAGAGCGCCTCCGCTACCAGGTAGGCGACCTTGGGATCGGCGGTGAGAGTCGAGTCGTCCAGACTCTCGGCACGGTCCCGGATGTCGCCCCAGCGGCGGTCCTCGCCGAGTTGCTCCAGCTCGGTCTTCAATCCGGTTACGTCACCGGGGAGGGCGCTCATCGTTCGTTTTACCGCCCCACAGCCAGCCCGTATCGAGTGAACCCGAGCAACAAGACCTCGATCTCGTCCAGCTCCTCGGTCTTCACGGAGCCCAGGCGCTCCCACGGATCGCCCGTGCTCTCCTGCTTCCACATATCGAACAGGGCTTCATCGTCGAAGTAGTCTTCCTGGGCCTCGTCGTAGTCGATCTCTAGCTTGCCCGGTTCGTTGGGATTGAACTGCAGACCCGACGGCTCGAGCCGCACGACGAACAGTTGTGGATCTATCGTCACAAAGATCTCGATCGAGTCGCCCTGTGCGATCGCCGTGCCATCCGGACGCCGCAGCAGCGTTTGCTCTTCGATCCTGAGGTCGAGGAATTCCTTGCCGCTGCCCGAGCCGCCTTCGCCCTGGTAGCGGATCCGCAACTCGCGATCCTCACCCTTCACCGCCCAGAACGACGTGTCCATCGTCTCCAGCGGCGGCGCCGTCCCCGCACGCGGAACGAAGTCGAGCTCCGACTCATCCACGATCTGCGGCGGACTCTCGGTCGAGTTGTCACACGCCGACAGCGACAGCCCGACCAGTAACCCAAGCGCCACCGCGCCAGGGCCATGTCTCCAAATCCATCTCAGTCGCTTATTCACGGTGCCTCCTGTTTCAGTCATCGTCAGTTCTATCTCATGTGAACCGTGGGGCTATCGCCCACGAGCCGATGCAGTGCAAGCGTGATTCCTCACTTAACTCGTTGTAACACAACACCTTGGCCGCATCGATGGTGTCCCGTTTTCACCCAGATGTACCGATACGCTACAGTTTGGCCTCCTCACTTTGAACCGCCTTCGAGCTCGGCGATCCGTTTGATCGCCCGGTGAAGTCGTGAGCGCGAGATGCCCAGCCGGCGCGCGGCGGCACTCTTGTTTCCTCCGGCCGCCTCGAGCATCGCCCGCACCGCCGCGAGCTCGATCGTCTCCATTGAGGCGGGAAACGGCAGAAGCTCACTGCCGCCCTTGGCCACTGGGGACGCTTCCTGCTCGATGAATAAGTCCTCGGGACTCAGCCTACCGGCATCACCAAGGAGCAAGGCCCTCTCGATGGCGTTTCTCAACTCGCGCACATTGCCTGGCCACCGGTGGGTCAGCAGTCGGTCCTTGATGGCCGGGGTCAGTTCGGGACGCGGGAGCTCGTATTCGCTGCTGAGGGAATCGAGGAAATGGTCGGTGAGCAGCACGATATCGTCGCCACGTTCGCGCAGCGGCGGCAAGTGGATGGGGATCACCGAGAGCCGGTAATAGAGATCCTCTCGGAATCGACCATCACGGACCTCGCCGGAGAGGTCGCGATTGGTAGCGGCTATGATGCGGACGTCGACCTCCTGCGTTCGCGTGCCGCCCACGCGGCGCACCTGCTTGTCTTCCAACACCTTCAGAAGCTTGCCCTGCAGCTCGAACGGCAGTTCGCCTATCTCGTCCAGGAACAGTGCGCCTCCGTCCGCCACCTCCATCAGGCCCGGCTTGGCGCGGCGGGCGTCGGTGAAGGCGCCGCGCTCGTGCCCGAACAGCTCCGACTCCAAAAGGTTGGGCGGGATGGCCGAGCAGTTGAGCTCGACGAACGGGCCCGCGCCTCGCGGTCCGTTGTAGTGGATCGCCTGGGCCAATAGCTCCTTGCCCGTCCCCGTCTCACCCGTGAGCAGCACCGTCGTCGAACCCCGCGGGATGATCCGCGATGCGGTCAGCAGCGCCTCTCGCACCGCTTCGCTCTCCCCAACGATCCGCGTGAAGTCGAAGTCGCGCCGCTCCGCTTCCGCCAGCTCCACCGCGGCCGCCTGGCCTCGCTGCGCTTCGGCGCGGGCCCGCACATAGTCGCAAAGCCGCTCCGCCTCTTCCGGGAGCGCGAAGTAGTCGGCCGCACCGGCCCGCACCACCTCCACCGCCAAACGGTGGTCGCCTCGCGTGCCTACTACCACCGGCGGCTGCGGCGCCACGGCTGCCGCGTCCCGGACCCACTCCGCGGCGCGCTCCTCGGCGCCCGGCGCCGAGATGATCAGCGCCGTGCTGCCCGCCGCCGCGCTCAGGTCACGGCTGACCTCCAACTCCAGGCCGGCGGCGCGGGCCGCCTCCTCGTAGAACTCCCGGAAGGAGTCCGTCTCGCTGTATACCAGTAGCCTGCTCTTCACCGATCCCTCCGCTTCAGGTGACTCATAACGATACAAGTATTGAGCCACAGCGCCAACTGACTCGTCGCGAGACAGTTGACGGCAACGGGAATAGGGGGTTTCGGCGCTGGGAGCGAGCCCGAAGCGGCGCTTTCCGGCGCCTCGGTAGCTGTGCCGTAACGATACAAATTATCCGTACTGTCACTTTTTGATACGGACGCGGACTGCGGGTTGGGCGGACCGACGGCGGCACTATGTCCTTTCCACGCAAGCAGTTGGACCGCCAGGCCGCTTGCGGCACCCGCGTTGCCCTTACAGATGGCCGGCTGAAGCAGAGTAGTCGAGAACGACACTAAACAGGAGAAAGAAGATGAACGACCGAACGCTGAAGACGATTGCTGGGGCCCTGGGCCGAGTCCAGGGACTGTTGCTGGCCGTGGCCCTGGTTTCCATGCTGGCCGGATGTAACGAGGACGGCACGGGGCCGGGGAACCTAGACGGTGCCAACACGGTCAGCCTTTCCTTCGGGCTGAGTGGCGGTGCGGCGGCCCCGGCGCCCTCCCTTTTCGCGGGCAGCCTGGAGCTGACGGACGGGACGAACACGCTGGTGATCGAGACCGCCGAGCTGGTCCTGAGAGAGATCGAGTTCGAGCGGGTGGAGTCGACCGGCTGTGATTCCCTGGTTGACGACGACGATTGCGAGGAGTTCGAGGTCGGTCCGTTCCTGGTGTCACTGGACCTGGGCGGCGGCGTGAGCCAGGAGCTCACGGCTGTGGTGGACACCGGCACCTATGACGAGATCGAGTTCGATATCCACAAGCCGGAAGACAATGACGCGGCCGACTTCGCGTTCATCGCGGCGAACCCGAACTTCGACGGCGTCAGCATCCGGGTGACGGGGACCTACAACGGTCAGGCCTTCGTCTACACGACGGACGAGGGTCAGGAGCAGGAGATCGATCTCACGAGTCCGCTGGTGGTGACCGAGGATTCCGGGCCGGTGAACGTCACGATGATGCTGGACGTCTCGACCTGGTTCGAGAATCAGGCGGGCATGCTGATCGACCCGCGCACCGCCAACAAAGGCGAGCCGAACGAGAGCCTGGTTGAGGGGAACATCGAGAACTCGATCGAAGGCTTTCGTGACGACGATCACGACGGCATCTCCCACGATGACGACGACGACGAGGTCGATGACGACGATCTCCCGTAACGCGGACTACTAGCCCCGTGCAAGGCAAGGCGGCCTGAGCCGCCTTGCCTCCCGCTATTCGCAAGACCCCTCAGCAACAGAGAACTCCCCCACGAATCTGTAGCTCGACGACGACCCGCGATCACACGCAACAGACAATGGCAGGAGAATCATGTCCACACGGCGAAGAATCAGAAGCCCCTGGCCGGGTGCAGCACTCGGAATCATAGCCATTGCTGGCTTGCTGATGAGCTGCCGCGACGCGCATGCGCCAGAAGCGCCAATCCAGCCGAACATCATCGTTGTCTTGACCGACGACCTCGACAGCGCTTCTCTCGATCCACTGACGAGCGTCGCAAGTCTCGCTCGGAACGGCCTTACCTTTGACCGCTTCTACATCACCACGCCGACGTGTGGACCATCGCGAGCATCGTTTTTCCGCGGCCAGTACGCACACAACCACCGGATTTTCACAAACCGCTCACCGCGTGGGGGGTTCCTACGGTTTCGCGACACCGGCCTGGAGCTGTCGACCGTTGGCACATGGCTTCAGGATGCAGGCTACCGAACGATGTTTCTGGGCAAGTACATGAACGAGTACCCATCAGGCGAGCCCAATTACATTCCCCCCGGCTGGAACCAATGGTTCGCGACCCTGGAGCGGTATCAGGACTACAGAGTGAACGACAACGGAGAGGTCGTGGCCTACGGGTCCACCCCCGAGGAGTACGAGACGGACGTGTTGCTGGCCAGGTCTGTGGACTGGGTCCGCGAAGCCAACGCCGACGGAGTGCCCTTCTTCCTTTTCATCAGCTCGAGAGCGCCGCATTGGCCCGCCGTTCCAGCGCCACGGCATGCAGGCGCATATGCGGGAAGCGAGATTCCGCTGTCGCCGTCATTCAACGAACAGGACGTAGCGGATAAGCCGGAGCATATCCGGTCTTTGCCGCTGCTTAGTGACGCGGACGTTGCCGAGCTTCGCCAATTGTTCGTTTCCCGGTCAGAAACGATGATGGCCGTCGATGAGATGTTTGCGGAGTTGATGAATGTCCTGGCCGAGGAGGGGATTACCGAGCGTACCTACGTACTGTTCACCTCGGACAACGGGTTTCACCAGGGTCAGCACCGCTTGCCCGCCGGCAAGAGCACGGCGTACGAAGAAGACATCAGGGTACCGCTCTATGTATGGGGGCCAGGCGTCGCTTCCGGGACCAGCAGGCGGCTGGTCGCCAATATCGACATCGCTCCAACCATAGCGGAGTTGGCGGGCGCGCGAGTGCCACCACACGTAGACGGTCTGTCCTTTGTCCCGCTTCTGACAACGCCAGATCGTCCCTGGCGAAGCGAGATCCTGATCGAGCGATTCCGCGGGCGCGTGGACGAAGTCAATCCGCTGGGCAATGCTTTCTCTGCCTTGAGGACCGAGAGTCTGCTGTATGTGGAATGGCACACGGGCGAGCGTGAGCTATACGATACTCGCTCTGACCCATATGAAATCGAGAGCCTTCACGCGTCGGCGGCGCCCGAATTGATGAACCGGCTCTCGGAGCGTCTTGGCGAGTTGATGACCTGTGCCGGCAGAAACTGTCGCTGACGCGTCTCTGCTCGTTCTAAGGGCGCAACCTCCACTCATGCAGGTTCTGGAACAGACCGTACGTGTCGATTCGCGTGTTCGTTATGCCCTCCCTCAACGCGGCCACATCGTCGAAGTACCAGAGGAAGGCGTACGGTCGATCGACGGCGATAACACGTGCCGCTTCGCGCCAGTAAGGCGCCGCGTCCTCCGCCGTCGCCGCGGATTGCGCCAGCGGAATCAGGCTGTCGAGTTCCGCGCTGGCGTAGCCGGTGAAATTGAACGGGTGATCGGGCGGCCAGAAGAACGCGCCCAGGTAGCTGGGCTCGAGCGCCACCTGCCAGCCCAGCAGCACAGCTTCGAAATCCCGCTCGTCGAACATGAGGCCGAGCAGCGTACCGAAATCGAGCGCCGTGATGTTCACCTCGATGCCAATCTCGGCGTAGCGCGCCTGGATGATCTCCGCCGCCGATGTGCGGCGTTCGTTGCCCGCCTGGGTCAACAACGTGAAGCTGAACGCGCGGCCGTCTTTGTCGAGAACACCGTCGCCATCGCTGTCGGCCCAGCCCCGCGCGGCAAGGATCGCTGTGGCGCTGTCGGGAAGGTAAGAGTCGGGGATGACGGAGGGAGCCACCAACTCGCCAAAGATCGGTGGGTACGGTCCGGCCGCCGGACGTGCGAAGCGGCCTATGCTTAGCCCGTCGATGATCGTCTGGCGATCGATGGCAAGCGACAACGCCCGCCGTACTTCTGCATCGCCGAACAACGCCGTCTCCTCCAGGTTCCACGCCAGGTAGTCGTAGAACCTGTCGTCCATCGTCTCGACCCGAAACCGCTCGTCGGCCTCGAGCCGCGTCGCGTCGGACATCGATACCGGTGCGACCACGTCCAGTCCGCCGGTCTCCAGCTCCGCCAGCATCGTCACTTCCTCCGGCACCACGCGGAAGACGATGCTGTCGGTTGCCGGCGACGGCGCGAAACTCAGCGGATTCGCCTCGAGTAGTAACCGCTCGCCCGGCCGCCACTCGGCGACGCGGTACGGTCCGCTGACGACGAGCTGTCCTCCCGGCTCGAGGATCGTCGCGTGGCCGGTCAGCGTTGCACCGTCGGTCGCGACCTCCTCGAACACGTGAGCCGGGATGATGCCGATGCCGGTATCGAAGAGCATCTGCGGGTAGCGGCGCTGGAAGTGGAACGTCACCTGGCGATCGCCGATCGCGATGACGGAGTCGAGCTGCGCCCACGCCTCGACGTAGGCCGATCCGATCTCCGGCCTGCGTATCAACTCGAAGGTGAAGACGATGTCTGCGGCGTCGATCGGATGGCCGTCTGACCACACCGCATCACCCCGCAGGAAGTAACTCAGCGCCGTCGAATCGGGGTTGTACTCCCAGCGTTCGGCCAACGAATGGTCGCCGAGAAAGTACTCCACGCCGCCTTCACCCCAGCGTGCCGAGTTCAGACCCGCATAGAGCAACGCGTTCACTTCGCCGTCCAGCGCGCTGGTTTCGGCGACGGGCAGTAACACCCCGATGTCGGTTCCCGTCCCGACGACGATGACGTTTTCGACAGGCTGCCTATCGCAGGCGCTTACCACAAATGCCAGCGATAGAGTTCCGACTATAAAGAGACGGCGTTTCACGATTCCTCCTGGAAACGGTTGGATCGCCCGATTCATGATCATCAATTCTAGGCAAGATGGTCGGCGTGCGACAGCGGATCCGCCTCGATCTCCTCCCCGACTTGCGGAGACGCTCTCGACAAGCAGTATCATGGGACACCCGGAAACTCCAGGCTCTCAACAACGCACCCTGCAGGGGGGACCTCATGAAGCGACGGGCATTCTTGAGAAGCGGATTCGCTATCGGCGCCGCCGCAGGGCTCGGCGGCGGAACAGCCGTGCTTCCCGACCTGGCGTCGGCGCTGACTACACGATCCGACGGTACGCTGCGGCTCAACTCGAACGAGAACGCACTCGGCCTCTCGCCTGCAGCTCGCAGCGCCATCATCGACGGGCTGGCGGATGCGAATCGCTATCCCCGGGACAATCGTGTCCGGATGATCGAGACGCTGGCGGAGGCGCACGGCGCCCAACCCGAGAACATCGTGCTGGGCTGCGGCTCCACCGAGATCCTGCAGATGTCGGTGCAGGCGCTGTTCGAGCCGGGTGCCACACTGGTGTTGGCGGACCCGACGTTCGAGGACGTGCCGTCGTACGCCGAGCCCTTCCCCTACGAGGTGGTGAAGGTGCCGCTGGACGGACGCTACTCCCACGACATCGGGCGGATGCGTGAGGTCGTCGAGGCCGCGCGCGGCCGCTCGCTCGTCTACCTCTGCAACCCGAACAACCCGACGGGCACGCTGACGCCCAGCGCCGAGATCGATGCCTGGATCGAATCGGCCCCGGAGAACGTCTACTTCCTGGCCGATGAGGCTTACTTCGAGTACTGCGAGGACCCCGGCTTCTGGTCGTGCACCAAGTACATCGACCGGCCCAACGTCATCGTCGCCCGGACCTTCTCGAAGATCTACGCGATGGCGGGCATCCGGCTGGGCTACGCCGTCGCGCACGTGGAAGCGGCGGACATGCTTCGCCAGTTCATCGCCAAGACGAACGCCAACGAGCTGGTGCTGGTCGCCGCCTACGCCGCCCTGCACGACGACGAGCTGGTGCCCCGCAGCCTGGCGGCGAACACCGAGGCCAAGGCGATCCTCTATGAGTGCCTGGACGAGCTCGATCTCGAGCACCTGCCGAGCCACACGAACTTTGTCATGCACCGGATAAACGGAGATCTCGATACCTACCGGCAGCGGATGCTGGAGAACGACGTGAAGGTCGGCCGGAATTTCCCGCCGATGCTTTCGTATAACCGGCTGTCGATCGGGTTGCCGGAAGAGATGGCGCGATTTACTGAGATACTGAGGGGGTTTCGGGATAAGAGCTGGGTGTAGGAGGGGCATTAATCATCAACACCTGACATCTAACACCTAACGCTCAAGGACTTCAGGGTTGAGGACTAGCTGTTAGGTGTTGATGATTATCGACCCGACGATCGCTTCCACATCGAGAAGGTCATCCAACACGTAGGCCGCCCCCGAAAAGTCGTGCCGCCCGTTAAACTCGTGCCGCACGGCGATCGCTTTCACCCCTGCCGCAGAAGCTGACGCTATCCCGCTCTCGGTATCCTCGATGACAACGGCTTGCGACGACTCCAGCGAAAGCTCGTCCAACGCCTTGAGATAAGGCTCCGGCGACGGCTTCTCCTCCTCGACGTCATCTCCCGAAACGCATGCCTCGAAGTGTTCGTCCAGCCCGGTCTGTGCGAGGACTTTATCCATCATCCAGCGTAGGCTCGAGCTCACCACCGCCAGCCGATATCCGCGCTCACGAAGCGCGGCGACCAGCGCCAGGGCGCCCGGCATCAGCTCGACACCACTCTCCAACAGCGCGCCGTACGCCGCCTTGAACGCCTCGGCATAGCGCTCGTGCTCGAACGCGATTCCGCCGGCCTCGGAAAACTCCTTTGCCGCCAGGTAGTGCGACTTCCCCATCACCTGCGAGTAGTAGTCGGGATCGAGCCGGCCGCCCAGCAGCGCCACGGTCTCCGAATGCGCCTGCGCTTTCAGCGCCTCGGTGGCTACGAGAACGCCATCGAGGTCGAACAGCACGCCACTCGCGCTCATTGCGGCTAGTAGATCAGGGTCGCGACCACCGGGAAGTGGTCGGAGGGATACCGTCCGTCAGTCGACGTGCGAAGGATGGCCGCCGACTCGACCGTCCAATCGCCGGACACGAACACGTAGTCGATCTTCCCTCGCGATGTCGTGCCACTGAAGCCGTTGTACGTTCCGACATCGGTCGCCTCGGGGTGCAGGACGCGAAAGCTGTCGCGCAACAGCGGCTCGGACTCGCCAAGCAGGCGGGTTATCGCCGGGTTGTCTTCGTCGGCGTTGAAATCGCCCGTCACGACGACTGGGTCCGGGTGATCTCGCAGCGCGATTCGCGCCGACAGCAGCCGGACGCTTTCTTCGCGCGACTCCTGCGATTCGTGGTCGAGGTGCAGGTTGTAGACGTAGAAGGTCCTTCCCGTCTCTCTGTCCGCGAAGCGTGCCCAGGTGCAGATCCGCGGAATGTTCGCGCCCCAATCTATGGAGCCCGGTACCTCGGGCTTGCCCGCAAACCAAAACGTTCCCTGTTCCAAGACATCGAGGCGCACGTCTCTATATAGT
>JBDHHX010000012.1:0-28461 GCA_039589155.1 Gemmatimonadota bacterium | reverse complement strand
GTTCTGGGGATCGAGCTCCATCACACGGGCGTAGACGGCGCGGGCCTTGTTTCCCGCGTCGGTGCGATCGAGACAGTCGGCGAGTCCCAGGTAGGCCTCGACGAGGGCTGCGCGGTCACCAGACCGCAAGGCGAGCTCGACACGCTTCTGATAGGCGCGCACATCGTTGACGTCCAGCCTCAGCAGCTCGTCGATGACACGCCAGGCGTCACCGTATTGGCCGTGCTGCTCGTAGATGTCGACGGCCTCGCCCAAGCAGTAGGTGGCTTTCTCTCGACCACCGGTCTCGAGCAACGCTTCGGCCATCTCCACCAGCAAGTTGGGCTGGCGACCCTCGACCTGGAGGCGTGACTCGATGGTTGCGATACGCTCAGCCGGCGTAGGCGGAGCCGGCGGCGGCGGAGCACTCACCTCGGGCGTCTCGACGACCGGTTCGAGGTCAGCGGCGAAAGCCTCCTCGAGATCCTCGAGCGCCGGTTCATCGGCGGCGGTGAACTCGGCGGCGCGGCCGTCGACATCCACCTCGCCGGTAGCCATGTCGAGTCCGGCGCCATCGTCGGGCAGCCCGACGTCTACCGAGTCGAGATCGACGGGCTCGAGCTCGACGCCACCGATGTCCGCTTCGGCCACATCGAGCTCCATGCTCGTCGATTCGAATCCAGCCGGCTCCAGCTCGACCGACTCGGGTGCCGCCACGTCGAGATCGTCGGGCTCTACGGTCGCCGCGTCGAGCTCCGAGACACCGGTCGCTGGCTCGGGCTCGTCGTAGGGCAGGATCTCCGGGAGGTCCAGGATGCCCTCGGCATCCAACCCGGCATAGCTAGATGAGTCGGCGTCCGGCGGATCAACTTCTGGATCGCGATTCGGCGCCAGTTCGACGATGCGCTGTCGGACATCGCCGGCGTCGGCATCACGGCCTTCGTGCTTGAGATCGCGCCAGGCCAGCCGCATCTGCTCCACCGCCTGCATCGTACGGTCGTGCTCTATCAGCTGGTCCGAGATCATCAACCGGACGTCGGTATCGGGTGACAGATCGGCAAACTCAACCAGCGCCCGGAAAGCCTCGTCGAGCTGCCCGCCCTTCTGCATCCGCTCGGCATACTCCAGGAAATGACGCCGCGCGTCCGAGAGGAACCCCTTGGCCGCCCCGATCTTGCCCAACTTCAGATACGCCGAATGCCGGTTTGGCTGGTTGCGGAGGATCTTGTTGCAGAGCGCGATCGCGTTGTTGTAGAAGCCCGCCGACAGATGGCCGTCCGCCGCCTTGTCGTAGTAGTGAACCGCCTTGTTCACATCGCCGATCCGACGGTACAGGTCGCCCACACGGTTGAACAACGCCAGGTCCACTTCCTTGTGGGCCTCTTTGTCCGCCTGCACGGCAAGCTCGTACGCCTCGATCGCGCGCTTCCAGTTCTCGCGCTGCTCGAATGTTCTCGCTTTTTGTCTGTAGTGAGCCCCGTCGCTCATTCGCCCGTCCGCTTAGGCACGTATCCGCAGGTCGTCGTTCAACAGCCGGCTCCAATGCCGGGGCCGGCCTGTTCCTAGCCTTGTAAGATAAACACTTCCACCGACTTTCAGCAGACCGCCGCACCTCCGGTGCGACATCTGTCCGCCGCCAGCACGCCGGTATAGGGGGAGTTGGCAGGATGCCCCGGCGCACAGACTATATCCTGACTGGCCTCGTCCGTCTACACCCAAGGCCCATCATATGTTGCGTCGCCGCTCAACGGACCCTCACTCCTGCCTTCCACACGCCAACGCAGTGGTTCCCGCCATACAGGTACGGAATCATACGGTAATCGCTGACTCGGAACGCCGCCACGTCGGCCGGGCCGCCCGGCTCGAGTTTGCCCCGCCCGTCGTCGAGGCGTAGGGCGGCGGCGCCGTTGGCGGTGCAGGCGACCAGGGCCTCGGCAGGCGACATGTGAAGCTGGCTGCAAGCGATGCTCATGACGACCTGGAGGTTGGGCGTAGGAGAGGATCCGGGGTTGAAGTCGGTGGCGAGGGCGACGGCGGCGCCGCGATCGATGAGTCGTCGGGCGGGCGGATAGCTGTCCTTGCCGAGAAAGAAGAGCGTACCTGGCAAGAGGGTGGCGACGGTGCCGGAGCCGGCGATGGCGTCGACGCCGGCCTCGGAGATGGCGCCGAGGTGATCGGCGGAAGCGGCGTCGAATTCGACGGCGAGCTCGGCGCCGCCGCTGGACTCGAACTCGTCGGCGTGGATCCTGGGAACGAGGCCGTGGTCGATGGCGGCCTCGAGGACACGACGTGTTTCATCCGGTGTGAAAACGCCGGGCTCGAGAAAGACGTCGCAGTAGACAGCGAGCTCCGCTTCGGCGACGGCGGGAATCATCTCGCCGACGATGAGTGAGACGTACTCGTCGCGCCGGTCGCGGTACTCGGGCGGGAACGAGTGGGCACCAAGGAAGGTGGGGACGAGATCGATCCAGTCCTCGCGGTCGAGCCGCTGGATGACGCGGAGCATCTTGATCTCGTCATCCAGGGAGAGGCCGTAGCCGCTCTTCACCTCCGCGGTTGTCGTGCCATGCTCGACCAACATGCGGAGGCGCGGGATACTGAGATCGACGAGCTCGTCCTCGGATCGTTCGCGCAGGTCGAGGACCGACGAGTTGATGCCGCCGCCCCGTTTGGCGATCTCCATATAGGGCACGCCGGAGCAACGCATCTCGTACTCGTCCAGGCGGTAGCGTCCGAACACGGCATGGGTGTGAGAATCGACGAGGCCGGGAGTGAGCACGTGGCCGACGAGGTTGGTGCGCTCGGCGTCAGGGAAGCGATCGGCGAGCTCTTCGCGGGTTCCTACATCTTCGACGAGTCCGTCCTTAATAGCGACGGCGCCGTTCTCGATAGCCGCGACATCCGACATCGCCTTGCCGCGGTGCGGAGAAGCGCCGCGGCAGGTTATGACCTGAGAAGCCTCGAGGATCTTACGCGAGTTCAATTCTTCTCCATTGGGATCTTGATCCCGTGCTTCCTTGCCGTCTCCAGCGCTTCTTCGTAACCGGCGTCGGCGTGTCGAGCGACGCCGATGCCAGGGTCGTTGGTCAGCACGCGCTCGAGCCGGCGGGCCGCCTCGGGTGTGCCGTCGGCGAGGATCACCTGTCCGGCGTGAAGCGAGTCACCGATGCCGACGCCGCCGCCATGATGGAAGCTCACCCAGGTAGCGCCGCTGGCGACGTTGAGCATGGCGTTCAACACCGGCCAATCGGCGATGGCATCGCTGCCATCTTTCATCCCTTCGGTCTCGCGGAAGGGGCTGGCGACAGATCCTGTATCGAGGTGGTCGCGGCCGATGACGACGGGTGCCTGTACGGCGCCGCTGGCAACGAGCTCGTTGATGGCGAGGCCGAACCTGGCGCGCTCGCCCTGGCCGAGCCAGCAGATGCGTGAAGGCAGTCCCTGGAAGGCGACGCGCTCGCTGGCGAGGCGGATCCAGCGACCGAGGGCCTCATCCTCGGGGAAGAGCTCCAGAACCAGCTCGTCGGTGCGATGGATGTCGGAGGGTTCGCCGGATAGGGCAGCCCAACGGAAAGGTCCCTTGCCCTCGCAGAAGAGCGGGCGAACGTAGGCGGGCACAAAACCAGGAAAGTCGAAAGCGTTCTCGACGCCGGCATCACGGGCCTGGGCGCGGATGTTGTTCCCGTAGTCGAAAGCGATGGCGCCCTGCTTCTGCAGCTCGAGCATCCCGCGCACATGGTCGGCCATCGATTGCATGGAGCGGGCGATGTAGGCGTCGGGATCCCGGTCCCTGAGCTCCGCCGCCTCGTCGAGGCTGAGACCCTTGGGAACGTAGCCATTGAGGGCGTCGTGGGCGCTGGTCTGGTCGGTGACCAGGTCGGGCGTGATGCCGCGGCGGGCGATTTCGGGCACCACATCGGCGCAGTTGCCCAGCAGACCAACGGAGAGGGCTTCGCCGCGGTCACGGGCGCTGACGACCAACTCGAGGGCCTCGTCCAGGTCCTCGGTGCTGCGATCGAGGTACCGGGTCTCGAGCCGCCGTTCGATACGGTGCGGATCGACCTCGACGGCCAGCATGGCGGCTCCGTTCATGGTGGCGGCCAGGGGCTGGGCGCCACCCATTCCGCCCAGGCCACCGGTCAGCACCAAGCGGCGGCTGAGCGAGCCGGCGAAATGTTGTTTCGCTGCTGCCGCGAACGTCTCGTAGGTGCCCTGCAGGATCCCCTGGGTCCCGATGTAGATCCAGGAGCCGGCGGTCATCTGGCCATACATAATGAGGCCCTTGCGCTCCAGGCCCCGGAAGTAGTCCCAGTTGGCCCAGCGCCCCACCAGGTTGGCGTTGGCGATCAAGACGCGGGGCGCGTCGCTGTGCGTGCGGAAGACGCCGACGGGCTTGCCGCTCTGGACCAGCAGCGTCTCGTCGCCCTCGAGTTCGCGCAGCGCGCTGACGATGGCGTCGAACGCCTCCCACGACCGCGCCGCGCGGCCGGAACCACCGTAGATGATCAGCTCGTCCGGCTTCTCGGCGACGTCCGGGTCGAGGTTGTTCATCAACATCCGGAGCGCCGCTTCCTGCTGCCAGCCTTTGCAGGAGATCTCCATGCCTCGCGGCGCACGAACAGTGCGCGGCGCGCTAACCGTGGCCATCCATCTCCTCCTATCGTTCTTGTCCGGGCCTAGTTCCCGCCGGCCCGTACGCTCTCCTGCCTGTAGTCGAACTCCAGATCGCGCAGGTCCCTGAGGTGGACCGCGAAGCTGAATGTGAGGTTACCGTTCGAAGCTTTCAAGAACTGGAAAGTCGCCGTCCAGCGGTGCAGGTCGCGCCTGAAGTTCAGCACCTGGTCAACGAAACCACCGTTCTCGATATCATAGGTTGTCCGCCAGCTCAGCGTCCAGTTCGCCGTGGGGCTGTATCCCAGGCTCAAGTTCACGGTCTGGCGCGGAGTGTTGGGTACGTCCGGTAGCGGTCGGGAGCGGACAAGGCTGTAGTTCACGTTCATGCTCCACGGCCGGCGGCCGCCGCTCTCGTTCGCTTCATCGCGCTCGGACTCGACCTGGTCCCGCATGTTCATCTCTTCTTCGAGGGTCTCGAACTCCTGGGTCTGCGGCACGATCCCCTGCGAACCGGCGATGCCGCGGCCGAGCAACGCGGCCAGCGTGCTCTCGCCGATGGAGAAGCTCACGTTCAGCTGGGTCAGGTAAGGGTCAAAGACCCGCCGGTCTTCCAGGTCATACTTCACCGCACCAGGCGAACCGAACAGCGAGTCGAGCTGGACACTTCCCGCTCTCGTATCGGTGCGGAACAGGTCGTGGACGATCCGCAGCTGCAGCCCGCGCAGTAGGTCCGACGTCATGCTGTTCGACAGCGAGGTGGAGGTGAACTCCTTGTCGACAATGTCGTAGGTCATGGCGGAGGTACGGATGGCGAGGATGGTCATCTTGCGGTCGTCCTGGCGCTGCCGGCCGCCTGACTGGCCGGCGCCCGCCCCTACCGTTTGGCCTTCGGCCCCGGCCGCCTGGGCCTCCTCTTCCTCGAGCGCGGCGAGCTGGGGGTCCAGCTCTTCGTCTTCAGCCATCTCGTCCACGGGCTCGTCGCGCGGCTTGAGCTTCGCCTCGAACGTCTGGTTCAATCCGATCGTGATCGAGTGCCGCTCCGCCGACGTTGTTGCGCCGATGATGTCCGCCACGTCCGGGTCGGTCTTCACCTCGGGACTGTAGCTCCAGGAGAAGTTGGGCGAGAACTTGTGGCGGATTCGCTCTACCGGTCCGAAGCCCGGGAAGAATCCGTAGACGTCGCTGTTCAGCGTCGCACGGACGGATACCCGTGTGGGCTCCGCTATGAAACCGAAGCCCGTTCGGTTGGACCTGAACTGGGCGCCGCTCAAGTCCAGCGAGGGCGTGAGGGTCGTGGTCCCGATCAGGCGCTGTTGGTAACCCAGCGATGAGTTCCATCCCAGCGTACCGGTGCGAACCTCGTCGCCGATGACCAGGGTGTCTGTCTCGGTGAACAGCGTGTCCGCCTTGCCGATCCGGACCTCGTTGTAGGAGGCGCGTGTGTTCCAGCGCAGGGCGGAGAGCGTGAGACCCGAACTCAGGCTGCCGTTCAGGTCCCGGGTGTCGGCCGCGACCGGCGCATCGAGGATGCGGTGACTGAAGCTCGTGCTACCGGTCCATGTGAGCCCGTTGTACCAGCGGGCTTCGGTGGGCGAGCGAGCCGGCGTGAGCACGATGGGCGACAGAGTGATCGCGAGTTGGGGCAGCGAGGTGGTGGTGACCTCGCCCGTCTCGGAGATGGGCTGGATACGCTGGCCGCTGAGGTTGAGGCTACCCCAATCGAAGCGCCGGGTGAAGCCGATGTCCGATCGTATCTTCTGCGTCAGCTGTTCGGGGTTGAATTCGGCCTGCTGCTGGAAACTCTTGCTGGAAACGTATTCGACGGAGGCACGCAAATCCGAGCGTTCGCCAAACCGCTGCTGGTGTTTCCAGGAAAGCGACATCTCCCGCCCACCCTGTGGCAGCAAGAAGTGCGAGTAGGCGATTCCGCCTTCCAGGAACTTGCGTACGGCCTTGTAGCGGAAGTAGCCGTCGAACCGGGTCCAGACGTCGCTCCACCAGTCCATGCTGAACTGGGCGTCCATGTAGTCACTCATCGCCCAGTAGTACCCGATGTTGGAAATATGGCGGGCACGGTCCGAGTTGCGGACGATGTCGGTGACGCCGAATTGCAGCGTGAGCAGCCCGCTATGTCGGCCGCGGCGAACGTCTTGAGCCAGGAACGGGAACCAGAAGACCGGCACATCGCCGAAGTAGACGCGCACCGGCCAGGCGACGACGATGTTGCCGAGGATGAGCTTGATCTTGTCAGCCTCGAAGCGGTAGTGCGCCTCGGGAAGGTCGCAGGTGGTGAAGTGTCCGCCTTCTACCCAGAGCGTGTCAGTGCCCTCGAGTGTGAAGTCGCCTTCGACGTGCCAAACCTCCCACTGCGTCTTGCTATTCTTGATCGTGCCGATGCGACGGTCGGTATCGTAGTACAACGGGCCGCTGTCGCTGTTGACCTCCTGCCCGTTGGCATTGACCAGACGCATGTTGCCGAAGCCGGTCACGTAGTGCGTATCGCCCAGGTAAACGACCGAGTCGGCGAAGTACTCGTCCCCGCCGCGCTCGATGTGGGCGCGTTCCCTTATGTGGATCGACCGGTCACGGGTAGAGAACTGGAGCGTGTCGCCGCGATAGACCACCGGTTGGTAACCGGCGCGTAGCAGCAACGCCTCCATGATGGAATCGGAGGCCGGGAACGGCTCACCGGTCTCGAGAGCGGCTGCCTCGGCGGAGTCCGACGGCTGCTGCTCCCGCTTACGGCTCGGCGCCTCGGGGTCCTGCTCTCCGCGCTGGCGCGGCCGGACCTGAGCCGTGTCCTGAGGAACGAAAGAAAGGACGGGAGTGGCGACGCTCTGTGCGGGCGATGCGCTGATACAGGCGAGCGCGACCGCGGCGGCGGAAACCAGCGCCCGGCACGAGAGAAGGTCAGTCGGCGATCGCCTCGACACCCGGCTCGGCGAGTCGCCGGCGATCCACGACGGCAACCAGGAGAATTGAAACTTCATATAGCAGAACCAGCGGCCCCATCATCATCAACATCGTGCCCACATCCGCCGGCGTAAGGATGGCCGAGAGCATGGCAACCCCGACGATGGCGTGCCGCCGAAAACGCCTCAGCGTGCTGGCCGTAATCAGGCCGAGCAGTGCGAGTAAGAGTGATACCAGCGGCAGCTCGAAAATGATCCCAAACGCCAGGATCAAGCGGGTGGCGAATTTCAGGTACTCTCCGATCGTGATGATAGGGTTCAGCGCCTGGGTTTGGAAGCCGAGCAGGAAGCGAAGCCCGAGGGGGAGCACCAGGAAGTAGGCCATCGCGACTCCGATCAAGAACAGCACGAAGCCACCGATCACTGCGGGGATGGCGACCTTCCTCTCCTTTTCCAGCAACGCCGGCGACAGGAACGACCAGGTGTGGTAGACGATCATCGGTACCGCGAGGACGACGCCGACCACGAAGGAGAGCTTGAGGGTGACCGTCATCGGCTCCGTGGGACTGGTGAACAGTAGCTGACCGTCGGGGACCAGCGGCTCGATGGGTCGTTTCAAGAGGCCAATGATGTCGAACTCGGTGACCAGGAAGAAACCGGCGATGGCGAGTACCAGCACGGCGGAGCCGACCCAGATCAGTCTCCAGCGCAGCTCCTCGAGGTGGTCGAGGAACGGCATCTCTCCGCTGCCGCTGGCGCGGCGAAAACTGCCCTCGCTCGGGCTGCGCGTGGTGACCCAGAAGCCGAGGAGGTAGAGAGCGAAGAGGCCAGCCACCAGGACGATCTGTCCCCATGGCAAGGTTGCCAGCCACTCGAGCAGCTGTTCGGACCCGCCACCCAGCCACCTCACTTGCCGCGCTCCTTATCCCTGGCCTTCTTCAGCTCCCTTCCGAGCGCGGATCCGAGGAAGTCGAGCTGGGCGGCGTCATAGCCGCCGCGTTCGGCCAGGTCACGGATGGCCTCGAGGTACTCCTCTGGATCCTGGAAGTTGGTGTAGACGGAAGCGAAGCGTACGTAGGCGACCTGGTCGATGTCTCGCAGCCGGTGCATCACCTGCTCGCCGATCTGCCAGCTCTCGACTTCTCCGGACTCGCTACGCTCGAGGCTGTCGAGGATGGAGTCGGCGATCTCCTCGATCTGCCCGAGCGTCACCGGTCGCTTCTTGCAGGCCAGTTGGATGCCGCGAATCAGCTTCGCCCGGTCGAAGGGCTCGAAGCTGTCGTCGCGTTTCTTGATGGAGAGCGGACGATCTTCGACGACCTCGTAGGTCGTAAAGCGTTCGCTACAGCCGTGACACTCGCGGCGCCGGCGAACGGCGCGTCCCTCCCGACTCGTGCGCGAGTCGACTACGCGGTTCTTCGTGTGGCCGCAGTAAGGACAGCGCATTGAGGTAGGAAATACGATGCCCGGCTAGTCGCCGGGCATCCCATTAGTTGCAGCCCAGTCGCTCGGCCTGGTCCTGTGCCAGCCGGGCCTCGTCGCTCCGCGGATAGCCCGCCAGTATCCGCTGAAAGAACTGACAGGCCTCGTCCCTGTTTCCACCGCTCACTTGCAGCAGGCCCGCCTTGTAGAGTGCCGTGGGCGCGGTTCTCGAGTTCGGGTAGAGTTCGATCACACGCCGGTACTCGCGGATCGCCTGCTCGTTGTCCTCTTCCTCCCGATATGTCTCCGCCAGGTAGTACTGGGCGTCGGGAGCTAGCTCGTCCGCCGGGTAGGTCTCCAAAAACTCCTGGAAGCCGGCGCGCGCCGTGTTGTAGGCGCCGCGGCGGAACTGCTCGATGGACGCCGCATAGAGTGACCGGGCATCACCGGCGCCGGCGCCCGGCATCTCGGTGACCGACACGCTGTCGGGCGGCCCTCCGAGCTCGGTGGGCGTCACAGCGCCCGCCATGAACGCCGCGTCCTCGACCTGACGTTCGTCGATCCGTTCACGCAGACTGTTGAGGACGATTTGGCTCTGGCCCAGCAGCTGCTGGATCTCGACCAGCTGGCGTTCCATGTCGTCGAGCTGCCTACGGATGTCGCCGCGGGTCTGCAGCGACAGGGAGCGCTGCTGCTCGAGCGCTTCGGCGAGCGAACGCTCCAGGCCCGCGATTCTGTCCTCGATGCCAGTCTGCCGCATCTGGATCGAGGCCAGGTCATCGTTGATCTGGTCGACGTCCTGCTTGGTAGCGCAGGCGCTCGCCCCGGCTAACGCCAGGGCGAGCAGGAACCTGCCGATTCTCGCATTCATTAGAGACTGCTCTCCCGGAGAGAGTCTTACTCTCCCGATCAGAGACCGCCGCTGCTAGTGACCGTGAAGTCGGCGCGACGATTCAACGCCCACGCCTCCTCGTTGGTGCCACGGTCCAGCGGGCGCTCTTCACCATAACTTATGGTGGCGAAGCGGCCGGCCTCGAGCCCGTAGCTCATCAGGTAGCGACGCACGGCCTCTGCGCGACGCTGACCCAACGCCAGGTTGTACTCGTTGGAGCCGCGCTCGTCGCAGTTGCCCTCGATGCGGATCTCCAGGCCCGGGAACTCGCGCAGCGCTGTGACTTTGCGCTGCAGGACCTCTTCGGCGTCAGCGCGGATGTCCGACTTGTCGAAGTCGAAGTGCACGCGCTCGGCGAGTACGGTCAACACGCGCTGGCGCTCGGCTTCGGCGCGGCGCTTCTCTTCCTCCTCGCGGCGACGGCGCTCCGCTTCTTCGCGTGCGAGGCGTTCCGCTTCCTCATCGACGGTGGGCTGCTCCATCTGAGGCTCGGGCTCGGGCTCGGGCTCGGGCGCCGGGGCGCTGCCGCCACAGCCGACCACCAGCACGACGAGCGACATCGTGCCCAGCCAACCCAGCTTGTTATTCCATTTGCTCATAGACCAAACCGCTCCCTAGGGATTGTTGGAGTTAGGGTCCGCTGCTGCTTCCTCTATCGAGCGAGAGGGTGAATCTAATCGCCCAGACCAGTCAGGCAAGCGGACGTCGAAACCGCCAACGAGCTTGCGGATTCGGCCGGTGACGACATCGAGCACCCAGAGGCCTGCGGTGCCGCCGCGTGTGGAGTGGAAGACAATGTGGCGGCCATCGGGCGCCCAACTGGGGTCCTCGTTACGGCCCACCTGGGTCAGCTGTCGAAGGCCGCGGCCGTTCGGCGCGACGGTGAATATCTCGGGCACGCCGGCCACCCAACCGTGGAAGGCGATTCGATCGCCCATGGGCGACCAATCGGGTCCGGCGTTGTGGACGCTGCGATCGTAGATGTAAGGCGTCAGCAACTCGGCGTTACCGTTTTCGGTGTCCTTGGTGAAGATGTGCAGCTGACCGAGCCTGTCGGAGTTGAAAGCGAGGCGCCGGCTGTCGGGCGCGAAGCTAGGCGAGAGCGAATTGGCGAAGCGAGCGAAGGTAGCGCGCTGGGCGCAGCAATCGCGAACGAGGTCGTAGGTGTAGATTTCGGTGCGTCCCTCGATGGTGGCGGCGAAGCCGAGCAGAGTACCATCGGGTGAAAACGTCGGGGTCATGTCCATTCCGGGGAGGTCGATCATCACCTGCGTCGTCCTCTGCAAAACATCGAGCTGATAGATCGCCGGTTCGCCATCCTGGTAGGACATGTAGGCGACGCGGTCGCCATCCGGCGACCAGGCCGGCGAAAGCGCGATGGAGCTGTCGCTGGTCAGGCGCTGCGGCCGGAAGCCGTCGCTGTCAACCATGAAGATCTCGGAGCCGCCGGGTCCGGGCGCCACGTAGGCGATCCGTGTGGCGGCGACGCCGGAACTACCGGTGGCCCACTCCATGACCAGATCGCTGGCCTGGTGGACGGCCAGCCGCACATCGGGGTGCCTGAGCGGCGGCAGCTCGAAGGCGCGTACGTCCTGAAGCAGCCGGAAGACGACGTCGTGGAGCGAGAGGCGTAGGACAGGCGCGTCGGCCGTACCTTCGATGACACCGATCAGCAGCCAGACGGCGCCGAGCTCGTCCCAAAGCGGGTAATTAACCGGTCCGTCCTGGCGTACGTCTGCGCCGGCCCCCATGGGCTCTAGGCGATCGCTGTAGTCGAAGTCGCGGAGGATGATCCGGCGAACGCTGTCCGCCATCTCGCGGAGCTCTTCCGGCGCTTCGATCGTGGGGAAAGCGATGCCGGGGCGGAACGACGGCTGGTAGACAATGCCGACGCGAACATCGTTGGGGATGCTGTCGCGCTCCTGCGCGTATGCGAGGGGCGGAGCGGCAGTCAGGATCAGGGCCGCGGTGAGTGCGCCGGCTATGGCTGGAAATCTATTTCGTTTCATCTTCATCTAAAAGGCAAACGCTCAGTAACGCGTCGGGTCGAAAAAGAACGACACCCGTAAGCGATCCGACGGATAGCCATCCGGCAACGCACCAAAGGTGCCGCGCCGACCCGCCGCCTCGATCGCGCCGCGCGCTTCGAGGTCGAAGGCCCAGCTGCCCGAGCGACGCACCCAACCCAGCTCTTCCACCGAGCCGTCGCGCAGGATCGTAAACGACAGTTCCGCCCGTAGTTGCTGGGCTCCCGAGGGCGGCCGCCAGTGACGCTTGATCTGCAAGATAATGTTCGCCAGGTAGTCGGGATACGGGAACGGGGCGCCCTCCAGGCGTACCGGCATGCCCTCGACGCCCTCTGTATCCTGATCCGGTGTCGCGGCGGCGCGCGCCTCGGTCGGCTCGGGCTCCGCCGCGGCCTCCTGCTGGTCGGGCTCGGCGGGAGGGCTCTCCTGCCGGGTCGCGGGAACGACCGCCGCTACCGTCTCCTTGGGCGGCCGCTGGGGCTCCGGCCTCGGCTCCTCGATCTGCGGCTGCCGCTCGGGTACCGGGACCTGGCGGACCGGCGCCGCGCTGGGCATAGCGATCAGTTCGACCTGGTAGACCCGGGGCGGATTGGGGATGGCAAGTTGGGTGGCACCCCAGAACATGCCGGCGAGGACGAGGGTGTGCAGACTGAGGGATCCGATGACGGCGCCGGTTGGCACGCCTTCCTCGAGGCCACGGGGGCCCTTGCGGACAACCAGCCTGGCCATGGCCTCAGCTCCTGCGCTGGATTTCCGGTTCGGCGACGAGGCCGACCGATTCGATCTCGGCCGCCTTGAGCGCTGCGATCACTTTCAATACGACCCCATAGGCGGCGGCTTCGTCCGCCTGGACGTAAACGGCGGGCGTGCCTTTCTGCGTCCAGACGTCGTGGATCGCCGCCTTGAACTCATCCATGGTGACCTCGGCGTCATCGATGTAGATGGCGCCTTCCTTGTCCACCGTAACGACGATCGCCTCTGACGCCGGCAACGGCGCGACCTCGGCTTTCGGCACCTGGACCTGGACACCGCCCTGCAGGATGGGCGCCGTGATCATGAAGATCACCAGCAACGTGAACGCCACATCTACCAGGTTGATCAGGTTGATGTCGGCCGAGAGCGGCAAGCCGCGGTCCTCGTACAGACCACCGTTCCTGCTCATTAGATCTTGCCTTCCCGGGCCAGCGCCCCAATGAACTCGCTGGAGAAGCCCTGCAGGTCGCCGGAGAACAGAGCCAGCCGGCTGGCGAAGAAGTTGTAGCCGATCACAGCCGGGATCGCGACACCGAGACCCGTCACCGTCGTGATCAATGCCTCGGCTATGCCCGGCGCTACCGCCGTTATGCTGGCGGTACCCTGGACCGAGATGCCGACGAACGCGTCCATCACGCCGACGACCGTTCCCATCAGACCGAGCAGTGGGCTGACGGAGGCGATGGTCGCCAGGCCGGGCAGGCCGTGGGCCATGGCATCGCGCTCACCGACGATCTCCTTGTCGAGGACGAGTTTGAGCGTCTCCACCTGAGCGGCGCGTAGCCCCGTGCCGGGGTTCTCGCCGCGCCCCTGCAGCCCCGACACGAAGTTCATGCCATGCCGGAAGACACGCAGGTAAGGCGAGTCGGCGAGCGCCACCACCGACTTGTACGCCTCGTCGAGGTGCTGTGCCTGCGCGACCTGGGTCAGGAACTCGTCCTCCAGCACCTTAACACGGCGGAACTGGATCCACTTCCAGATAATCATTATCCACGATGCGAGCGAAAAGACGAGCAGCACCGCCAGGATGATCTTGGTGGTGATGGTCGCTCCCGCGACCATGTCCCACGCCGTGCTCGGCAAGGGATTCTGAAATACCGCGACCGGCACCAACCCGATCATGGTGTCCCTCCAGCTATCCATCGATAGGTCCGACCCAATCCGTCGCTGAGATCCACCGCCGCCTCCCATCCGAGTCCGCGAAGCTTGTCGCAATTGAGACTGTTCCACTCGAGCTCGCCAGTCCGCGCCGCCGCGTGCTCGATCTCAACATCGCAGCCGGCGGCATCCATCAACGTACGCGCCAGCTGGTTGACGCTGGTCTCCGAACCGGTGCCCACGTTGAACGCGCGCGCGTCCAGCTCGGGATCGCTGCTCAGCTGTGCTTCCGAAACGACCATGTTCGCCTCGACCACGTCTCCGACGTAGACGTAATCGCGAGTCTGCTCGCCGTCGCCAAAGATGGTGAGTGGCTGCCCCGCGATGATGCGCTTGGAGAAGATCGCGACGACACCCGCTTCACCGTGCGGGTCCTGGCGCGGACCGTAGACGTTGGAGTAGCGAAGCGCCACGTAGTCGAGACCATGCAGCAAGCGAAAGCAGCGCAAGTAGTACTCGCTGGCAAGTTTGCTGACTCCGTACGGCGACTCCGGCCCCTTGGGCGCCGTCTCCGGGATCGGCCGCACGCTGGCGTTGCCGTAGACGACTCCACCTGAGGAGACGAACACGGCGCGCCGGGTTCCACAGGCGCGCGCCGCCTCGAGCACGTTGAGCAAACCGCCGAGGTTGATATCGGCATCGAGGCCGGGTCGATCGACGGAGACACGGACATCGATTTGCGCCGCGTGGTGATTGACGAGCTCGAAGCCTCGCTCATCGAAGATCTCGCGCAGCTGTTGGTCGCGGACGTCCAACTCAATGAACTCGGCCGACTCGGGAACGTTCTCGCGCTTGCCCGACGACAGGTTATCGACGACGGTGACATTCCAGCCCCGCGCGATGTACGCATCGGCAACGTGCGACCCGATGAAGCCCGCCCCGCCCGTGACCAGAACGCTCCTAGCCACTCGACTCTTCTCCCGTTTCGTCATCATCCATATCGAACAAGAAGCGGGCCGCTTCCAGCACGTCGTGCTCGCGGCCATCTTCCGCCGCGGCCCGGATTTGGGCGGTCGGCTGGTGAAGGAATTTCTTCAGCAGGCTGTTGGTCAGGCGCTCGATCTTCTGGCGGTCGGCATCCGGCAGGTGATCCAATTGGGCGAGGGTCCGATCTAGCTCGGAGCGGCGCATCTCATCAGCGCGGTCGCGCAGTTGCCGGATGATGGGAACGGCACGGAGTCCCGAGTACCAACGCCAGAAATTATCGACTTCTTCCGTGATGATCTTCTCCGCCCGCGGCAACTCGGCTTTGCGGCGTTCGACGCTGGCGGAGACGACGTGCTGGAGGTCATCGATGGAATAGAGGAAGACGTTGGGCAGCTCGCCGACTTCGGGCTCGACGTCGCGAGGGATGGCGATGTCGACGATGAAGAGTGGCGACTTGAGCTTCTTGGGCATCCGCTGCTTGAAGTCTTCCAGCGTGACCATCGCGTGGGGCGCGGCTGTCGAGGTGACGACGATGTCGGCATCGGGTAGCTGTTCCCAGAAATCGGTGAAGGCGATCGCCTCTCCGCCGAACCGGTCCGCCACTTTCTGCGCCCGAGAGACGCTGCGGCTGGTTACGATGACGCTGCTGACGCCTTCGTCGACGAGACACTCGAGGGTCAGTTCGCCCATGTTGCCGGCACCGAGGACAAGGCCGCGACGACCCTTCAGCGAGCCGAAGATCTTGCGTGCCAGCTCCACCGCCGCAGAAGGGACCGAGGCCGCACCCTCACAGAGCCGTGTCTCGCTACGGACGCGGCCGCCGACAGATAGAGCCGTCTGGAACAGGCGGTTGAAGACGGCGCGAACAGCCTGGCGGTGACCGGTGATGCTGCGGGCGAGCTCGTAGGCGTCCCTGACCTGCCCCTGGATTTGTACCTCGCCAAGCACCATGGAGTCGAGTCCGGAGACGACCCGGTACAGGTGGTCGACGGCATCGAGTCCGTGCTTGACGTAGACGTAACGCTCCGCCGGTTTGGGAAGCTCCTCCGCCTGTTCGGCGAGGGCGCTGACAATGTGGGGAACGGCGATGTCAGGCTCTAATACGTGGAGATAGAACTCGGTGCGGTTGCAGGTCGAGATCAAGGCGACCTCGCTAACGGCGTCGCTCTCGAGCGCCCGGGCGAGGGCGTCGGGCATCTCGTCGGTCGAGAACGCGAATCGCTCGCGAATCTCGATGGGAGCCGACCGGTGATTCAGCCCGACAACTGCGAACGGCATGGCTCAGCCTCGACCCTCTAAAGAAAGAACTGCCACTCAGGGACGATCAGCTTGGCGACGAGATATGCCAAGAATACCACACCGAATCCCGCAACGTTCCACACGGCGGCCTGGCGCGCCGTCCGGCTGCGGCTGAAGCGGACCCAGATGGCCAGGAACATGGCGAGCCATGCGAGCAAGGCCCAGACAACCTTGGGGTCGGACCAGCGGAAGCCGCCCTCGAAGCGAATGGTCCAGGCCCAACCGAGCCAGATGCCGAGGGTCAAGGCGGCGAAGCCGACGATGAGGGCCCACTCGGCGAGCCGGTCGAGGGTCTCGAGTGGCGGGAAGAACTCGAAGACGGCGCCGAGGTGTTTGTGCTTGAGCTGGCGGAATTGGATCAGGTACATGAGGGCGGCCGCGGCAGCGACGACCCAGCCTACGTAGCCGGTAAAAGCGAGCGAGATGTGAAGTACCAGCCAGCGTCCGCGGAAGGCCATCTCTGATCCGGTGGGCTCGATGCCGACGAAGATGGCGAGCAGCAGCAGCAGCCCGGCGACGGGAGCCAGGATCAAGCCGAGCGAGCGGGCCGAGGAGGAGATCCCCAGAGCAGCCAGCGCCAGGGCAATGAGCATCGAGAGGCTGGCGAGCGAGGGTCCCAGCCCGACCAGCGGTGGCTCGCCGAATCGAGTCCAGTAGAGGCTGCTGGCGATGAGGTGAGCCAGCAGGCCAGCCGAGACGATGACGGCGCCCACAGCGGTCGCGCCGGGCTTAGCCCTTGCGAACCGCAAGGCATATCGGACGGACGCGGCCAAATAGAGGGCCGCGGCAATGGCATAAACGGCTACGTGCATGCGAAAGGGGAATATACGAAACGTCAGGGCAGAAACTAGGCCGGCCGGCTGCAGGAGCCGGCCGGCCTAGCCGGAACCGTGGAAGCGGAAATGGGCTACGACGGCATCTTTCTGACCAAGCGGACCGGCAGGCCCGTGTTGATGGCCGCGTGCGCTTGCGACAGGAACCTGATCGTTGCCGTCTGCTCGGTGACGCGGATCACCCGGCCCTCCGCGATGTGCTCTTCGGGCACCCTGTAGCCCATGTTGGACATGCGGCCGGGCGCGAAGACCTCGAACTCGTCGCCGACCACGAGACCCTGGTTGCGCCCGACGTTGACGAATCCCATGTCACCGACCATGGGAACGAACTGCGCGTCGAGCAGCCCGACCAACTCTCCGCTGGGACCCGCGGCGACGGGTTCGGCGAACACGCCGCGCTCCATCTCGAAGTATTCGAGCCCGCTCACGGTGTTGCCCACTTCTATCTTGTCGAACACCCAGACGATGACCGCCGTAGAGACTTCCTCGTGCACGGCAGCGATGACCGCGATCCCCGTGGGACGCACCACGTGACCGTACGGTCGGATCCGTTCCTCGATCCGGGTCAGCAGGACACGGTCGCCGGGCTCGGGCGGCTCGCCACCGGGGTGACTCACGTAGACCGATTCGAATTGGATGGTGAGCTCGACGATGGGTGCTTCCACGTTTTGCGGTATGCCGGCATCGACCAGCACACCACGTGGACCCAATTCATCCAGCTGGATCAACATGCCGGCGCGGTAGAAATCCCCGTCGTTCACCGACTTGGCGGGCAACGGTGGCGTCGGCTCGTAGGTCAGCGTTGTGACTGTCAGGTCGCGCGGCACGAAGATCGTCGGCTGCCCCTCCGCTAGTTGCGGAACCTCCTGCGGTACCTCGCCGACGGGTACTTCCGGAACGGGGACCCGCTCCGCGTACTCCTCACCGGGGACCCGCTCCTCGCCCGGGACTACGGGTCGCTCAACGATATCGCCGGGGCCGGGTAGCGCGAGCTCTTCCGCCGGGTAGATCCAGTGCGGATCCTCGACGACGACCGTGTTCAGCCGGTAGATCTCCGGCCACAGGAATGGATCGCTGAGGTAGAACTCCGCCAGGTCCCACAGCGTGTCGCCCCTGCGGACGACATGCATACGACGACCCTCCTGGGTCGTCGGCGTGACCTGCTCTTGCTGCCTTTCTTGCGCTTGTAGGGGGAGGGATTCAGGCAGTATTACCGCAAGTGCGATTGCGGCTGTGGACAGGACAAGCTTAGAAGGGCAGGTCGTCACCCTCCTCCAGCGATTCCGCCGGGAAATCATCATAGTCCTCACCCCCGTAGGATGGTGCCTTCTGCGTCTCGAAGGCGCCTTCACCGCGGCCACCCAACATCACGAGTTCTCTGGCCACAATTTCGGTAGTGTAACGCTTCTGACCGTTTTGGTCTTCCCACTCACGGTACTGAAGCCGCCCCTCGACGTAGATCCGATCACCCTTCTTTAGGTACTGCTCGACGATCTCCGCCAGCCGGTCCCAGGCGACGATCCGGTGCCACTGGGTTTCGTCCTGCATCTCGCCGCTCTTGCCCTTCCAGCGGCGGTTGGTCGCCACGGAAAAAGTGACGACTTTGGCACCGTTGCTGGTGGTCCGGATCTCCGGATCCCTGCCCAGGTTACCGAGGATGATCGCTTTGTTAACGCTGCGTGACATGATTCCTCCAATGGAGCGGTTGGCGCCTATACTGCGAACATCAGACGCCAGCAAGCATTATACCCGGGCGTCAAATTATTGTCAACGCGGGGGTTGCCGCCGCCGATCTCCTGCAAAGTCTACGGTTGGCGGGTCGAGGTCGATACTGAGAACGAGAGCATCCTCTACCGGCTCGCGGTAGTAGCGGTGGCGCACGCCGGCCTGGGCGAAGCCGCGTCGGAGGTAGAGATCCTGGGCGGACCGGTTGCTGACCCTGACCTCGAGGAAGACCTTCTCGACGGCTCGCTCACGGGCATGCTCGAGAGCCCAGTCGAGGAGGAGACGGCCGAGTCCGTGACGTCGCCAGGCCGGGTCGACGGCGAGGTTGCCGAGCTCGCCCTCGTAGCCGACGTACCAGAGGACGGCGTAGCCGACGAGCGCGCCGTCGAGCTCGGCGACCCAGAGGTCGGCATCGCGGCGTCCCATCAGGTTGCGAAAGCTACCGCGGCTCCAGGGCGTGGTGAAGGAAGCGGCCTCGATCTCCATCACCGTATCGAGGTCGGCCGCCCGCATCGGCCGCAGTTGCGGCGCTGCCAGTGGCTGAGCAGTACTCACCGCTCCCCCTGCTCTTCCGGGATCTTCCAGTCACGCACGTAGATGGGCTCCCAGCTGTCAGGATCGTCGACCCGGCCCAGGTCGGGTGCGACCTGGCGTAGCCACAATAGGCTGGCGGCCCGGGGGATGGCCAGATGGGGCGGCAGAACGCCCGCGTCCGGGAGCGCTGCAGCGATCGCCGCCCGGTGGACGAGGGCGCCTTCGCCGGTAAACAGCGGTCTCAGGCCGCGGCCGGAGAGCTCGGCGATGAGCTCATCGACGCGCCAGGCGCCCGGCGCCAGCCGCTCTACAGGCCCGGCGTCGCCGAACTCGTAACAGGCGGCGTAGACCTGCCCGCGCCGAGCGTCGAAGAGCGCGCAGACTGGCTCACGGGTACCGCAGCCGGCCGCAACGGCCATCAGGCTAGAATAGGCGAAGAACTCCGTCCCCCGCGCCATGGACCAGCCCTTCGCCATCGACGCGGCGATACGCACTCCGGTGAACGATCCGGGGCCGCTGCCGACGACGAACGCCGTCACCTGGTCGGGGCCGGTCTCCGTCGCCTCGAGAGCGCGATCGACGGCGGGCAGGATCTTCTCGGCGCCCGACCCGTGAATTCGCATGGACACCTCGTAGGCATGGCCGTCCTTCCAGAGCGCGACGGAGCCCAACGGCGTGGCGGTCTCCACCGCCAGGTAGATCGCCGATCGATCGTCGCCTCCGTTCTTCACCATGGGACCAGCTCCTCGACTTCGCCGCGGCGGCGGGCCTGCACCACCCGATGGTCCGGGCTGTCACCATAGTCGATCTCGACTTCCCAACGATCCACCGGCTGCAAACCCGTGGCGCGATCCGCCCACTCCAGCAGGACGAGCCCGGCTCCGCTGACCAGGTCATCCCAGCCCAGGGGTTCCATGGGGTCGCCCGGCCGGAGCCTGAAAAGGTCGATGTGGTGGACGGCGAACCCGCGCCGACTGTCGTAGCTCTGTACCAGCGTGAAGCTGGGCGACGGAATGTGACCGCCGACGCCGGCCCCCCTGCAGATGGCTCGAGCCAGGACGCTCTTGCCCGCACCCAGGGGACCGGTGAGCGCGATCCAGAGCGGAGGCTGAACGGTGGAGCCGATGGCTTCGCCCCAGCTTGTGAGTTCGTCTTCAATGAGAGCCCTTGGCCCCAGTTTATCCACCTGGCCTCCCTGACGAAGTAGACACGTAGACGAGTAGACGAGTCGACGAGAAACCGCGCATGTTCGACCGGCCAACTCGTCTACTTGCCATGCTCCGCCCGGAGTTGGAAAACGTGGTCGCGCAGCTCCGACGCCAGCTCGAAGTCGAGCTCTTCGGCGGCGCGCTCCATCTCGGCCGTTAGCCGTTCGATCAGCTCGTCAGGCTCGAGATCGGGCAAGCCGGCCAGCGTCTCGACGGCGCGGGTGCCCGGGTCGAGCCTCGAATCCGCGACGGCTGTGGTGCGCTTCACTTCGTCTACCGACTTTCGGATCGACCGTGGCGTGATGTCGTGCTCATCGTTGTAGACCGCCTGGATCTCGCGCCGGCGGTTGGTCTCCTCGATGCAGCGCTGCATCGACCCGGTCACCTTGTCGGCATACATGATGGCCTTCGCCCGCTCGTTGCGGGCGGCGCGCCCGATCGTCTGTATCAGACTCTTGTCGGACCGCAGGAAACCCTCCTTGTCGGCATCGAGGATGGCGACCAGCGAGACCTCGGGCAGGTCGAGCCCTTCGCGCAGCAAGTTGATGCCGACCAGAACATCGAAGTGCCCGAGCCGCAAGCCGCGCAGTATCTCGACCCGCTCGATGGCGTTGATGTCCGAGTGCATGTAACGCACCCTGATCCCAAGGCCAAGCAAGTACTCCGTCAGGTCCTCCGACATGCGCTTGGTGAGCGTCGTCACCAGGACCCGCTCGCTGCGAGCGGCTCGCTCGCGGATCTCGGCGATGAGATCGTCCACCTGGCCTTTCACCGGGCGAACATCGACCACGGGATCGAGGAGCCCGGTGGGCCGAATGATCTGTTCGACCACAACGCCCTCGGACCGTTGCAGCTCGAATTCGCCGGGCGTGGCGGAGACGAAGATCGCCCGCGGTACCATGGTTTCCCACTCTTGGAAGCGGAGCGGCCGATTGTCCAGGGCGCTGGGCAAGCGGAAGCCGTAATCGACCAGTGTCGTCTTGCGTGAGCGGTCGCCCTCGTACATGCCGCCGATCTGTGGAACGGTGACGTGCGACTCGTCGATGACGACGAGGAAGTCATCGGGGAAATAGTCGAGCAGACAGGCTGGGCGTTCGCCCTCTTCGCGGCCGGCCAGGTGGCGGGCGTAGTTCTCCACGCCAGCGCAGTAGCCGACCTCGCGGAGCATTTCGACGTCGTAGCGTGTGCGATGCTCGAGCCGCTGCGCCTCCAGCAAGCGGCCGCTGCCGCGGAGCTCTAGGGTTTGCTCCCTGAGCTCTTCCCTGATCAGCTTGATCGCCCGGTCGATGGAAGGTTGCCCGATGGCATAGTGCGTCGCCGGGTAGACGGCGGCGCGCTCGAGCTCGGCGATCGTGTCGCCGGTGAGCGGGTCAATCTTCGTCAGCTTATCGACTTCATCGCCCCAGAGCTCGATCCTTACCGCCTGTTCTTCGTAGGCGGGAAAGATCTCGACGACATCGCCGCGGACCCGGAAGGTCCCGCGCTTGAAGTCGTAGTCATTGCGGTTGTACTGAACGTCGACGAGTGCGGCGAGGATGTCCTCGCGGGAGACCTCCTGGCCCCGTTCAACGACGACCATGAGGTCTTGGTACTCGCTGGGATCGCCCAGCCCGTAGATCGCGGATACGGAAGCGACGATAACTACGTCGTCCCGCTCCATCAGGCTAGAGGTGGCTCGCAATCGCAGCCGGTCGATGTCTTCGTTTATCGATGCGTCCTTCTCGATGTACGTGTCGGTGTGCGGCACGTATGCTTCCGGCTGATAGTAGTCGTAGTAGGAGATAAAGTACTCTACGGCGTTGTTGGGGAAGAACTGCCTTAGCTCACCATACAGCTGTGCCGCCAGTGTCTTGTTGTGGCTCATCACCAGGGCGGGCCGGCCCCAATCGGCGATGACGTGGGCCATGGTCAGCGTCTTGCCCGACCCGGTGACGCCCATCAGCGTCTGCCAGCGGTCGCCCCGCTGCAGACCGCTGGACAGCTGCCTGATCGCCTCCGGCTGGTCGCCGGTGGGCTGGAAGGGCGAATGCAGGTTGAACGGCGCGCGCCCGGTGAGGGGGCGACGTCCGCGGCGGAGCGGTTTCTCTGAGGCTCGGAGAATTCGCGGGGGATTGTTCACGTTTCAATACAGGACTAAGACCAGGGCCACGATAAGACTATGACTATGACTAAAACTATAACTAAGGAGTCCCAGTCATAGTCTCAGTCGAAGTCTTGTCGTAGCTCTGGTCCCGGAGATCAGCCGTCAATACTGTCGAACCAGGCGTCCAGCTTCTCTTCATCGATCTCTTCGCCGCCGTTGTTCACTGGCTCCGTCACTTCGACCTCGGGCATCTCGCCCAGCAAGCGCCTGGCGTTAGCCGCCATGGGTTCGGCGCCCAGCTTTTCGAACAGTTCGACGGCACGCTCGACAGCCAGCCGTGCTTCAGCCGGCTTCTTGCGGGCGAGGACGTGTGCCTGGTGATACTGGAGAAAGCCCTCGCCGTAGGGGTCCTTGTCGGCGGTCTCGCCGATCCCCTGCTGCGCCACCATCCCGGCCAGCCATGCGTCGCTGTCCAGGTCGATGACGCGAGTGCGGACGGCGTCGCCCTCGGCACGGCGCTCGAACCAGCCTTCCTTCCCTTGGTACAACTGTTCCAGTCGGGCCGCCTCTTGCCAGGCCTGAAGCTCGTCGCCCAACTCGAGATAGGCTAGCGCCCGGATGGCCGTTGTCTGGAAATCGATCTTCCAGGCCCCGCTCTCCGGTAACAGCTTACGGATGCCGTCGGTTTGCTCGAGCACAGCCGCATAGTCGCCGCGCTCGAACTCGAGCCGCGCGGTACTGGTCCGGCAGCGCAGCGTCAGGAGCTCGTCGTCGAGCTCGGTGGCTTGCTGGATTCCCACCTTGAACATCCGTTCAGCGCGGTTGAAATCGCCGCGCAGTGTGAGCAGCTCGGCAATGTTCACCTGCATGGCGACCTTCTGGTCGGGCCTCAAGCGCCGACTCCCAGTGGTGCAATGCACTATCCCAGTCGCCGGCGCGTGAGTTCGCCAGTCCTAGCAGCTCGTGTCATACGTCGGCACCCCCCAGGTCGTCGACCTGACCGTAGACCTCGAGTGCACGATCGGCCAGGCTGCGTCCGTCCTCGGGGTTGCCCCAGGAGATGTGTACGCGAGCGAGACGATAAGCGGCGTTGGCGACGATCTCGGCGCTGCCGCTCTGTTCCGCCACGTAGAGCGCCTCCTCGGCCATGAGCAGCGCCTCTTCGGCGCGGCCGACGCGCTCGGCGACAACGGTGGCCAGATCGAGAGCCATGACCAGCTCGGCGGCCAGCTCCTTGGTGCGGGCGCCATCGACCAGGCTGCCGGCGATGGCGGAGATCTCGATAGGTGGCACGCCGCGCTCGAGGCGAAGCCAGCCGACCATGGTGCCGGCGGTGACGGCAAGCGAAGTATCGTCGAGCTCGGCGGCTCGCTCGTAAACCTTTTCGAGGATCGCCTCGGCCTCGGGCTCGCGGCCGGTGGCGCCGTAGACCGCGGCGAGGCGGTTCTCGATCTGCAAGCGCTCGGGCTCGGTCTCGGATGTACGAACAGCTGAGCGCAGGTAGTCCTCGATCTCGTAGAGCGCGTACAGCCGTTCGCAAAGGTCGGCGGCCTTGAGCGACCACTCGAACACCTTGGCGGGCGCATCGACGCGGAGGTAGAGCGACGCGATCACGTCGGCGATCTCGCCGCTGGCGCCGCCGGCGAGTTTCTCGAGCGTCGCGGCGGCGCGGCCGATGAGGTGCTCGCCTCGCTTGCCAGACGCGCGTTTGCCGATGACCCTGCGAACGAGCGGGTGTGCGAAACCGAAGCGGGCGGAGTTGTGTCCACTGGCCCAGCGCCGTTCTCCGCGTTTCTCGAGCAGCCCAAGACGGGTGGCGAGCTCGAGCTGCTGGCGGACTTCTCCTTGTTTCTTGCCGGCCTGTGAAGCGACGACTGTGGAGTCGATGACGGGGCCGGCGACGGCGGCGGCCTCGAGCGTCCAGCGCAGGTTGGGCTCCTGTCCGTCGAGGCGGCCGAGGATGATCTCCTCGATCTTCTTGTTCTTCGGCGGCAGGTCGCTTTCGCGGACCGAGAACTTGAAGAGGCGCTTCTTGATGGTCCTCCGTTCGGCCAGCCAGCGGAGGAGCTGTTCGACCCTAAGCGGACTGCCCTGCCCGGCCTCGACGATCCAGATGCCGAGCTCGTCGGCAAGGGAGCCGTCGAGGACCTGCTCCGCCATCTTGAGCACGGCATCGGGCTCCAGCTTGCGGACCCCTAATTCCACGACGTTGGCGCCGACTCGTTTCTTGACGCCAGCGACGGAGACCGCCACCTCCGAGTCCGGCGGCTCGTAGGATGCGAAGATGACCAACGGCAAGGAAGGCAAGGCGGTCCCCAGGCGCGCCAGCAGATCGAGTGACGAGCGGTCGGTCCACTGCAGATCGTCGATGAAGACAGCCAGCGGCCTCTGGCGAGCGAGAGAGCGGCAGAGCGCCATGAACTGATCGAACAGCGCGTTACGGCCGGCGGACGGCGCTGCATTGGTGAGCCAGCCGGGCACTTCCTTGCGGAGCGCGGCGGTGATGAGCGGGTCGTCGGTCCGACCGCCCAGCTGGGCGACCAGGTCACGGAAGGGACCGTAGGGTCTGAGGTCGGAACGCTCCTCGACACAACGCGCGGTGAGGGTGATGGCCCTGGGATCCTCGGCACGGATGTGACCCAGGAAGGCCTCGGCAAGGGCCGTCTTCCCCACACCGACATCTCCGGTGAGGAGGACGAGCCGGCCGCGCCCACCCTTGTCCGCCCTGGTATCCTGGAAGACCCGCTTCAGCTGGGCCATCTCGGTCGCCCGGGCGACGAGGCGCTTCTGTTCTCCGTTTCCGTTCGCTGCCATCAGTACCTGTGAATCGAGCCGGCGCGGTGCCGCTGGGAGATCACGCCGGAGTCGAGCCAGCTAGTCATCTGGATTGGGGGAGTCGGCCGGGCTTGAAGGCTCCAGCCTAGAAGGTACTCCAAGGTCAATACGCCCTCAATGGGAGTAACGTTCCGTTCGCAATACTCGTTCGTAGGTGGGAATTCTCGAATCAGATTAGTGGAATCGGGGATTCGTGGAATAGTGGAATGATCGACTGGAGGTTCTCGCCTTCCATCATTCCATTATTCCCCGATTCCACTAGTCTGACTGAGCGGTTCCCTTGCGCTCACGCGACATAGCAAGGACGCGGGTCCATGTCTGCCCGGGGACGGGCATCACCGACAGCCGCGGCACGCGGACCAGCTCCCAATCCTTGAACTCACCCGCCGCCTTGACCTGGGCCAGGCTCACCGGGGCGGCCAGCCGGCGCACCGGGCTGAGCTCGAAGACTACGAGCCGCTCGTCGTCGGCGTCCGGGTCGGAATAGGCGGCGGTCTCGACCCTGGCGATCCCGACGATCGTCTTCTCCTTGCCCGTGTGATAGAAGAAGGCCTGGTCGCCAGGCTTCATGGCCCGCATGTGCTTCAGGGCCACGGGGTTCTTGACGCCGTCCCACACGGCGCGGCCCTCACGCTCCAGGTCATCGTACGAGTAGTCGCCCGGCTCAGTCTTCAGCAGCCACTTGCTCATTCTCGGTCTCCGGCTGCAGGTCCGACTCGCCAAAACGCTCGCGGCGCTCAACGCTCACCACGCCCTTCACCTTGCGAACGGCTCTCATGACCTTCGTGAGGTGAGACAGGTCCTCGATCTCGACCACGAACTCACCGTTCATGCCGTCCTCGACCGCGGCCGTCTCTGCGCTCTGGATGTTGGTGCCGGTGTTGGAGATCGCTGACGCGATATCAGAGAGCAGCCCCCGACGGTCCGTCCCCTCGATCGTGATCCGTACCATGTAGGTCTGGGCCCGATCGCGCTGCCAATCGATCTCGATCCGCCGCTCCGGATGCTCGCCGAATTTGAGCACGTTGGGACAGTCGACTCGGTGGATCGAGATCCCTCTGCCGCGCGTGATATACCCGATCACCCTGTCGCCCGGCACCGGCTGGCAGCACTGCGAGTAGCGCACCATCACGTTGTCGATACCCTGGATCTTCACACCGCGCGGCCCGCGGCGGACGCCCTCGACCAGGCGGGTGAGCGGCGACGGTTTGCCCTCCTCCTCCTCTCCCTGCTCCTCTGGCCAGAGCTGCCGGAGGATCTGGGTCAGACCGACGTCTCCACGGCCGAGCGCGGCGTAAAGGGCATCGAGCGAGAAATAGCCGACGGCTTTGCCAGCGTCACGCAACTTGGCGTCGGACACCTTCTTGCGCCGCTTGCGCAATTCCCGCTCAAAGAACTCCCTGCCGATCTTTACGGCCGTAACCTGCTCTTCCTGGCGGATCCACTGGCGGATCTTGTTTCGCGCCCTGGCGGTGCGAACGAAGTTCAACCAGTCAGGCGACGGCTTCTGCTTGGCGTTGGTGATAATCTCGACCGTATCGCCGCTGGAGAGCGCACGGGTGAGCGAGACGATCCTGCCGTTGACCCTGGCGCCGGCGCAGTGGTAACCGACCTCGGTGTGAACGGCGAAGGCGAAGTCGATGGGTGTGGCTTCGATCGGCAGCTGCTTCACGTCGCCAGCCGGCGTGAAGACGAAGATCTCGTCCTGATAGAGGTCGATGCGAAGGAACTCCATAAATTCTTCGGGTTCCCTCGTCTCCTGCTGCCACTCGAGCACCTGCCGGAACCAGGCGAGCTTCTCGTCGACTTCGTCCGGGGCGCCAACGTGGTCTTCCTTGTAGCGCCAGTGCGCTGCGATACCGAACTCAGCGGTACGGTGCATGTCCTGGGTTCGGATCTGGATCTCGTAGAGCCGGCCGCCGGGCCCGAAGATGGTCGTGTGCAGCGACCGGTACATGTTGGACTTCGGCGTGGCGATGTAGTCGTGGAAGCGCTCGGTGAGCGGCGTCCAGCGGTTATGAATCACGCCCAACGCATGATAGCAGTCCTTGATGCTGTCGGTCTTCACGCGGATCGCCATGAGGTCGTAGATCTCGTCGTAGGGCTTTCCGCGTTTGTCCATCTTCTTGTGGATCGACCAGAGGTGTTTCGGCCGGCCCTTCACCATGCAATGGATACCTGCCGCCTCGAGCTCCTCTTGCAGCGGCTCGGTCAACTGCTTGATCCAGGCCTCACGCTGCTTGCGGCGATCGCGCACCTTCTTGGCCAGCTGCTTGTAGGCCTGCGGCTCCAGATACTTGAAGGCGAGGTCCTCCAACTCCCACCTGACGCGGGCCATACCCAGCCGGTGAGCGAGGGGCGCGTAGATGTTCCGCGTCTCCCGAGCAATCCGCCGCTGCTTGGCCTGCGGCAGCGCATCGAGCGTCCGCATGTTGTGCAGCCGGTCGGCGAGCTTGAGGCTGATGACGCGGGCGTCACGGGCCATGGAGAGCAGCAGCTTGCGGAAGTTCTCGGCCTGTGCTTCGGACCTGGAACTGAACTCGACGCGGCCCAACTTGGTCAGGCCATCGACGATGGTTGCGATCTCGTCGCCGAATTCCTGCCTTATCTCTTCGACGCCGACGTCGGTATCCTCGACGACGTCGTGGAGGAAGGCGGCGCAGATCGACGCCGAGTCGAGGTAGAGATCGGCGAGGATCTTCCCGACCTCGATGCAGTGGGTGATGTAGTCTTCGCCCGACTTGCGCTTCTGGCCGCTGTGGGCGCGCTGGCTGTAATCGAAGGCACGAGCCAGCAGATCGAGGTCGAGGCGCTCCCGCTCTTCCCCGATCGCATCGAGGAAGTCTGCCGGCAACGGCGGCGGAGCGCCGTCCGCTGACGACGTCCGTCCCCCGTCGGCGCGCTCGACCGTCCTGGCGGCACGTTCCGACGCCATGCGAGAATCGCCTGGTTGAGGGTAATTGGGCGGCCCTACAGGAGGGGACGCCCCGCTGCCAACTCCTACACGCGAGGCGGGAGCCGGTGTAGTGCTAGAATCAACCTGTATTTAGAATCGCTAGAATGAAGGCGTAAGGCAAGTTAGAGGACTTGTGGCTGGGGGAATCGTCAATCTGGAGATCGGGATTCTGAATTGGGGAGTTCGGTTTGTTGGGGATCGTCGAAGTCGATTCGGGGATTCGGGCATTCGTGGATCTGGGCAAAGCGATTTGACCGTACACTCGCGGCTCCCCGATTTCCCCAATGCCGGAATCCCCGAATCG
>JBDHHX010000011.1:0-23655 GCA_039589155.1 Gemmatimonadota bacterium | reverse complement strand
ACTGGACACGATCACGCGCAGAGATGCGGCGGCGGACTTCTTTGGCGAGGACAATGTACCGCTTGAAGCGATCACGATAGGGATCGCGACGATCCTGGAAGCTCGTGAAGTCGCCTTGATGGCGACGGGCGAGCATAAGGCGCCGGTCGTTCGTCGCGCGGTAGAGAACCCGGTATCGCAGGACGTGACGGCCACCTACCTGCAGCAGCACCCCAACGCCACGATGTACCTCGATGTGCCGGCGGCCAGCGAGTTGACTCGGATCAAGACGCCGTGGCTTTTGGAGAGCGTCGAGTGGACGGTGCCGCTGCGCGAGCGGGCGGTAGTGTGGCTGGCCGAGCGCACCGACAAGGCGATCCTCAAGCTCTCGGCCCAGGACTACCGGGAGAACCATTTGAGCCCGCTGCTCAACCTCTACGCATTAGCGGGCGAGATAAACGGCGAGATCTTCAACCGGTTGACGGACAAAGTACGTGGCCGCTCGAAGCTAGTGGCGGGCAAACGGATCGTAGTCTTCTCGCCGCACCCGGACGACGACGTAATCTCGATGGGCGGCATCCTGCGGAAGTTATGGGAGAACGACAATGACGTCGTGGTCGCCTACATGACAAGCGGAAACATCGCGGTGTTTGACCACGACGTTCAACGCCACCTGGATTTCATCGAGCGCTCGGCTCCGGCGCTGGACATGGATGCGGCGCAGATCGCCGAGTTGCGGAGGGAGATCGAGGAGGCGTTTCATCGCAAGCGCCCGGGCGACCTGGATTCGGACCGGGTACAGGGCTTGAAGCGGTTCATCCGCGAATCGGAGGCGGTGGCGGCGATTGCTGCCGTCGGTCTTCCGCGCTCGGCGGCCCGGTTCCTCAACCTGCCGTTCTACCGCACGGGCGAAGTCAAGAAGCGTCCGATCGGCGACGAGGACGTGGCGATCGTTCTGGCGCTGCTGGAAGAGCACCAGCCGCAGCTGATATTCGTGGCAGGCGATCTCTCCGACCCGCACGGCACGCACCGATTATGTAAGGCGGCGATAGACGGAGCGCTGGAGCGCTTTGAGGCGACCGTGCCGGAGGTGTGGCTGTATCGCGGGGCTTGGGAGGAGTGGACGCTGACGAGCGCCGATGTACTCGTACCGCTTTCGCAGGAAGAGCTGCGCAAGAAGATTATGGCCATCTTCAAGCACCAGTCGCAGAAGGATGTGGCGCCCTTCCCGGGCGGCTACGACGACAGGGAGTTCTGGCAGCGGGTGGAGGCGCGCAACCTTGAGACGGCTGCGCGAGCGGATCGATTGGGTCTGCCGGAGTATTTTGCCATGGAGGCATATGTCGTGGAGGAGCGCCAATGACGGAACAGCAGCGACCCAAAAGCGTGCCGGGCTCGGCGACAACGGCGCGGATCATCCACGCCGCAATCACCGCAGGCGTCGTGATCCTCTTCGCCGTGTTCCTCTTCCTACGCACCCGCATGAGCTCCGAGTTCCCGGCCGAGACGGCCGGCATCCTCAAGTTGGTGGCCGGCGCCGTATTGGTGGCGTCCGGTTTCGCATCTTACCTGGTGCGCTCCCGTATCCCCGCTCCCACCGCCGGTTCGAGCCGAGACGAGTGGTGGAGGGCCAACCAGCCCAAGGCCGTGGTCTGCTGGGCCATCGCCGAGGGCGGCGGCCTGGCCGCCCTCGCCATCGGCTGGCTCATCGGCAATACCACGCTGCTGGCGCTGGGCGCCGGCGTCGCTCTGGCCCTGCTCTTCGTCAGCCGGCCGGAGGCCCTCGAGGGCTCGGTCTGAGGTGTGCGAAACTGGGAAAAGCGGTTCCAACCATCCCGCCACCCGTGGTATCTCAATGGGTGAAAGGAGGGGCGTCTGGGGCCCGGGAGAGTTGCTAACCTGAAGCACGACAGGGACTTGCGGCCTGCAGACGTCGACGAGGCGGCGCTCGCCGCCGCTGGAGATACGCGGGCATTTGAACGCCTCTACAACAAGCATGTGGCCAGGATCCATAGCCTGGCGCGCCGGATGATCGGGCAGGATCTGGCGGATGAGGTGACCCAGGACGTCTTCGTGAGGGCCTGGGAGAAGATGGGCAGCTTTCGTGGGGAGGCGGCATTTGGGACCTGGCTGCACCGACTGGCGATCAACGTGATCTTGGGACGGCGCAAGAAGCTGGGGATTTCGAGGGAGCGTTTCGTGGACGGAGAGAAAGTGCTGGAAGTGCTCTCGGAAAAGCCGAGAGGGGCGGAGGCGGCGATCGACTTCGAGGCCGCGATGGGGACTCTCCCGGATGGAGCGCAGCAGATTTTCGTCCTTCACGATGTGGAGGGCTACAAGCACGACGAGATCGCGGGGATGCTGGGAATAAGCACAGGAACGTCGAAGTCACAGTTGCACCGGGCAAGGATGATTCTCCGCGAGTACTTAGATGGGTGATGGAGTCGTGGCATGAGCGATCATTGGACTGACAGACTGTCTGAATACCTGGACGGCGAGCTGGCCGCCACGGAGCTGCAGGAGTTGCAGACGCACCTTGCCGAGTGCGAGGAATGCGCCGAAGCGCTCGCGCAGCTGCGGCGCGTGGTTGAGCGGGCTAAGTCGCTCGGGGACCGTCCGCCAGCGGCCGACCTGTGGTCCGGTATCGCGGGGCGGATCGGCGCGGCGCCCGCGGGCGGAGAAGTGACCGACATCGATGAGTACCGGGAACGGCAGGTCGCCGATCTCGGCGTGCGTCGGTTCTCGTTCTCGTTGCCGCAACTGGCGGCAGCGAGCGTCGCGCTGATGGTGCTGTCCGGTGGGAGCGCCTATCTGGCGACGCGGGCAGCTGCACCGGAGCAGCAGCCAGCAATCGTGGAAGCGCCGGCCGTTGCCGAGCCGGCTGCGAGCCTTATCTCAACCCAGTACGAAGCGGCTATCGCCGAGTTGGAGCGGACGCTTTTGTCGAACCGCGAGCAGCTCGACACGGCGACGGTGCGTGTCATCGAAGAGAATCTGTGGATCATCGACCGGGCCATTGCGCAGGCGCAGCGAGCGATCGCGCAGGATCCGGCCAGCGCGTATCTACACGAGCACCTGGCCGTGACCATGAGGCAGAAGCTGGAGTTCTTGCGACAGGCAGCGCGGATGGCCGGAGCGGTCAGCTAAATCGTTTGGACGAGGAAGAGCAATGTTAAGCAAGCTGTTGTTGGGTGCGGTGGTGGCGCTTGCGTCGCCCCAGGAGCGAACCGACGAGCGGGTCCACGAGGTCCGTGTCCCGATCGAGATCGAGATTCCGGCGATCAGTATTCCGCAGTTCGACATCGAGATCCCGGCGATCGAGTTCTCGGTGTCTGATGTGGGTTACCACTTCGAGGGGTTCGAGCTGGACCTGGTCTATGACATGATGGAGATCCCATCGTTCACGATCCAGATCCCCGACGTCGAGTACATGTACTGGTACCAGGATCACGATGACTGGGACTACCAGGACCAGGAGATGGACACCACGCTGGACGTCAGCCGTGGTGACCGACTCGAGCTCCGCAATCATGCGGGCGAGATCGTGATCAGGTCCTGGAACCGCGACCAGGTCAGGGTCGAGGCCAGCTACTCGAGCGACGACCGCATCAAGGTCTTCCAGAGCGGATCGGCGGTGAACGTGAAGACCGAGGCTCGACACGGGCATCCGGAGTCGGTCGACTTCAATGTGACGATCCCCAGCTGGATGGCGGTCGACCTCTGGGGCTTCTACACCGACATTTCGGTGCAGGGCGCCGAGAACGGTGTGCACGTCGAAACGCTCGAAGGCGACGTCGAGATCCGCGCCTGCGGTGGTGAGATTTCGCTCAAGTCGGTGGAGGGCGATGTCGTCGTGCAGGGCGGCACGGGTGACCTGGAAGCCAACAACATGGACGGCAGCATCAGCGTCTTCGATTTCGAGGGCCAGCTGTACGCCGAATCGATCGATGGCGACATCACGCTGGAGGGCATCACGTCATCCGGCGTCGAAGCGAAGACCGTCGACGGAAGCGTTTACTACGAGGGCACGGTCGCTGATGACGGCCGCTACAAGTTGACCTCGCATGACGGCGACATCGTTGTGAGAATACCGACGAACGTAAACGCCAGGATTTCGGTGGCCACGTTCGACGGCGAGTTCGAGTCGGAATTCCCGATCCAGCTGCAGGGCACGCAGGCGAGCCGGAAGTTCAACTTCACGCTCGGCGAAGGCGGCGCACGGATCGATCTCAGCACGTTCGATGGCAACATTCAGTTGCTGCGGCGATAGAGAGCAGCGGGCAGGTTAACGGAGGGTAAGAGAATGAATAAGTATGGCGCGATTCTGCTGATGGCGGTCCTGGTGATGTGGGCGCCGATGCAGGCGGCGGCGCAGGACAGGCGAAGCTGGGACTGGGAGGGCCGAGTCGACCGCGGCGACGCGATTGAGATCAAGGGAATCAACGGCGAGATCCTCGCCGAGCGCGGATCCGGCAACGAGGTCGTGGTTCGGGTCGAGATGAAGGGGAAGCGAGACAGTGACCCGGCCGAGATAGAGATGGTGGTGCTGGAGCACGGCGATGGCGTGACCATCTGCGCCGTCTACCCGGCCGACGAGGATGAGCGGCCGAACGAGTGCCAGCCCGGCGGCAGAGGTCGGACGAACGTCCGCGACCACTACAACGTCGAGGTCGAGTTCACGGTCACCGTGCCAGACGGCGTGGACTTCATCGGCCGCACGGTGAACGGCGGCGTGGATGCCCGCGGTATCGAGGGCGACGTGTACGCGCACACCGTGAACGGCAGCATCGACATCTATGCGACAGGGGTGGCGGAAGCCGGGACGGTGAACGGCTCGATCACGGTGTCGATGGGACGGGCCGATTGGGACGGCACGCTCGATTTCTCCACGGTGAACGGCGGCGTGACCCTCGAGATGCCGAGCGACCTGAGCACCGAGGTCAGCGTCTCGACCGTGAACGGTCAGATCTCGAGCGACTTTCCGCTGACGGTGGAAGGCCGGTTCTCACCGCGCCACCTGAAGGGGACGATCGGGGGCGGTGGCCGGTCACTGGTGATCAAGACGGTTAATGGGAGCATACAGATCAGGCGATCATAACAGGCCTGGATGATGTTGAAAGAGGGGCGCGATTCGCGCCCCTTTTTCTTTGTTGGGAATTCTCGAATAGCATTCGGGGAATCGGGGAATCGGGGAATTCGGGAAGCCTGACCCGGCCGGGCATATCTGCTGTTCCCCAACTCCCCGATTCCCCGAATCCCCAATTCCTATTCGAGAATTCCCAATACAAGACGTTATTCCTACATTCCTGCTTCCCTGTCTCCTGTGGTCGTGGAGAGCTGAATGAAAGAAATCGATGTCGAGGCCGCGCGCCAGCGAATTGCTCGTGTGGCGGTAGAGACGCCGCTGTTGGCGTCGGCGGAGCTGGACGCGCTAACGGGCGCCCACGTTCAGCTCAAGCTCGAGAACCTTCAGGTCACCGGATCGTTCAAGGTCCGCGGTGCGGCGAACAAGATCCTGTCGCTCGACGACAGCGAGCGGGAGCGCGGCGTGGTCTGCTGCTCGAGCGGCAATCACGGCCGTGCCGTGGCCTACGTGGCTGACCTCTACGACATCCACGCCGTGGTCTGCGTGCCGGAGTGGGTGGATCCCACCAAGTTGGCGGCGATCCGGCGCCACCGGGCGCAGACGGTGTTGCACGGCCAGACGTACGACGAAGCGGAAGCACGCTCGTTGGAGTTGGAGCGGGAGCAGAACCTCGTCTTCGTCCATCCGTTCGACGACCCGCACGTCATCGCGGGCCAGGGCACCATCGGATCGGAGCTTCTGGAGAGTAACCGGCAGCTCGACACCGTTGTCGTTCCGCTCTCCGGCGGTGGCTTGATCGCGGGAATTACGCTGGCGCTCAAGCGACAGGAGCCGACGCTGCGGGTGGTCGCGGTCTCGGCGGCCAATGCCCGGGTGATGCACGAGAGCCTGCAGGCCGGCCAACCGATCAGTTATCCGGAAGAGGAGACAATCGCCAATGCACTGGCGGGCGGCATCGGGCTGGACAACCGCTACTCGTTCCGACTGGTCGACGAACTGGTTGACGAGTTCCTTCTCGTGACGGAAGCCGAGATCCGCGACGCGATGGCGTTCGCGGCGACCGAGCACAAGCTGATGGTTGAAGGCGGCGGCGCTGTGGGTATCGCGGCGCTGCTATCGGGCAAGTTCTCTGGCCGTGGCGAGAACGTGGGCGTGATTGTCAGTGGTGGTAACGTGGAGGCGCGGGTTCTGGCGGAGATTGTGTCCGAGAGGTCGGGGGCGAGTAGGCGAGTAGACGAGTAGACGAGTGGTGCAATGGGTCAGCGGCCTTGCGGCCAGATGGAGATCGAGGCCGCCAGTATCAGCTCATCGCCGGCGGCGAGGAACTGGCGGCCGGCGCTCAGGTCGAAATAGAAGAACTTCACCTCGAGACCGAGACCGGCGCCGACGGCGACCTTATCGAAGTTGGTGGTCAGCCCCAGGCGCAGCGGTAGGAACTGCCAGGGATGCCACTCGGCGCCGGCCGACAGCCGGTGCTCCCAGCCAAGCCGAAGCATGCCGCCGATGATCTCCTGGTAGTCCGCCGAGAGAAACAGCTTGCGGCTGGGCTGGTACGCGGCGCCGAACCGCACTCGCTTGGCGAGATCAGCGCTCTCCAGGAGGCCGTCGACACGCTGCCGCGTTGCGGGGTCCAGCTCTGCGTATTTCCCAGTGATCTCTTCCGCCGTCGCGGCGCCGAATCCGGTGTTGGCCACCAGGCCGCTGTATTCGAACTCTTCTCGGCCCCAATCGACATCTCCGATCAGGTTCTCGAAGGCGATCCCGGCGCTCCACGACTCCCATGTCATGGCGAGTCCGAGATCGATTGCGTAGCCACCGCCGTTCGCGTTCCCCGAGTAGATGACCTCGGCATCGACTCCTGCCGTCAGCGGATCTTCGGTGAGCACGCTGCCGAGATCGTTCACGCCGGCCAGCGCGTGCGTGATCAGGTAGCGGGCGGTGATGCCGAGAGCGACGTCGAAGCCGCGTTCTTCTAGGTTGCCGATGCGGATCGGCTGTCCGTACGACAGTCCAACGCTGCTTATCCACCAGGCGTCGCCGTCTGAGGCGGAGAAATCGAGATCGGCGCCCGCACCCTCATCGCCGGCATTGCCGAAAAGCACGAATTCCATCAGGTCGTCGGCGAAGTTGACGTCGGCGGCGGCCACGGTTCCGAGACTCAACGCGAAGCGCCAGTAGCTGAAGCCGATAAGTTGAGCGTCGGCGTCGGCCTCCAGGGTGAAGCGCCGGCCGGGGTCACCGCGCCGAATTGTATCGAGCAGCTTGTTCTTGGCCGCGTCGTCGAGGAACTCACCCCAGAGATCTGAGAACTGGCCGAACGACCAGGAATTGCTCTGAAACGAACCGCGGACCGCCGGGAGGCCGAGCGACCATTCCGGTCCGTCGGCCAGACCCAGGTTAGCGGGGTTCCAGCCGGCGGCCTCGAAACCGCGGGCCCGCGCCGTGTAGGCGCCGGCCAACCCGATGCTGGCGGCGCTCGTGTTGATGGCCTGGGCCGCGGCATCGCCCGCCCAGCCGATCAGGGCGGCGGCCAACATCGCGGCCGCCAGTTGGCCTCTCATCAGCCGACGCGCTCTCATGGCTGCAGCCGTAGTTTGGCGCTGATCGTGAGCTTGATCAGCACCCCGTCGCCGGGTAGGAGACGCACGGAGAAGCCGGGTCCTGTGCCCGAAACGACCGCTTCATAACCGACGAACAGCTCTTCTGCCTCCGCGATCAGGACCACGTCCTCCGGGCTGATCTCCCGCTCTTCGGTGCGTCCGTTCGGTGCGGTCGAGAAGTCGATGTTCTCGAGCAGTACCTCGTCGGCGTTACCCGAGAACAGATCGGTCGTATCTGCTGCCAGCGCGAGATCGAGCCCTCCCGAAATGTTTATTCCGTGCTGGATTTCGATCACCAGTCTTGCGGCCTGCACGAAGTTGTCGAGTCCCGGGAGAAGATCTTCGATCAGCCGCTCCCTTATCTCCGGTGGCAGGTCGACCGTGAAGCGCTCCCTCAGGGTATCGCTGTCGACGACGACGTTTATCCCATCCACAAAGATGCCCAGGAGCGCCGCCGACGCCGTGAGACTTGCCGCTGTATCAACGATTGCCGTCTGGCCGTCGAACGGTGAGTCGAGCGTGAGGATGGTACGAGTGCCACCGTCGATTTGCTTGCCCTCTAGATCAATGTTGCCCTGGAGGCCCTGTCCCGAGGGAAACGTGGCAGTCGCTCCGCTTATCACGGTGCTGTCCAGAAGCTCGCCGGTGCTGAGACTGGACGTCACCAGCGTGATCGAGCCCGCTGAGTCGGGATCCGCGTGCGGCCGCAGCGGGTCAAACCCGAGATCGTGTCTGATCATGTAGCTGATCGTGCCATCGCGTATTTCTATCGACAGCAGCGTCGAGCCGAGGGCGATATCGAGAGTATCGACGAATGCGAAGCCGGGCACCGGCACCGTTTGACCCTGCAGGGTACTGCAGGGGGAACCGCAGGCCGCGCCTAGCGTAAAGCTCGTGCTGTCGGCGATCGCCGGAATGATGAAGGCGAGCTCGCCCTCGATCTCACCGATGGTGATGCCGGGGGGCAGCACGTCCTCGAACGCTATGGTATCGCTGTTGAACGGAAGGATGAGGTCGACTTCCCACTGCGGCTCGGTGAAATCACAGGCGGCAGTGGAGAGAACGGCGCCCAGGCAAGTCGCCCGTAGCGCGCGAAGACCCATTTCGAAAGTAGGCCCGGCGGCTCGCAAATCCCCTCTCGGTTGTCGTCGTTGCACCGGGTATTCTAACAGCCGCCGAGTGCGACGCCAGCCGGAGGGTTACGCCGACATCACCCGGTTTCGCTGCGCCTTTGGCAGCTTCTCGCAAGCGTAGCGAACGGTGGTTCGCGACAGCCGTTCGATGTTGTCGAGCAGGTAGGCGACGACGGCCTTTGGCGCGGTCCGGGAGATCTCTTTGAGCAGCCAGCCCACGGCTTTCTCCACCATATCGTCGCGGTCCTCGGCCATCCGATCGCAGATGTCGAAGGCGGCATCGTGCAACTCGCCGGCCCTGGCCGCCTTCACCAGGGCGACGGCGGCGGCGCGGCGACGCCAGCGGCTGGAACTTTTGGTCCAGCTTCTGAGGTTCTTGACTAGGGAGGAATCTTTCGCTAAGAGCGGAGCTAGGATCTCACAGCAGAGGCCGTCGGTCTCGCCCCAGTTCGAGAGCGTATCGACCCAGCCGTCGAGCTGCGTCCAGTGACTCCGCTCGAGCTGTCGTGCGAACTTCGAGACGATGACAATAGCGAGGACGCGTTCGTCGAGGATGCCGCCGGCCCAGAGCCCGTCAGCGATATCGAGGATCTCGGCGAACTGGAGCTTCGCCTTGCGGTAGCCCTTTGCCGCCGCGCCGGCCAGCCGCCTGATCTCGGGTACCCGGACACCGAGGCTGCGAACGGGCTCCCTGAAGAACTTTTTCTGAGAACGCCGGGCCTCCGGATCTGCCATTTCTCGCAGGCTCCGTTTGAGGCGCGTAACCGTATACTCGGTCTTGTGTGCCATGCCAGGTGAAGTAGACAGTGACGGTCGAACTCTCCTGATCATGCTGTGCGGTCTGCCCGGTTCCGGCAAGACCACGCTGGCAGCTCAGTTGGCCGCCCGTCTGGACGATGTGGAGGTCGTCGAGGCCGAGGCGGTGGGCGCACGCAAGGGCCAATACGAGAAACTCAGGGCGCGGCTCGACGGACTCGCGGCCGAGCGGCGCCACATCGTTCTTGACGGTGCGTTCTTTCGCAGGGATGTTCGCCAGGCGGTCCGCGATTTGGGCTACGCGGTGTTGCTGGTTTATCTGAAGTGCCCGCTACGCGTCTGCCTGCAACGGAACGAGATGCGAAACGAGGCGGTCGACAGCGGTGGCGTGATCGTGATGCATCAGCGTTTCGAGCCGCCGGAACAGGATGAATCGCCGGTCGTAGTCCACACCGAGCAGGTTACTGCCGACGTCGCGGCTCGACTCGCGCACCGCGCCATCGACCTGATTCGAGGCGGAACCTCAGAGCCGTGATCGAACTCGTTTCGATATTCCAGGACCTGGCGCCGGCCGTCGAGTTTGGCTGGGCCGGGCGTGTTTTTGTGATTGTCCTGCTGGTCGGCGTGCCGTTGCTGGCGCTCTTGCAGCCGGACGAGCGCGAGCTAGAGCTTCCGCCGCGACCGAGCCTCTACGTCTCAGCCATCGTCGGTATCCTGGTTCTGGCCGCTCTCACCATCATCGTCGCCCTAGTGGAGAGCATCTCGCTATCGGCCATCGGTCTGCACGGGACCGACGCAGTCGGTTTCTTCCTATGGACGTTGGGCGTGACGGTTGCCGCGCTGCTCGGCAACTTCGCGATCAGCCGCGGCGCGGCGCGGCTCGGTGTTCGTGAGTCGCGGCTGACCTACCATCTCATGCCGCAGGGCTCACGCGACTTGCGCCTGTTCATGGGCGTCTCGGCCAGCGCCGGATTCGGTGAGGAACTGACGTATCACGGCTTCCTGCTCGCCGGGTTGAACGGCTGGCTGGAGAACGGCTGGTACGCGGCAGTCGTCGCGAACCTGGCCTTCGGCGTGCTGCACGGTTACCAGGGCCAGGCGGGAATGGTGCGGGCCTTCGCGATGGGTTTCGTTCTCTGTCTGCCCGTGGTGGCCGGCGCTGGTCTCTGGCCGGCGATAACCGCTCACTTCCTGGTCAACGCGTTGCTCGGCCTGGGCCTCTGGAAGATGATGATTCCACGCGAGGCACGCGCGGCAGTCTGATCAGCCGGGCGGCGCGCTTCGATTGAACATCTCGCGCCAGACGAGCAGCGAACCGTCGGCCTGCCGTTTGATCACGTACAGGTACTTGTCGTTCAGCTGAATCGGCTCACCACCGGCCCGGGGCGTCATCGTGCCAGTGACGTTGCCGCGATGGATGATGAGGTCACCGGCGGCGTCGATTTCCAGCGGCTCGTGGACGACCTCGATGTCATAACGGTCGAAGAGATCGCGATAGTGAGCCCCGATCGCCCGCTTCCCGACCACGGCGGCCTGGTCGGGCGGCATGCGGACGGCGTCGTCGGCGATCAAGGCGAGCAGCCCTTCGGTGTCTTCCTCCGAGATCACGCGATCGAAGGTCACCATCAGGCGGGCGACGGCGATCATGTCGTCCGCTGAGGTGGTCGTTTCATCAGCGGCAGTCGAGCACGCGGTGGCGACTACCGACGCGATGGCTGTCATGAGGAAGTGTTTCAAGCGCGGGCTCCGCGTGATCAAATAACAACGGGCCGGCGGCTGCCCGCACCCGTGGCGGGCGCCCGGTCAATATTACATGACCTCAGGGCACGGACGTACCGCTCGGCCCGTTGAAAGACGTCTAACGGGTGCGGAGCTTGATCGAGCCTGAGCCCGTGTCGATCTCGAGGCGGCCGTCGCCGCCGCCGACCGAAAGCTCTACGCGATCGCGACTCAGCTTGCTGAGCGTTGCGTTCGGTATGTCGAGCTCGATACCGCCGCTACCGGTGTCGGCAATGATCTCGCACGATGCATCGCTGGGCAAGTAGACGGTCACGCCGCCACTGCCGGTGTCGATCACGTGGCGGCCGGTGCCCATGCGCACGAGATCTAGAGTCACGGAACCGGAACCGGTGTCGATGACCGTGTCGTTGGCGTCGATCTCGGATGCTCTTACCGAACCGCTGCCGGTGTCGATCGTCACGCTGCGACCCGTGGCCCTGTCCAGGGTGACACGGCCGCTGCCGGTATCGATCAAGATGTCGTCGCCCGTGACATCACTTGCCTCGACGCTGCCCGAACCGGTGTCGATGTTCAGGTCACCGCGGATCATGCTGGCAACGACGGAACCGCTGCCCGTGTCGATGATCGTCTCGCCGGTGATGTTCGAGGCGCGCACCGGGCCGCTGTAGGTGTCGAGGAAGATGTCGGCCTCGACGTTCCTGGCTTCGAGTTCGCCGACCGCCAGCCGCACTCGAGTCTTCACACCGCGGGGCACCAGGATCTCGAGGTCGGCCCAGGCCTCTGAGCCGCGGCCGTCACGGATCTCGATCTCGTCCCGGCCCGAGACGCCGCTGTAGAGATCCTCCATAAAGGAGCTCGCCTTGCGCCAGCTCTCGACCCGCGTCTTCATGCGGCCACCGCCGCGCCGCGGGTAGCTGTAGTCGAGCTCCTGGTCCAGCGGGTAGACGACGTGGAACTCGGCGCGGCCACCCTCCTTGACCTGGAAGTCGAGGATCCCGGCGTCGTCGCCGCGGGCGTGAGCCCTGACCACGATCCGCGAGCCGTCGTGGCCGCTGACCGTGATCTCCCCGATGAGGTTCGATACGAAGACCTGGTCGCCTTCGAACGAAAACTCCTGCTGGGCCGAAACCGGCTGCGCCGCCAGGGCTACCAGTCCGGCGGCCAGCAGGGCACTCAGTAATGCCTTCATGATTGTGCCTCCGCGAATGGACCTATGCCGGCCCGCCCCCAGCGGGGGCGGCCGGTGTGGGTGGATTCCCACGGGATTAGACATAGCTAGCCGTGATAGGGTTGGAACCGGGTTTTGACCGTCTGAGAAGCACTACGATCCGGGGGAGGAAGGGGTTTCGTTGAGGGTTTGATGAGGGATTGGCCATTGATTGGGGGTTGGAATGTTGGGGTTTTGTTGGGAATTCTCGAATCGGATTCGGGGAATCGGGGATTCGGGGAATCGGGGAGGTTGTCGAATGGTTGATAAGAAGGTGTATGATTTGGAAGATCGGCTGGTGGAGTTGGGGGCTATGGTGTGCCGGGTTGCGGCGGATCTGCCGCGCACGGGCGTTGGGCGGCACTTCTCTAGTCAGCTGATTCGTTGCGGGACGTCACCGGCGGCCAATTACGCCGAGGCTCGATCGTCGGAGTCGAGGCGCGATTTCGTGCACAAGTTCAAGATCTGTCTCAAGGAACTGAGAGAGACACTGGTGTGGCTGAAGTTTGTGAGAGTCCTGGAAATGGGTGTGAAGGCGCCGTTAGCGGATGCCATTCAGGAAACCGACGAACTCATCGCGATATTCGTAACCAGCATTGCCACCGCCCGCCGCAACGAGAAGAGCAGCGGGCGGAAGCAGTGAGTCTCGGGCTTCCCTAACTCCCCGATTCCCCGATTCCCCGAGTCCTATTCGAGAATTCCCAATACCAACAAGAACTATACTGAAAGCCTATTGTACAACCAGGCAATGACCGCACCGCCAATAAGTCCATCCACAAACGCATAAAGCATCCCGATGATGACCGAGCCGAACCCGCCCATGTCATACCCGGGGTATACCGAATCTACCATGTTGAGGAACGGCAGGGCATAACCGCCCTTCCACTGATTGAGGGTTGCTACGAGAAAGAACGCGGCGGCCCAGAGAATCCCCATTGTAAGTGCCAGCGCCTTGACGGACAGTTTCATGATTCAGCCCCCCGGGTTGTAACGATTCTGCCTGTTAGATTTGCGCCACTACGTTAGCGGCTGGCGAGGAGGCTGTCCATAGCAGATTGAATCGAACTCAAACCACCGAAGCAAAGGCCAGCCCACGCAAAGGAGCATGGAAGGATTGTTATCCTGTCAGACCCAAGAATTTGGCGCGGTAGACCTGACAGTTCGGAAAACTCGGTCCTGTTACTTGACACCGAGCTGGCCGGCCAGTGCTTCGGCGAAGACTCCCGCTAAAGTATGCTGGGCCAGAAGCTCGAGAACGAACTCCCCTTCAGTGATCCCCATCACTGCGATCTCCCGACCCAGCATTACCTTCAACTCACATCGTGCCCGTGAAAGCTCGAGTTACGGTCACCGCATCATCCTGCGCATAGCCCCGTCCACACCTGGTGTGCGCAACCCGAGCGGTTTCACGGGCGTCTTTCGCAGCCGAGCCTCGATGTAGGCATCGGTCCCCACCTGCAGCACGCGCTCCACATCTCGCGGCCGCGGTCCGTGGCCCGGCTGTGGGCTCGGAACTTGCAACGCGCCCGAATGCCCACACCTTCTTTGTAGTAGATGCCGGCGACACCAGAACGTTAAAGCCATGCCCGAGCAGGCCGACGAGCCGCCAATCGTAAACGTGCCTGACGAAGGCTTCGACGAGCCGCCCCGGCAGCCGGACGGTCCCGGGCTGGGTACGGTCATCGCCGCCTTCGTCCTGGGGCTGATCCTGGCTATGACGCTCGGCGGAACGGCGTACCTGTTGACGGAGTCGCTGGCGATCGGTGCGCTGGTTCTCGAGTTGGGTTTCTTGTTCGGCGTGACCGGCACGCTGGCAGTCACGGGCCAGAGTGTGTGGGGCGCGCTGCGGTTGAGACAGATTTCGAGTGCGGCATTGGCGCCGTCCCTCGGTCTCGGCTTCGCCCTGCTACTGGGCAACGTCTCGGCGACCTTGTTGCTCGGGCCACCGATGCAGGACGTCGACTTCGTGATCTCCGCCGATAGCACGTTCGAACGCATCATCCTGGTGATCGCCGTCGCGCTGCTCGCACCTGTCATCGAGGAGATGTTGTTCCGCGGTATGTTGCAGGGGACGCTGGAGAAGCGTTTGCGTCCCTGGCTGGCCATCGCTGTGACGTCGATGGCATTCGCGCTGCTGCACGGACCGCAGGGCGCGTTGTTTTTCTTCTTCTGGAGCTTGCCGATCGGCTGGGTGACCTGGCGTACGGACAGCATTCGGCCGGCGATTGTCGTTCATGCCGTGAACAACCTGATCGGGCTGGTGGGACTGCTGGCCACGGGAGTGTCGGACAGAGTGGCGCCGGAAAGCGGACTCGGGACCTCGCTGTTCGGCGCCCTGCTGTTGGTTGTCTCCGTGCTACTCGCGGTCAGGTTATGTCGCCGGATCGTGCGGGCGGCGGAGGTGTGGGAGCGAGCCGCCTAGTTGCGAGCCGGGGATCGAAACATTATCGATTGAAGGTTCGTAAGGATCGGTGACTGGGCGGCCGAACAACCGACGGCCGCGGTCGAACAGTGGGCAGGTGCGGACGGCGAACCCCGCACGTCATAACAGACGGGCCATGGAAGAGATTACCAAGCGACGCCTTCGATTCCTGGCGGGGTTCGCCGTCTATTTCGCAGTGTTGTGGTTCTTCTGGAACACTCCCATAGTCTATCCCCTGAAAATCTTCGTGGTGCTGCTGCATGAGATCAGCCATGGCGCTGTGGCTATAGCCACGGGCGGCAGCATCGAGAGGATAACGATCACCGCCGACCAGGGTGGTCTGTGCCAATGTGGAGGCGGCAACACCTTCCTGACGCTTACCGCCGGCTACCTCGGCAGCCTGCTCTTTGGCGCTGCGATCCTGTGGGCAGCCCGCGGCCGCGGTCGTGTCCCGCAGATCGCCGCGGCAGCGATCGGCGCGATGGTCGTGATTATCACGGTCTTCTATGTCAGAAACTGGTTTGGCTTGCTCTTCGGCATAGCTTTCGGTGGCGCGCTCGTCCTCGCCGGCAAGGAGTTCCATGCCGAGGGCAATGCCATGCTGCTCACGGCGCTTGGGCTCACCAGCTGCCTCTACGCCATCCTCGACATCAAGAGCGACGTCCTCGAGCGGCCGGAGATTATGTCCGACGCCCGCATGCTGGCGGAGTATACGGGGATCCCGACTCTGTTTTGGGGCGTGCTCTGGATCGGGCTGGCGCTGGCGATCAGCGCCTGGTTGTTCCGGAAGGCGTTGGATCGGGCTGGGGCCGAGCCGGCTAAAAAGGAAGAGGCGTTTCGGGTTTAGCTTTCCTGAGTCGATTACGATCACGATTACGATCACAATCACGAGCGCGAGCGGGATAGGCAAACATCACTCCTGCTCGCGCTTCTGATCGTAATCGTGATCGTGATCGTAATCGGCTAAAAGAAGACCTCCACCGACAGGTAGAGAAACGCCGGAACCAGGCCGTACTCCGAGGGGATCGGTGAAGCCAGGCTGGGCGTGTCATCGCCGAAGCCCAGGAAGAAGCCGGCGCTGGCCGAAATCTCGTTGCTGACCGAGTAGGAGGCGGCAGGCGAGAACAGGACACTGGGGTCGTCGAGGTTCGTCATGACCAGAAGAGTGACGGCCCAGAGCGGGTGCAGCTGGTAGGAGCCCTGGGCGACGAGTTCATCACGGCCCAACACCTGTAGCTGGCCCTGGGCGAAGGCCCTCGATTGAATCACCTGGACCAGCTCGGCAGAGTTGGCGGCGCCAAAACCGTCGCGCTGGTACTCGAAGACGTAATAGAGATCTTTGCCCCACGCGTTTATAAGTCCGTCGATTCCGATGGTGCCGCGCAAAACGGCGACACTGTCATCCCGCTGGACGACCGCTTCTGCTCGAACGGCGATGGCTCCGATGCCGCCAGCGGCGCCCAGGGCGGCCGCCGGTTCGTCGTACAGCATGCCCAGCCAACCCGACAGTTCCCAGCTTTTCCAAACGGTGCGCCCGCGCCCCAGTACCGAGAGCGTTTCACCGGTCGAGAAGTCCGCCGGTCGAACGACAAAATCGAAATCGCTGAGCGGGCCCGGGAAGAACTGCAGACGGAACGCGTCGACGCCGGCGCGGTAAACGCGGAACGGGTCCGATGGGTCGAACGGAATGAACGGGTCGGCCGGCGTGAGGAATAGCGTCGTAGCCCAGGAGATGGTCTGGCGGCCCAGAACCATGTCGAGGGCGTCGCTGGGCGCCCAGCCGATGTTCAGACGATCGAAGCGGTGCGCCCATGAGACGTGATCGGTTTCCTCGATCACCCACTGCAGGTCCAGCCACTCACCGCCGCCAGGCGCGCCGACGAAGAGACCCGAGGCGGAGCTTCCGGCGCGTTGCGATAACTGTAACAGGTGCTCGTAGGCGACCTGGATCCTGAAATCACCAAAGTTGGGCTCGCTCATCAGGCGGAGGCGGTTGATGTCGCCGAAGCCGCCGACGGCAGCCAGGTTCGAATCGCTCCAGGTGGGTATGTTGAGGTAGTAGCCACGGATCTGCGGAATCTGCGCGTTCGCAATGGCAGCGCCGAGGAGAACGGCGACTGAGGCGAGGGCGGTGGCCCGTTTCACGGTTGGCGCGGCTAGCGCCGCTCGTCTGAGGCTATGGCCCCATCCACAAGTCGAACCAGTCGGCGTGCGCGCTCCATGACCCGCGGGTCGTGGGTGGCGAACACGAAAGTCGTGCCCAACTCGCGGTTGAGCTCCTCCATCATGTCGAGCAGCCTGTCGCTCGCCGCCGAGTCAAGGTTTGCGGTTGGCTCGTCAGCCAGGACGAGCGTCGGCTCGCCGACGACGGCGCGGATCACGGCGACACGCTGTTGTTGACCTCCCGATAGCTTGCCGGGTCGCCGGTCCTCCAGGCCATCCAACCCCGTACGCGCGAACAGTTCCTGCACGCGCCGATCACGCTCGCCCCCGTCTATGCCCTGCAGTAGCAATGGGAACTCAGCGTTCTCCGCCGCCGTGAGAACGGGCAGCAGGTTGTAGGCTTGGAAGATGAACCCGATCTGTTCGAGCCGTACGCGGGCCAGCGCGCGGTTCGACATTGCGGTCAGATCTTGGCCCGCGACCCAGACGCGCCCGCGGGTCGGACGCGTAAGACCGCCGATCAGGTTCAGCAGTGTCGTCTTGCCGGAGCCCGATGGCCCGGCCATAGCGGTGAATTCACCGGGTTCGATGGTCAGGTCGACGCCACGTACGGCCTGGACCTCTTCTGCTTCCTGCGTGAAGATCTTCCAGACTTCCTCGGTCTGGACGGCTGCCACCGCTGTATTTGTAGCGTTCATCGTTCGAATTTCATCGCTTCGGCGACGTCGATGCGCGTCGCTCGGTACGCGGGGTAGACGGATGCGACCGTGCCGATGATCAGTATGAAGACCAGCGACTGGACGATCCGTTTGGCTGTGAATAACGGGACGATGACGGGATCGATCGCCACGCCCGAGAAGTTGAAACTCTCATCCCAGGTGAAGGAGAGGTCGAGTCCGTCACGGAGGAAAAACCAGGTCAGAAACAGTCCGAGTGCGACTCCGATGAAGCCGCTCAGGGCCGTGAGTATGAGGCCCTCGGTCATCACGAGTCCTCCGGTCTGACGCGGAGTGAAGCCGAGCGCCTGCAACAGTCCGAACTCTCTTTTTCTGTACATCACCGACATGAGAACGGTGTTGACGATCCCCAGGGCGATGATGCCGAACATGATGCCCTGCCACACGTAGTTGCCCAGATCGTCGATCTTTACGGCGGCGTCCAGCTGGGGCGACGACTGGCGCCAGGTGAGCACGTTCAGCTGCCCCGTCTCGATCGGGTCGAACAGCTCGGTCCGGAGCGCGCGTGCGATAGGCTCGACCGAGCTGCTGCGGTCGACGAGGATGGCGACGGTTGTCACGTCGTCACCGGAGTTCAGCCACGAGCCGGCGGTGCCGAGCGGGATGTGGATGAGCGTCTGATCGATCTCCGGGACGCCGGTACGATAGATCCCGACGACGCGGACCAGCTCTTCGGCGATCTCGCCGTCGGCGCCCTGTGCCGTGAGCACGAGTCGTGAGCCGAGGCGCAGGTCCAGTCCTTCGATCATTCCCGCGCCAACGTAGGCGGAGGCTTCGTCGTCGGGCTCGAGGTAGCGGCCCTCGATTAGCTTGTCGTCGAGGATCGAGAAGTCGGACTCGGCGATTGGATCGACGCCGACGATCTGTGCTGGCCGCGCCCCACTGGCGGAGCTTGCCAGTCCGCCGACGGCGAGCTGAGGAACGACGGCGGTAACGCGCGGCGCGATGCCTGCTCGGGCGAGTGCGGCTTCGGCGGCGCTGCGAGCTTCGGCCGTAAGTCGGTCCTCGATCTTCCGGCTCAGTCTGAATGCCGGTGTCTGGATCGAGAGATGGCCGCTCCCCATCCGAGCGCCCGAGTCGATCCAGTCTTCGTGGCCGCCGTCACCGAGGGTCAGCGAGAAGATCATCAGCGCACCGCCGAGGATCATGGCGGCAGCGGTGAGGCCGCTGCGGCGTGCGTAGCGGCGCAGGTTGCGCAGTGCGAGGCGGAACAGGGTCGTGGTTCGTGCCATCATCTTACAAGCCTGAAAGTGTATCGGCGGGCGGAACTCTGGCGGCCCGCGCCGCGGGATAGAGCGACGCCACCAACGCCGTGATCACGAGTGCGATACCGGTTATCACCCACATCTCGGGGTTGAGGCCGACGCGAAGCTGCGGCCGGATCAGTGCGCCGAAGAACGTGAAGTCGCCGTAGAGCGCGCTCAGATCCAGTGGCGACCTGTAGAGCCAGAACATCAGCGGGAATGTGATGACGGCGCCCAGCGCGAGGCTGATGGCGCCCAGACCCAACGCCTCCGCCAGGACCGAGCGAACGATGGCGAAAGGTGATGTACCCAGGGCGAGCATGACCGCAAACTCGCGCCGGCGCTCATAGGTGGCCATCAACATCGTATTGGCGACGCCGAAGATCGCGATGGCGAAGACGATGAATATGATGATCCCGTTCCAGGCCTGGGCGAGCTGGGCGTAGTCCATCATCTCCGGGCGTAGCCGGGTCCACGGCTCGACCTCGATCTCCAGGTCGCGGGATGCCAGTCGCGCTGCGATGCGCTCGGCCGCTTCCGGCGCGAGCCACGGGTCGGACGTCGAGGCGGCGATCTCGTGTACGCGGTTCGGCGCCAGGACCATGAGTTCCTGCAGCGATCCAATCGGCGTAATGGCGTAGGAAGCGTCGAGCTCGGCGAGCCCGCTGCGAAATATTCCGGCCACGGTGAAGAAGTCGTAGCCCATCGAGCCGTCGGCCGCCGGAACGATCAATATGATGTCGTCGGCGACTCCGACGGCCAGCTGCCGCGCCATCTCGATGCCGATGACGATCTCGTTCGCGCCGGCCGCCGGCGGCCTGCCATCGACCACGGCGTTCAGGATCACACTCACCCCTGGTTCGAGCTCGGGGTCGATGCCCATGAGCAGGCCCGCCGTGGTCGAGTTGCCCGAGCTCACGAGACCACCAGCATACACGCGTGGCGCTGCCGCATCGACGATCGGATCGGCTGCCACTTCCTCGACCAGCGCGTAGACATCGACGCCCTGCTTGCCGCCGATAGTGTCGTAGATCTTCCGCTCCGGGCGGTAGTCGAGGTCGTGGACCTGCAACTGGCCCGCCAGCGTGTTCGTGGCGCTCTCGATCATCTCGGCGGTCAGCCCTTCCATCCAGCCGACCAGGAGAACGACAGCGAAGTAGCCGAACGCGAGCCCGGCCATCGTGATCAGAGTGCGACGCCGGTTACGCCCAAGATTCCGCCAGCCGATCTTCCACCAGGGGCCCGCGAGCATATCTCTACCTCCCACCCCTTCTCAGGGCTTGTAGCGAGAAGAAACTCTCGTCGACGTCGATATCGAACTCGAGCTCTTCATAGCGCACCAGCGTGCGCTCGCCCGGCTTGTCTTCCGGGCGGACCTCCATCACCGCCGGTACGAGTCGGCCGCCCAGCTCACGGTATTCGCTCCACGTCATCGTGCGGATCAGGGCGCCGTCTTCATCGTAGTAGCGCGCCCAGACCGGCATCAGGTCGTCCTGTCGCACCTGGTACTCGATCCGACCCCAAACCACCGGCGCTTCCGGCTTCGGTGTGAGCGCGAACTCCCACACCGTCACTCCTTCGCGAGCTCCATCATAGGCGATCTCGATATCGTAGTCCTCGATCAGGCGGCTCTCCTTCACAAGATCGTCGTTGGTGAAGTGCGAGCCCATCCAGGCGCCCATCATCATCGATGCGGGAATCTTGATCGTGCGGTCGACGCGCGGCAGATAATTCCAGATCTCGTCGTCAGCCTTCAGTGTGGCGGTCCCTTCCTCCTTCTTTGGCGCGGTGATGCGGATCAGAGCGTAGTCGGTGCCCAGCGACCACATCTCCATCGTCATGTTCCGCTCCCAGTTCTCCGTCACCACCTCCATCGTCGCCACCCCGTAGCTCGACTCGCCGCGCATGATGCGGTCGACCCGGTCGATGATCTCAGCCGCCGTCTCTTGCCCGGTGGCAATGTTGGGTAGTGCTAGGAGTGATAGTCCGATGAAAGTCGTCAGCGTGCGCATGTCCGAAACCCGTCCCTCGGGTTGAGTGGTCTAATACAGATGGCGCCGGCCCCGGATACTAGGACCGGCGCCGTTGGTTCAACAGACGCCCCAACCGCCCACCTGCCAGTGGTTGACAACTCTTGTGTGTTCAGTATATATTGAACCAACGAAACTGTCAAGACTCTCTGTATGAACCCAGACGACGATCTCTACGAAGCGCTGTCCGGCTACGCCGAGAGCTGGGGGCTGATCCTCGCCCGCTGGGGACTGTCTCGCACGGCTGGGCGGATCTGGGCCTGGCTGCAGGTCTGCGATCCGCCGGAGTGTACGGCCGGAGATCTGGTGGACGCTCTGCATGTCAGCAAGGCGTCGATCAGCACCAACACGCGCCTGCTGGAGAGCATGGGACTGGTGGAGCGGGTGGGCCAAAGGGGCTCGCGGGCGAGCCACTACCGGTTGAAGCCAGGCGGTCTGGAGGGGCTTCTGCGCCAGCGGCTGATCGGCTCAACGGAGGCCCGGGCTCTGTGCGAGCGGGGGCTCGAGGCGCTGGAATCAGAAAGCCCGGAGCGCAGGGAGCGAGTGGAAGAGGTACTCGACTTCTACCGGTTCATGGAGCATGAGCTGGGGGACCTGTTGCGTCACTGGCAGGAGCACCGGGGGAAGAAGCGGCGCGGCGGTTAGCCGGTGTCGCGCGCCTCGATCCTGCCTGTTTCGACCACGTCCACGCTGTAGCCTTCCACCTTCGCCGGAATCTTCGCTGCAAGCTCATCGGTCTTCTTCACGACCATGACCCTGATGCAGGGTGCCCCATCGCACTCGCCGATGCTCGTGCCGACCACACCGCGCAACTCCATCCACCCGTCGGTGTGGTCGGCGAGCACCTCTTCTATCGGTCTTGGGGCCATCTCTTCCCGGTCCTGGGCCTGTTCACGCGTTTCGGATGCGCCACACGCGATGACTCCTGCGACCGCGCCAAGCGTCAGCAGGCGGCGAAGTCCTGACATCTAGTTAGGACGATACACAGTTATCACTGTGCCGTTGCTATCTCCGTCCCCGTCGTGGTTCTCTCCGGCGTTGTACGTCTTCCCCGCGATAGTGAGGCTCGTGACCGTGAACGTCACGCTGGAGCGACGCCGGCCGATGTTGCCGCGGGCGACGGTGCAGCGCCCGGCATCCTCGGGCGACAGCGTATTGGTCGTGCAGCTGGACGCGTAGGTCTTATTCCGGACCGTCCAGTAGCCCTGGACCAGAACACCTTCCATCGGGCTGTGTCCATCGTCGTGAACGAACACTCTCACGTTGGCGTACCAGCGTCGTCCGGACCATCCGGTGCTGAACACATCGATGTCGCCGACGTGGATCTCGACCGGCGGTGGCGGCGGTTCGTTCAGGGTAACCGTTGCGTAGCCCAGGTCATTGGTGTCCACGTCGTCTAGGGCATCGTGGGTGGCAGTCAGATTGTGAGCGCCGAGGCCTGCGCTGGTCGTGTTCCAATGGAAGGTAACCGTGGTGAACGAGCCGGCCGTGAGGCCGCCCACAGCCTCGGAGCCTATCGACCCAACGCGATCACCGTCGAGGGTTACGTTGAAAGCGCCGACGTCCTGGTTGCCGATGTTCTCGACCCGCACGTCGACATCGACGATCGTTCCCTCGTCCGCGTCACCCGGAGCGGTCACACTGGCGATGGCGATGTCGGTCAGCGGCGTCGGCGGTACGACGACCGTCGATGTAGTCGATGCGGTGTTGTTGCCGGCCTGATCGTCGGCGAAATTGTGGGTCGCGGTCAGTGTGTGGCCGCCCTCGGCCGTCGCCGTCCACTGGTAGGTAAGGGTCGTCGATGCGCCCGCGGCGAGGCCGTTCAACGTCTGCGCCGCTCCGATCTGGCCGTCGAGGTTACTGTTCAGGGTAACCGTGATGTCGTCTGCGACATCCTGGTTGCCCACGTTCTCCACGACGACGTCGACATCGACCACTGTGCCCTGGTCGACGGAAGCAGGTGCGCTGACGCTGCTCACGGCGACATCGGTCACCGGCGGCGGCGGCTCGCCGCCGCTGTCGTCGATGGTGACGCCGAACGCTTGCAGTATGGGACCTATGGGATTGGCGAACGTGTATGTCTCACCGCCGGCGAACAGGAGCCCGACGGGGTTCAGGTTCTCGTCGTCGGTCACGATCAGCGATCCGGAATCGCCGCCGCCGCTAAACGTGCCCGGCGTGATGCCGATTTGGTTTACGAATTTTGCCTGTTTGAAGCACAACCATAATATGGCCTCGTAGCAGACGTTCAAGGTCACGTTGAGGTCCGAAACCTGGCCGTGGGTCAGGCCTGTGGTGCGGCCGTACTTTTGCACGGGCTGCTGGATGTAGGCGGCGGCGGTTTGCGAGCTGGGAGTTCCGTAGCCGTCGTCGGCCGGCGTGGAGTTGCCGAGCATCTCTTTGGTGGTCGAGACGAGCGCAGCGTCCATCAGGTTGGCGCCGCCCTCGAAATCGATCCATGCGAACGAATCCAGCACGCCGATCTGGTCGGCGGGTGCGGTCCCGCCATCGATGGTGCCGGGCTGCAGCGCCGGATCGCCGAGCTCAGCATCATTCTG